>NZ_JBHIMS010000082.1:0-327870 GCF_042194285.1 Bartonella sp. MM97QHHN | reverse complement strand
TTGCATCTCTTCATGGCGCAAGGCGGCAAGGCGCTTGCGTTTAAAGCCATTGATATTGGCTTCTCCTTCTTGAATACTAAAGACTTGGCAACCGTTATTGGCTCCCAATGCACTTACACGGCATCCCCCCACGATATAATGCCCATGGGCGCGGTCGTACGTCGCAATAGCTTGCATGGCCGGTTCAAGGAGTGAGGGCGATTTTTGATCAATCAAAACGCCATCTTGTAAGATATAGACCGGAAAGAAAGCCCCTTGCTGCTCATCATCTTTGAGAGCCCAGACAAGTTTTGCTGTTTCGCGTGCCGCTCCGGGCTCTCCTTCTGCCAAACTGCCGGCAACTTGCCCCAACAGCTCTGGATCATCCTCATATGTCACCCATTTCTTTTGTAGCTTTACACCAATTTCCACACGCCCAATCATGGCAACATTGTTGAGTACAGCGGGTGCAACGGGGAAAATATCGCCTGCGATATAAATCTTGCCATCCGTTAAAGTGACGGTCTTTGTCTCTTTATTGACAAAAGCATCAGCCCGTTCAACGCGGTCTNCGCCCAATCATGGCAACATTGTTGAGTACAGCGGGTGCAACGGGGAAAATATCGCCTGCGATATAAATCTTGCCATCCGTTAAAGTGACGGTCTTTGTCTCTTTATTGACAAAAGCATCAGCCCGTTCAACGCGGTCTCCTTCTTGTGCCACAAGGCGCCCCAAGCGGTCATGCCGTCCCCTGATGATGGTTTGAACTTCATTGAGTTCACCACTTTGAATAAAGGGACGCGTGCCATAAAACACCACGCTTTGTTGTTCCTCTTTGCCGCGAGATCTGTCAATTGCAAAGGGTAAACCACTTTCATGCTTCATATTAAAACCTCAATAAAATCTTGAATTGTTCGCGAACATCGGCACGCAAAGGAATATTGATAGGCGTTTTGAGTATCTCTACACCACCACGCAGTTCATGAGCTTCAAGCCAAAGCTTGCCAGGAGGGGTTTGTTGTGCAAGAGAGCCATGAACGAGAATGGAAACAAACGCTGCTTGTTTCCCGTCAACATCGTGAAAATCTGTGCGGGCTGCCAGAAAAAGCGCCGTGCCCATCGAGGAGGGCTGGAATCTGTTACCACAATGGCTATACACACCATCCAAAGCCTGTTCGACAGGCGCTACAGCATAGCATCTGCGATACCCAATCACGCTATTTTGGCTGTCTCTTAACACGAGATAAAGCGTGCGGTTGCTAAACCACTCTGCCATGAGTATATCGCGTTCATGTTTTTTGACCGAACACCACGGAAAATTTGCCATATCCCATGGATAATCAATAAGGTCCCAGCTTAACTCTTCATCCCCATCATCTATCCAATTACCAATAAGCCTGCCTTCTTCTCTTGTGAGCGTGTGATTGATTTCTGTTGTGCGTCCAAAGGAAAACAAAGTGTCCCCAGCTGTTAAACGAACACCGCTTTCATACTCCAACATGCTGTCATCAAGGCGTGACATATTGCATTCAACAGCTTGCACATCATAACCATAGGTCCCACGACGAAAATCAGAGCGCAAACTTTTGGAAAGGTCGGTAATCGCTCCAATGGCTTCAAGGCTTTTGCGTTCAGGCAACTGATCAAAATCAAGTTGAAAGGAATTCCACCATGCTCGCCCCGTCCAGGCGGGTTGAAAGCGTGCCGAAATCCCTAGCCATTCAAGCCCTATCTCTATTGCCGCAAGGGAGCCGCGAATATTTTGCCATGCAAGACCCTGATCAATTAAATCATAAAGGTTAGAGAAATAAGGGTTTAATTCTTGTAAGCCATATTCGTCTATTAAAAAGGGCAACCAAGAAGGCGGACGCGTAATAAATTTCGCGCGGGGTATTTCTTCGAGTGCCATTTTAACGTGAGGGTCAAGAGCCATTGCTTCTGCAAAACAACGTTCAAACAAGCTCGAATTTGGGGGCAAAAGTGAGGAAAGCATCAATAAGCACGCCCCCGTTCAGACAAGACAATATCCCCTAGTGCGACGGCTTCATCCGGTGCGACCAAAATATCCTCACAAGGTTGCGTTATGTTCACATGGTGAACGCCCTCAACCATCAAGCGGCTTAGTATCCAACTTAAAGACAAATCACGCCCAAGCCTTTGCGCACGCGCCCATTCTGCTCTTAAATTCTGCTCCGCTCTTTCCAAAACAAAGGAGCCTTCATCCGGTAACAACCAAAAATCAGCAGAAACATTGATCATCCGCTGTACCCCGCTTTTTACAAAGATGTGGTCATTGGTCATTTTAACATGGGGGGCATCAAGGGCTGCTTGCACCTTTGCAATTAAAGCCTCATCAGCCACCCCTGAAGGAGCGTCACTAAAAAGCGCAACATGAATAAGCGGACTTTTACCCTCACGATAAACAAAAGCATCTTTGACATGGATATCGCTTGAGAGGGCAAAATATTGATAACGTGGCGCTGTGCCCCCTGTGGAATGCCCTTGTCTATTCAAACGAATGCGGCGGCGAAACCGCTCATCATCTTCATCCAAAAGGCGCGTGACCCCATGAAAATCCCCCAAATGATCTAAACTTGTTCCATGGGCAAATGTGAGTAAATTATCCCGCGCCACTTCATTAATTCGCTGGCGCAATAGCAACTCTTCATAAGCCGCCGCTTGTAATTGAATGACCACCGGATCATAAGCCGTCTTTTCCACATTATAAGGAATATGATGCGCCGCAAAAAGCTCAGTCAAACGCGTGATCTTTTGCTCTAAAATTGTTTCAACAGAAAGCTCTTCAATAATTTGTGGGAGGGATAAAGGTTCAAACTCAGTCATCACCAACCTCTAAATTGATGCTCATTGGCTCTTTGTGTGACCAATCCCCCAAATGCCCATTGGGATAAAAAACACCCGTTAAAACAAAATGGAATGTGCCTTCACGCGTTGCTTTTGTCAGATCAATCCTCTGCAACGAGAACCCAGGCTCTCCACACTCTGGATCATCGAGTGCTTCAACAATTGCTTGATAAAGCTGCATCATCGTCGCAGGATCAGCATTGGCATCTTGGAATGCTCCAACATCACATCCATAATGACGACGCAAAACCCGTGTCCCAATTCTTGTCGTCAGACATTTACGAAGTGACTGTTGGCAATGTGCAAAGCCATATAAAAGAGAGCCATCCTTTTCGCTCATCCCGCACCGCATGCTTTAAGCCCCTTTGCTTGTCTTTGTGGTAGAAACAGTTGGGGGCGCAGAAACAACAGGGGCTGGTTTTTCAGCGATCTGACCAAGCAGCAACGGATATTTAGCCGCTTCCTCACTTAAACAAATTTCCTCACCCTTGCCTGGTGAACGCTTGCCTGCAACAAAATCGGCATTGGTTAAAATAACATAAGTGTTCTCACGCATGATAAAACTCCTTTAAAGAGGGGAAGAGGTTGTGGAGGGACCCATTTTGACCCCACCGTGTTTGTGGCTTGCGCCAACAGATTTTTGATTATGCTGTAAATCTTCTGCTTGAATGTGCACACTGCCCGTTAATTCAACACGGGTTGCTTGATGAGAAAGCACCAAACCTTTTTCACTCAAATGAATTTGATTTTCCCCATGGGAGAGAATAAGTTCATCTTTTGTCATCCGCAAAGCGCCACCGGCATAACACAGAGCAAGTTCTTGGAAAGAGCGTGCGGGATTAGGCGCATCCTCACTATAGCTATCGCGCACCACCAGAGAGGCAGAACCAATTTCGCCATGGGGGTTCAACAACCGCACCGAATCACCAACATTGAAAGGCATATTGCTGGAAACAGCCCCCGCCGCTTCTTGCGCTTGTAGCCAAGGCGATAAAACCGCTTGTCCATTAGAACCCTGTTCGCAAAGTTTCACCCGCACCCTATGACCATCAACTTGCACAACCCGCCCGATCATGTGCTGGTTGGCAAGACAGCGTTCAAGGGCATCAAGACGCTTCATGATTTGTCGAAAGGTATCACTTAAGAGATGTGCGTCATTCATGCCCCCACCTCATTGTCCCATGAAATCAAACCACTTTTGAGTTGTCCCTCATCACAAAAAATATCCTGTCCCAACTGATGCAAATCTTGGTGCCATTCCACCACGCTTATCGATACACCACGCTGCTTAATCGCCGCAGAGATAATCGGTTCAATTTGCACCTCACGCGGGGCACTCAAATGCGTTAGTCCCCACAATTGCCCGCTATGACAAAGCACCGCAATGGCTTCTGCTAAAAGCCAACTGGAAACATCACGCTCTTTACCTGTGGTAATAATAAAAGCCCCTAAATGAAGATCAGCACTCATCTGTCCACTTGCTACAGGATTCAAACGGCTTTCTAACACCGCAACCCGTATTGCTGGAGCCACCAGCATCTGTGTTTCAAGCTCTTCTAAGTTAAAACGTCCAAATTGACAGCCGCAATCACGCACATCCGGTAAAGCGCCTTTAAGGCTTCTTATCACCGCTTCACGAAACTGATTAATGCGCCTAGCATTTTTAATCGTTTGACTCATGCAAAGACCCTTTCCAGCCAGTCTTCTGTCGCTTTGACAATTTCCACTTTATTGTGCTCTGAAAGCCCCAAATAAGGGCGTGCGGGCATGGTCACTTGATGCACACAAACAAAGCGGTGTGCATTGCCGCTTTTAAGAAAAAAGCGCAGTGTCTTGCCATTTTTCGGGTGAATAACCCCACCTAATTGATGAATCCGCGCATAAACCAACCCAGAGCCCACAATCACCTGTTCTGGTGAAGCTTTCATATCAATGGAGCGTGAAAGCGCCCCACTGGCATAAAGAATGGAGGTGCGGGCATGATTGTTTTTCCACTTCTCTCCTTGAGCAGACATTTTTTCACTTTGAATCCGCCGCCTTGTGCTTTCTTGAATGAGACGCCCAACCCCTTGTGCCAAAGTCCCCATCGAGCGATCAGCTCCCTTTTGCAAAAAGGATAAAGCCGCTTCAAGCCCTGTCTCTTTAATCTCAATATGGGTTGCAACAGACATATTATCTTCCCATCAAACGCGGCTTGGCATGGAAGAAAGCCCCATCACGCACGGGACCATCTTCGCTCATAATTTTAGGTTCATCTATGCCTAAACCCGCTTTGCCTTCGGCAATACGTTTCAGCAAATCAACCGCCTGTTTGTAACGATCTTCAATAGTCGTGGTCAGTGCCGTATGGCGTATGGCTAAATTATAAACAGCAATATTGACACAGATCATACCCAGAGCCGCTGGCTGTCCAGCAATGGGGATTGAGTAGCGATGAGACAAATGCACATCAATCTCACCACTTGCCTGTTCGAGCGCGCGGGCAATGGCTTGCTCTGAAAAAACTGGATCAGAATTCTCATCCATCCCGCACAAATCATCCAAGAAGTCATCACCCCAGAGCTCTTCAATCAATGTTTTGCTTGCATAAGCCATGTTTAAAAGTTTCCCTTAGACAACTTCTTGCAACAAAACGCCGGCATCTTTTGCAGCGACCAATTCACACACCCGTTCCCCCACACGCACCCGTTTACCACCCGACAAGCCGATATCTGGATCTTGGATCACTCCAGACAAACGTTCGCCCAACTGGGCGCTAAAACCCCAACTGATCACCGAACCATCTGCCTGTTGTTTGGTAGGGTCAATATAAAGCAGTGCAATCTTATTGCCCCACACGCGTGCCAATTGTGCCGAACGCCCTTTACGTGCCAAATTCACTTGCGATTCACCAATGAGTAAACGATCGGGGTGTATTTCCATCAGATCAGCAAATTGCGCCTTGGTGACAAAACCATCAGCAGTGCCACCCCCTTTAACAGCTTTGATGATTTTGGGATGACGTTTGAGTTTTGACCAAACAACTTTGCCCATAACAATGGTGTTGGGCGTATAGACGAGACTTTTATCCATCGCCTCATCTAAAACAGCATAAGGATCAGATTTCTCATAATCGCTAAATTTATTCTCACCTTTAAGTGTTATCACCCGCTCTGGTGCATAATTTTCACTTCTTTGCACAAGCGCTGCAACACGCACTTCACGCCCCAATTCTAGCAAATTGGCAAGTCCCTCTACAGCTGTCTTTTCGGGGTTATAACGAGAGCGCTTTTCTGCTCGTGCGCGTGCCGCTGCTTCAATATCTGAATTGGGGATAAGATCATCAAGTCCGTAATCTTTGACACTGGCTTCCCGTTCAAAGGCAGAAAATTCCACCACATTCGGGCGCCCTTTCCGCCCTATCTCAAGCTCAGGCACGGTAAAATTTTCCGCTAAGGGAAATTCACTATATTTAAACACCTCACTTAAAACACAAACGCGTGGCAAAACTCTATCGCCAATAAGAGAACCTGCTGGATTGCGATAACCAATAGCAATAGCGGTGAGTGTTGGATCAATGGGAAAAGGTCTGTTCATTTTATGCCTCGATTAATTAATTTTAAAAGAAATAACATCACCAGCAGAACCATCACTCATGGCAATACCAATGGTGCGATCTGCGGCTTCCGCTTTAATGGCGTGTCCTTTGGGGTCAGAGGTCAAAAAATCACCAAAGGAAACATTGCCTCCACAAACCACTTCGCCCCAACCACATTGGCCAACATCAATCATCTCACCAGCCTTGGCACTCAATGACCCAGCAGTCCCTAATAATTTATCACCCTTACCAGAAGCCGTTGCCACCATTCCATCACCGCGCGCTGCAACAATGCAATAAGGTGAAATCACATCTATGGCGCGAAAAGATTTAATTAAAATCATCGTACTCATGATTGGCGCTCCTTTTGTTCGCAAATATAATCAACTGCTTGGCTAATGGTGATGTCGAAACCTTTTTGCTTCTGCTCTTCCTTATAATGGCGTGCCGCAACAGCAACCTCTTCTGGCGCAAGCTTTGGTTCTTGCTTGAGACAAGAGGTCTCCAAAGGACTCCTAGCGGCAAGCGCCGGCAACTTCTCGACCAAACTTTTAAAATGTTCCACACCCCCTTCAAAGCTACAGAGTGCACGATATTCCTCGCGGGCAGCCGGCAAAATCTTGCCCTCTTCAATGGCCTTGTCTAAAAGGCTCTCAATAGCCTTATTTTTTTGCTCTTCTTGCAAAAGCGCTAAATCTTCTTGCACCTTTGTCAATTGAGCACAAAGTTCCGCGCGTTCTTTTTCGCGCGCTTTAAGCGTTGCTAAAATCTCATCCGCTTTAGCATCTTCTGCCAGTGATAGTGCACTGGCAATGGCTGTCAAATCCATCATTTTCTCCGTCAAAGTTATAGGGGAAGGCTGTTCACGGCTTAAAGCCGTCATGACAAGGGCTGGACGGTTCACCAAACCAGCACCGGCTAAATTTAAAATTTCACCTTTCTTGGAATGGCGAAACTCAGGCGAAAGATAGCGATATTCTTGGGAAACAATCTTTTTAGCGGCCATATCGGTCCATTTAACACGCCCCCAAATCGCACCATCCCGCTCTGCTAATTCTTCAATCCAGCCACTTGCAGGTGCTTCTAGACCATTTCTCGCACGGTGATGTTGCCCATGCTCATAATCAATCACAAGCGGTCCTTTATTGGCTGCAAAGGCTTTTAAAATAGTTTGCGGGTTATAATGCCATTGTCGTCCATCACGTGCCTTCACATGGGGCGCTTTGGGCAAAAGCTCTACCCATTCAGGCGCTTGGCTAACGGTAGCGTCTTGGCAAAGATCTATTAACGCAGCATGAAATGTTTCTGCATCCCCATCTTTTTGATCTTCGTGAAATTCCTGTTCCATACATTGCCTATTGCTTTACAATTGTCATTGGCAATACAATGCATGAAACTTACTCCCACTATAAGTCTGACACTGTCAGTCAAAAGAGCATTTCTCAAAAAAGCACTCTTTTCCCTATTATTCTCCTTGTGAGAGAAACCCCCGTGCCAAACCATCCCATAAAATCGTTTTCAAAGGCACTTCAAAGGCGATAGAGCGCCGTTGTGAAGTGAGAGGTACAATTTATCGCCTTATAAAAAAAAGCCTCTCTCAAGCCGTTTTTTAAAGATTGCTTTTGAACGTTGAAACTGTTAGATTACCTGCGAGGCGTGAGCCAGTTATGCCAGGGCGGCTTTGCCGGATCTGCGAGGAGTTGACCGCCCTCCACGCCTTCTCTTTTCACAAAAGCCAGCAGATCTTTTTCGGTGTTCTCTTTACAACAACCGTTCATCCTTCTTTTCAGCGGCGTTTAACAAACGTTGAATTTCGCGAAAGCTCTTTTTATGCATCGAGATAAGCCACCACTCTTGTTTGCTTGCCACGAATTTAACTGCTAAGCGCCACCATGCCCCACCATTTTCACCCAAAAACACAACACTCTGTGCATCTTTTCGTCTAATAACACCATGGGGGCGAATGAGTGTTTGAATGGCGCCCCGAAAATCATCCAAGCGAAGATCACGCGCTTGATGCTCTAACAAAATATGTTTCACACTGTCTGCGGATAAGCGAATAAGAGAATTTTCCGCTGCAAAAACATCACGCACCTTTTGTGGTATCGGTGCAATGGGTATAAACCCGCGAGGCATACGTCCTTCAAACATGGCTTCCAAAAGTGGTGAACCCACAATATCTTCAATGGCAATGCGTTTGTCATTGTCCCCCATCACAGAGACTTTATCACTCAAAAAATTGCTTAAGTTTTGCGCGCGATGTTTCCCAGGGTTCAAATGCCAACCAGGATCAATCCCCTTTGGTATCTTCTCAATTTTCCCCGTTCGCTTATTGTGCCAAACCTGCTTTTCAACATGAAGTGGCTCTGCCCCCTCTTCATAGCCTAAATCTTCTGCTTCATAACGGCTTACCTGTCGCACACTACATTTACACCGCCAGCCATTGGGTGGATAAAGCCAATCCCAAACCGGATCATCAACGGGTGCGGTAAACCCCACCCAACTTTCATGTTCTAAACGCTTATGTTCTGAACTCGACAAAGCATAGGTGAGATAGGGCAAAAATTCTTTATTATTTTGTGTGCGCTCCCACTCGCCTGCTGCATGCGCACTCATGGTATTGGCCCAATAGACCGTTTCTAAACGCCGTGGGCTGCCCAATTGCACCACGCTCTTTTCACCAGTTTTGGGGTCAATGCTGGTCTTTTTACCCCACCAACCCTTTTCCTGTAAAATCGGCATCAAATTTTTTTGAAAATCTTGAAAAGGAACTTGATGCTTTATGGCTTCTCCAACCGCTCGCTTAAAATCCTCCAAAATATCATAGCCTAGCGATTTTGCCACCGTAAAGGAAAAAGCATGTTCTTCTGGTGCTATATCACGCCAATCAAAGCTTGGAACAAGTGCCTTGGCTTCAAAATAACGGGTGACCTCTTTAGGGGCGGTTTTAAAAAGTTCCTCATCCATGATACCCAAGCCCACGTGCAATCATTTGTACTTTTGCCAAGCGCGCTGCTAATGCGTGATGATCCATCTCACCTAGCAATTCATCTAAGCCTTTAAGGATATCCTCATAACTTTTTGCTTCTCTCACAAGCTTTTTAAAAGGCTCTAAAAGGGGTTCTAAGTCCTCTTCCCAGTCGCTTAAAGCTTCTTGTGAAAGTCGGTCCAATTCGTCGTGATGTTTTCCACCCTGCTCTTTTGCACCCTTGTCCTCTCTTGTCACAGAAACATCAAAAACACCTCCACAATCAGCACAAACATGAGCCTTTTCTCCCCTCTCATCATCAAGCGCATTATCAGGAGCCTTTAAAACATCCTCTTCCTTTTTTGGTTGCGAAAAACCAATCTTATTGCGCACTTCTTGCGCCCCAACACGCAAACCCAAGGGCACAAGTTTTTCCAGTGCATCACTAATCGCTTTAATATCTTCATTTTCCGAAATCGGCCAATAGACAAGGGGGGCGCGCTCTTGGCGTCCAAAATTAATCTCAACAAAAGGCACAATCAAATCACGATTAGCCGTTAAAGCTAATTGGCGTGCATCAGCTCTGGCAATATCATGGCGCACATTTTCATGAATGCGCGCTTGCGAAAAGGACGAACCATCATCCGTCGTCATGGTTTGCCCCAACACACCTTTAGAAATTTGTCGATCTAAATATTCCGCCTTAGAAGCAAACACCGCATTGCCACTGCCCCCTGCCGCTTCAATAAATTCAATCTCCATCTCTTTGGGAATAATCGCTGCCGCATCACTGGATAAATCACGCACTGCTTGAATGAGAACCCGTCGCTCCTCATGAGAAGAGCTTGCCCCATATTTACCCACACGCAAAGGCATGCCATAAACTTCTAAAAATGCCATCCAATCTTTCAGTGTATAAGACTTGAAGAGAAATGCCCAAGCTGCAAGCCGCGCAAGCCCAGAACGAATAGGCAAACCGCTTTTTAACTTGGGTCTGTGAATAGAAAATTTATAAGCAGGCAATTCACTTCCATTAAAAGACCCCTCTTCTTTTAAACGCAAATGAAAACCATCCCGCCGATCCAATTGAAAAAACCGCTGGTCACGCCATTTCCAAGCAACCGGCCACCATTCCTTGGCACTCTTGTCCCACAAGGTTTCTACAACCGCATAACCTTTCCCCAAAGCATCCAATAAATCCGTCACATAATCATCAACAAAGGTAGGCGCACTAATCACTTCCCGCACCGCATCTGCTATCTTTTTGTCCTGTGCACTATTGCTTGCGGCAATCACTCCAGGCTCCACCCCTGTGAGAGCATTTTTACGCATGCCAAGCACAGCACGATAATGCAAATCACGCTCTTCCATATCATCGGCAAGTTGGAAAAACTGCTCTGGATGACCCTCTGCTGCCTGTTGTAAAATATCAGCAAGTTGCGCAGGGGTCAGACCACTGACAATGGTTTGTGACCACACATCACGAACACCGCCAATGGTAGGGCTTGCGACTTCTCTCTCCAACCCTTTGATATTAAGCGCCCTGCCCCACTGATCTAAAAGTTTTACCATCTCATCATCCCATCAATAAATTTTTGATCGCATTGTTGAAAAAAAAGGCGTTGAAAAGAGCGAGCTTTCATCAAAACGATAAGCCTCTCTCACAGGTGTATAATCATAAATTTCAGGCGTTTGGCGGCTGGCAAAATAAGCCAAAGCGCAAGCAATCGCGCTATCACCATGGCGCATAAAACCGTCACTGCCTTTAAAACGATGATTGTCTGGAATTTTCACAATGCCATTGACATAAGCAAGCGCTTGATGATCGGCAACAATGTCACTATCGCGCGGCAAAACAATGGACCCATCCCCAAAAGCTTCTAAATAAGCCGGCATTTCCTTGCCATACCAACTTTGTGACAAGGGCACTTCCTTCACAAGAGCTCCATAACGTTGCGCCGCTTTTTCGGCTAAATAAGCCCCATTGCCCCGCGCATCTAACGCGCCGCCCATCAAACGCGGCAAACCATTCACCCCATAAAATAAAATCTCTCTTTGTTGATCAAACGGCGTATTGCGCAATTCCACCATAAACCGTACACGGCGCACCAAATCTTGTCCCACCTCCATCACCACAATGGAGGTGGCATCACCACTGCGGGCAAAATCAACTCCAAAAACATGTTGGCGCCGCCGGTCAAGCCCAGCATGAAGAGGTTTTATATGCTTCTCACACCAAGCAAAAGCAGCAACACTTCGTTGATGTTCCGATTGATTTTTAAAATCATCCACACAAGCAAAACGCAACACTGCAATGTCAGGCGCGCAACAATTTTCAATCTGTAAGCGTGTTAAAGCCGCCCCTTCTTGATCGGCTGGTATGGTATCTAATTCTTGGCGCATAGCAGCCAAACGCACCCCATAAGAGGCACGAATTTGCTCTTCCCATTGTTGCTCAGATGCTAAACTCCACACCTCCCCCTTCATCGCACAAACCCGTTTAAACAAGCCATTTTTAACAGCAACACCAAAGGGATAACAATGCACAGAAAAAGGAACCTTACCTGCTCGCGCCTCACGGATCAGTTCATTGAAAGGATTGAGCACACCATTATGGGTGGAGATCACACGGATCTTGCCTCCCCAAATCAACAAAGCATTGACAGCATCCAAAACAGCGCGCACATCTTGATGAAACGCCGCCTCATCAATCACCACAATGCCCTGTAGTCCGCGAATATTTTCAGGGCGGCTAGAAAGCGCCTCAACCCGAAACCCCGAAGCAAAACGCACCCGATAAGCAGAGATATATTTCGTTGAACCATCCGCCCTTTGATCAGAGAATAAAAATTCCTCAACATCCCCACTATGGCTCGTAATTGCCGAAGCAAAATGGCTCACATAGCCAATAAATTCCCGCCCCTTGTCTTTGGTGTCACCAATATAAAAAACATTATCGCCCCTCGCTTCACGTGCCGCCGCTGCAATCAGTGTATCATCCAAAGCTTCTGCAAAAGTAATGCCGGTCCGCCGCCCCTTTTCCACCAATTTTAATGGGGACTTATCTTCAATCCATGCCCGTTGATGCGCCATCAAAACGCCTTCCGCTAAGGGATCACTCTCTTTGGGAAAAGTACTTCTCTGCCAAATATCAAAACCACTTTGATGATCAAAGACATGACTTTTTGAAAAGGGCTGTTCAGCCATGTTTTACCCCCAACACCTGCGCACGAATAGCTCGCGCTGTTTCTTCTGAGAGCCCCGCCGCCGCTGCTGCTGCGTCAACCGCTTTGCTTGCTTTGCTGGTAAAATCTTTTTCCAACTTTTGCCGTCTGGTGGTCGACAAATGTTCAGCCGCCAACACGCCTTTAAGCGCATTGGCCAATTCTTGTGCTGCCTTTGGCGAAAGGTTTTTCCCACTGCTCAACGTGGAAAAAATCAACTCCTTAATCGCTGCCGCCGTCAAAAGAGTGATATTATCAGAAGCTTTAGCATCAAAGCGCTGCGAGAGGCTTGCTGCAATTTCTCTTGTCTGTTCTAGGCGCCGTGACATCACGGCTAGCCGCAAAGAATACCGATTAAAACTGGAAAAGGAGGGTATAGAAAAGCTTAAACCCATTTCTTTTTTTAAAGCCTTCAAAGCTGCTTTAAATTCATCATAAATGGCTTTTTGCGTCTTCTCACGCCCATTTAAAGCCTCAGCAGCAGCAGCAATAATTTGATCACAAGCTTGCGGCAATAAATCAATCGCCGTTAAACGTCCACGCCCGACCTTGCGCATCCTTCACCTCGTCTTTTATTGATGAACGTTTAGGCCGCTTAATCCCCTCAATGGAAAAGCTTCGGTCTAAATGACGCGCTCCCCGTTCTGTTAATGCCGCAAGAAAAACCGAACCCACACATTTTAAAGTAACAGCACCTTGATCTTCCATCCATGCCAGTTCATTATGCACAAAATCGCGATCGCGTCTGATGCCATAACTGTATAAAAGCCGCTCAATCATCGCACTCGATAAAGTTTCACTGCGCTCACAAGCAAGCCCTTTTAAAATAATCAACCGCGCTTCTTCACGGATGATTTTATCCATATCTGCTTTCATTTCTTGGCATTCTCCAACAAAAACTCTTGCAAGCGCTCACCAATGGCTGCCACCGGTTGTAATTGTGCAGAAAGCGTGTTGAGACGACCATTCAATTTCTCCATATTCACTTCCAATCTTTGCAGCGCATCACGATCAGGCAAAAAGTCCATCTCTGTTTCTAACTTTTGCACACGCTCTTTAAGCGCCGTGATATCTTTCAGCATTTCCCGCGCACCGGAAGAAAAATAGGCTCTCAAAACCCCACAAATCGCAATAACCGATAACAATAAAGACAACCAGCCATTGGCAACACTGATATCCAAATTCACTTAAAAGTCCCCTCTCTTTTGCCTAAAATCGCCCGCTCCGCAGCTTTTCTACGCTGTTCACAAATCAATAAAGCAGCACGATCACGGCTCCAATAATGCACCACTTCGCGCGCATTCAAAGCACGCTCTGGCAATAAAGCTGGGCGGGCACACGCCATGCGAACAACAGGCGGCAATTCAACCGATAAAAAATGATAAGAAAGGCTACCCACCGGCTTGTGTGTTGAGCAAGCGCACACGCTCAAGCCCAATGCCACCGCCAGTAACCGGCAACTTCCCATTGACTTCCTCCATTTTTGTAAGCTTTTGTTCCAAAGCCGAAATCACCCCTTGCGCTTGATGCTCAGCTTCCAACGCTGCTTGTCTTTGTCGCTCTTGTACAAGCAGTGCACGTGCTGAAGCCTTGGCAATCTCCAACTGCCAATACAAATCACGCGCCTTTTCCGCCTTTAAAATTTGCGCTTTCATAAAGCCAAAAGCCGCCAACATCACACTGACCAAAAAAAGCAGACCAAAAGACAGTTTTGAAAGTGGGCTAAACATTGCTTTTATCTCCCCACCTCGTTATCTCCACCCCATCATAGGAGCTGCTATGCCGCTTATGGGAATGTTTCCTATTAGAAAAATCCAACGAGCCAAAGCCACGATGCACCCCCAGATTGCCAACAATAATCGCCACCATCGAAGGAATAGAAATGCTCGCCATATCAACAATATGCGGAGCCCCCCACAAACCACCAGAAACAAGCAAAAAAATAACCCCCCAAGCAAACCAAAAAGACCACCATAAATAGAGCCTAGAACCACGATAAGAGGGCTTCATGCCTTTACCTCGCCTCCAAGTCCCAAAAGCTTTTTGGCGCGGTTCAAATAAATCAAACGTTGCACAAGTCCATTTCTTCCCCCATTGATCGCCTTGGTAATCCCTAGATAATCATCTTGATCAGCCAGCCTATTCAAGCCTTTCATTTGCCAAAACCAAACAGCAGACCAAAGCGCTGCTGGAAACTTTTCCAGCTCTTGCGGAAATGCCTCACAATCAACCGCTTGTTCATCGACTAGGCGCCAAAACTTCGTAAAACGACGATAATTATTGCGCCCCGTCAACTGGATCAAACCACGCCCCTTAAAGTGCACCCCATCCCCAGGGTTGACATTGCCTAAATCACGCCGCCCCTCATAAGCGCGCCCTGAGGCATATTCACAAACAGTAAAAAAGCCATCACTCTCATGGGCACATTGGCTTAAAAAATGTGCAATACGCAACGGTGTTGTGAGTGCCCCATAAGATAAAGCTTTAGGCAACACGCGTGCCATTTCAACAATAATAAAATCTTGGCGCGCATGATGCGCCAATTTAGGCGCAAGGCGATGAAGAAAAGAAGCATCTATTGAAACCATAACAAACCACTCAATGAATAAAAATTCATTCGCAGTTTATCGGATTTCAAACCCCCAATATAAGCCTGACACTGTCAGTCAAAACTCTCAATACTCATAAAACTCTGGAAATAATAAACCTTGTGGTTCTTGCAAAGAAATTTTCTTCTTCAAGCGATAGGCTGTGCGCACATGCATACCAGAAACAGCAGCTGCAGCATCAACCGACCAGCCTTTTTGCAACGCTTGCACCATTTTTTGCCGCCGTTCAGCATCTCTGCCAAGGGGGATAAGAAGGCGCACACCCGAACCATTAAAACAAAAATGGTTGATCAATTGCTGCGCCTCTTCAAACCCAACAATTTCAATCAACCAATCCGCACTCTCAAGACGCCCGGGTATATAAACTTCTCGTCCACCAAAAGCCCGCATCATATTCCATGCTGCTTCACTGCCCGCAACACCAGCTATTTCACGCAATAAGGCAGGAAAATCGCTATAGATTTCCTCTTGCATACATGCTTACCCCTCGCTTTTAACACCTTTACGGATTTTCCGCCCCCAAACATTCATCACTTCTCTAAAGTCGCCCCCACTCATCTCACCAAAAGCTTTACCACTTAACGCCATAACACTTTGATGAAAAGATTCCACATCAAACACAGCATCGGGATTCAAACACTTCCATTGGGCACACAAAATGGAAATGCTTGGTTTCTTCCTCCATGAATCTTCGCGGTTTTTTCCTCTCCAGTCAACCCCACCCTCACGCTGCAACCAACCTTTCAATGCCTCAATAGCTCTGCATGCATCATCGCTATCGCGTAAAAAGCGAATATGATCAATCCCTGTCTGTCTTTTCACAAAGGCAAGCAACGCCTTGTCTGAACGATCACGAATAATGCCAAGATTCCACCCAGCAATCCAAAGCGCCTGGAGCTTCTTGGCATATTTACCCTCTAAACGCTTCCCATTCGGCTTAAAACCAAACGCTTTCATTTCAGCGATAACCAAGTGCTTTTCTGAAAAATTCAAATCTTTCGCCGATTGCTTGCCTGTCAAGCGATAGAGCAGTGCGCGATAGGTCTCATCATCAAGACCTAACGCGCGTTTTCCCATATGAAGGACAGCTAAAGACATCTCACCCCCCTCATGTCTTCGCTAGATCAATGGTCACAGCACGCCAAGCGCTTTCTAATGTATCGCGCTCATAAAAACGCACATATTCCTTAGATGTCGTCACACGGATCGCTTCACGAATGGCACGCATCGCCTCTTTCCAGCGTGGATCATCAATATCCAAACGCAACAGCATAAAGATCTCGCCCCGATTCACCTTGCCTTCTTTATCCGTATTAAAAGCACGCGTAATAATCGCACGGATTTCAGGGCGCGCATCCGCAGACCATTAATTCAAACATTCATCAAGAAGGCTTTTGGCAATTTGCAATTGCGGTCCAAAATCAACACTTTCCTGTACCTGCACCTTAATGCGTTGCAAACCATCAAAGCTTGTGTAAGTACAATTGCCCTTTTTGCCACGCCGCTCCACACCATATTCTTGCGCAAGCAAGCTATCAAAATCACTCAAATCCGCAATCGTATGGTTGTTAAAACGTGCAATCCTTGCCGATAATTCTTTCGCAAAACCCATAATTTTGCGCACCGTTTCATCCTCTAACAAATCCGCAGGGCGGATCAAACTTACCGGCACCAAAGCCCCTTTTGCATCCTTCATATAACGCGTACCTTCAAGTTCAATTTGTGGATTCATCACCAACTTCCTCCTGTGTTTTTTGAAAACGACGAAATGGCACAACATCCCCTGAAGAAGGCGCACATCCCGCTTTCAATTGCCAACGACACCGCATAAGCTCATGACTTAAAACGTGGTTATAGCCTGCCAAACGACGCAAATACTCATTCAATTCTCGAACATCTTGTCCATGCATAAAAATGCCATTCACCTCATACTGTAAAAAGGCAGAGCGCAAAGCAATCAAGCACTCTCTTACCATATAGGGGTTACGTTCCATCATTTGCTTCCTCCAAAATCCATATAAATCACACGATTGCTCTTATCTTCATCTCGATCAGAGCTGTCACACTCAGCCAAAACTTCTGAAACTTGGCCTTCCAAAACCGCATCCGCTTCCCCCAAACGATGAACACTCAACTCCAATTCAAGCAATAACGCCAAATCAACACACAATTTAAGCTTTTCTCCAATATCAAAACCGCATTGATAATCGTCATAAAGACCAACAAGCGTATCGGATAATTCTTTGTCGCATAAAGAGATCATGCCAATTCCTCCACGTCACGGTTTTTCCATGCCACTTTGACATGTTTCAAAGTCACCTCACACCCATCTCCAAGCGCTGCCATGCGTGCCAACATCATGGTTTTGTCAATTTGCCGCAAAGCTCCAGCCTTTAAGCCTATCCCTGTCAAAAACTTTATCGCACCAACATCTTCAATCCCCCAATCATGAATGCGCGCTGCAATATCCTCACTATAGGGCTTGCGCCGTTTCAGATGCATCGCCAATCGGCTTTTAATTTGCGCATAAGAGGGACCATTTTGACGATGAACCAACCGCCCCGAGATTTCATCATTGCCAACCAAAGCCAACCCCGTACCATTGATATCAACAAAGTGGCGCAACTGATTAATCGCTTCATCCGTTAAATTTTGCGCCTCATCAACAATCAACAACGTACCACTGCCCACGCGCTCTAACTTTTTGCCAATCGCACGCGTTAAGCGGGTGGGATTATATTCCACCACTTCCAATTCTGCTGCCATATCATTCAAAATACCGTGAACACTGCGCGTATGCGGGCTTGCTGTCACCAGATAAACATGCGGGCGGGTAGAGCGATAATGGCGGCAAGTTTCGGTCTTACCACTGCCCGCATCAAGCGTAATCATCACCATATCCCCCGTACTTTGTGCCAGTGTTAAAGTATCAATGATCTCACTGGCAATTCGATTCCTCTGAAAGGCTGGTTTTTCAGGGATCTTCTCCAAAAACCCCGCCGTTTCCTTTAAAACCTCAACCCATTGTTGAACCTTTGCATTTTGCTTCCCCAACTGTCCCGCATAACTGCCCGCATACCATTGCGAAAACGTCCCATCCGGCATGCCTATGCGCCGCGCCACCTCTGCTTTCGACCAATCATTCATTTGCCCCAAAGCTCTCACTGCATCCACAAGCTCATTCCATAAAGCAATGTCATCACTGTTGCGGTTTTGTGCTGTTCCATTGGGCTGGATTTTAGGTCGCGCCCAAGGATTTTTATCGACCGTTGCATTTATCGCGTTTTTCATGTATATTCCCCTCTCGTATTGATTTTAGACTATTGATAAGGGGAAGGGCTCCCACCCGCCCCTTATTTTTTGTCTTTAGAATGAACATTTAAAAGCCGTACGCGATACTAAAACGGCTAACCTTGCAAATCCCCTCTCTTTCTCACACATCGGGGAACTTGCTAACTCCACGCATCTCACCCAATCAGGCAAAGATACCTAGAAACTTCATGTATTGATTAGACTTTTAAAGGATTAAGATTCCTCCCCCCTTTCTTTGTTAACGCTTCAACCTGGTACGCGATACAAAACCAGCTTCCTTTTGAGAATTCTTACAAATCCCCCCTCTTTCCTTTCCTATCGTTTAGGAAACTTGATCACCTCACGCCCCTCATCAGAGGCGGAAAGCTTTCTCAAAGCTTTATGCAAGTGTTGACTGAATTCTTCCTCCCCCAAAACCTCATCATCGTCTGCTTTCAAAGCTAAATTCCCCACATTGTTTGGCATCAAGCGGCTCACCTTTGGCTTTATCGGAAGCTTAGATTTGAACGCTTCATCCTTTTTCTCAAGGCGCCCATAAACATCGGCCAAGTGATCAGGCGCAAGCTTTGCCGCTAGCTGTTTTTCTGCTTTAACAGCCTTCACATATTCTTTACGCAAACGCCCATTCAAGCGCGCCGCCTGCTGGTCATAAAAACCTACATCACAAAGGCATGGTGCCAGACAAAGCAACCGATTGTTCAAATCATAAACCCGTAAATCTTGATGCAAATTATCCGGATCAAAGCGTACAATCACTTTTTTCCCCGCATGCTCATTCAACGCCCGCGCCCAATAACGATTGCCATAAAAATGAATCTCCCCCGTACCCTTTTGCGCACGCAACGCCTCAGAGGTTAAAAGCCATAAAGCCCGTTGTGCCGCCGTTGCTTGCCGAATAATCGTCCCCTCGGCTTGCAAGCTCTCAGTAAAGGTCTCATCAAAACTGCGCCCCGCACAATTAACCGCCTTACGCCCTGCTTGCGCATTGTGTGCCACAATTTGCGCCCCAACATGGGCTTTAAACGCTTCAAATCCTATCGCGCGCTTGCCATAATCTTCAGGCTTGGCATCCGGTTTATTGCCCGTATAAGCCCCCGCACAAAAGGGATGTTTGGAAATCGCTTCTGCCAGATCACGCCATGCCCGCTCAATCGGTTTAGACTGTCCGCTATAAGGGGTGGTCCATTGCAATTGCACCCCCAAACTCGTCAAAAGCCCTTGCGGATCATCCGGCTTAATCTTAAAACGAAAGCGGTTTTGCACACCTCCAGAAATCCACTTGCTGGTAAAGGCACGCCCATTATCCAAGGTCATGCGCTCTGGTATGCCATAAGCTTCCACCATGTCCCCAATCACCAAACGAACGATTTCCCAAGTCTCAGCATCCGATAAGCGCCACGATAAAATCTTGCCCGAATAAAGATCTTGTATCGCAATCAGATAAAGCCGCACAGGCTTTTCTGTCCAAGGAACATTCACAAAAACATCCAGCTTATGCCCGTCCATATTCACAGCTTGCAGTGCATGCAGGCTCGAGCGATCACGCCGTTGGGCTGGATAAAGCTTTTTTGCCTTTTCTTCTCCCTCACGTGCTAAAACCACAACCGCTTTGGAAATTTGCGCCTTAAAACGACGCCGCAAAGCCCGCTCAGAAGGAATGGGCTCAAAACCCCGCTCCTGCGCAACCGAAACCATGCGCCGATAACACACTGAAAAAGCAGGGCGAGACGGGCGCAAATAATCCGAACAAAAAACCTCCCACGCCCCCTCATGACACGGCGCAAATTGCGAAACATTCTCCTCACCATAACAAGGCGCTAAAGCTGCCAACCAATCAGGGCGCTCATACCCCTCCACCATCTGCCGCCAATTAAAAAGCGACATCCGACTCACACCAAATTGCACCGCACTCAAACTTGCCGCATCATGCACACCCATACCGGCATGAAGCAAATCTTCCCAAAAGCAAAGTGCCTTCAAACGCTCTTCACAGCGCCTTTTATGCGCCTTGGAAAGCCCCTCATAACGCACCCAAATACTTGTCTTTTGCTCCCCTTGCGTTTGTTTCACATCAACAGCCCCACCAAACCGCACCAACAATGCCGCCCGCGCCCCCTCCGGCAATAAGGAAATGTGATACTCCCAAACCGGCTTGGTTTTGCCTAATGTTTGGCGAAACAATTGTGTATTCAAACGCCATTTCTTAAGCGCAAGATTGTTGAGACCGATCTTTGTTTTCGGCAACCCTGGCAAAGCTGCCTCAGCCAATTCGGCAATACTAAACCATTCCTTCATGGCTGCCCCCTTTTAATGCGAACCGGCGTTGCGCGCATGGCTTTCAATTGCGCTGCAATCTCCCGCTGTTCCTGCTGCAACCGCGCAATCTCTGCTAAACGTGCCTCATCCCCTTGCAACAGCAACAATCCATCTTCACTCACCACCTCATCCCAAAGCCAAAATGCCTCTGTCGCCCGCACAAATGCCTTAAACCGCGGCAGGGAAATATCCACCTGCTTACTTTCCGCAACATAAGCATCCAAACTCGCCTTACTTAAACACCCAATCCCTAAATAATGCGCCATACGCTCCGCAATCACACTGCGCTCATGCCGGCATTCTCTCAAAGCCCGCGCCATCGCTCGCTTAATGCGCGAGCGAAACCGCCCTAAATCAATCTGCGCAACCGGTTCGCGGCAGGGAAAAACCGGCTTTTGGAAAAAATCAAGCTGCCCGCAACCATGCCTCTTCATGCCTGCTCCTCCCCTCGTTCTCTTGCAAGATAATCACAAAACCGCGCCTTTGTCTGCGCATCTGCTCTCTGCCAAACACCCAATAACTGAGCAAAAACCCGCTCTTGTTCATTAATTTGCGGCGGCGTATTAATCCCATTGACCAAATCAACAGCCCGCCTCAAATCCCCCTCAACCTGTTGCAAAGCAATTGCCACCCGCCGTTGCGCAACCGGCTCCATCTTGGCTAATTTCAACAATTGCGCTTGATTATCCGCCAATGCCGTCCCCCGCAAAACAGAACGCAACTCCGGCTGTAAATGCTGAGCAATGCTGTTAAGACGTTTTACTGAAACTTGAGACAAACCAATACGATCCGCCACATGTTTAGAAAAAGATAAAACTGTCCCTTTACCATTTTCTTCATCTGTATAAGAAATAGGGACAACTTGACCCAATTGCTTTAAATGTGCATCATCACCGATCAAAGGATCAACTTGATCCTTTGATTTTTCATCCCCTTCACACCCAGTTTCATGGTGCTCTGAAGAACCATCATTTGGCAAAGGTGCAAGTTGCACCTTTGCCACTTTGTCCTTTGTATATTGATTACCACCGATCAAAGGGTAATGTTTACCCTTTGATTTTCTGTCCCCACCAACCTTAATTTCCCCATACTTCTTTTCCCACAATTCGCGGTAAGTCTGGACAAAAAGCGCACGATCAATCACTGACAATTCATTGCGAAAGAGGTTTTCAGCAACCTCTAAAAGCGCGGCATTGTCCTTATCAGCCTGCACCACAACGGCATCAATGTCACTATAGCCCAAAAGCTCAGCAGCACGAAGCCGATGCGCACCAGCAATAAGCGTGTAATTACCTTCCTTAGCATTGGGGGTATGGCGCACCGTAATCGGATTCATCAATCCCTCCCGCGCCATTGATTGTGCAAGTGCCTTGGCATGCTCATCATCCACAGGGCGTATACGCTCCGGTACCACAATCACATCAAGAGCAAGCTTTTGAAACTGTGCCATCACGCCCCCGCCTTTTCCATTTCTCGTAAGAATAAATCCATCGCACGCCCCGCCCATCTTCGATAAGCTTTCGCAAAAACGGGTTCTTCCAAACGCCGGTTAATCACTTGCAAAGCAAGAAAGATAGCAGTCTGCTTCCGTACTTGCATCGCAACAATACGCCGCCGCGGCACCTCAAATTGATAATGCAAAATATGAATGGCAATTTGCCGCGCTAATATCGCATCAAACAATCCATGCGGAGGGTCAATAATATACCGGATCGGTACATGCCGAAAGCCACCACTCACGGCTTTTAAAGAACAGGCAAGCATAGCTTCCAAACGTTCAGCTTCTGAATAAGGATTAAAGATTTCTCTTTTTGCCTCGGGCGTCCATAAATTATAAGCAGCAACCATAACCACCCCCTATAAAAACAATATGACCACCATCTAATCGCCAGAACCAACCCATGCAAACGGCTGTTCTATGATGCAACTCTATGCAATTTATCTTGCCTATTTCGTACTGATCTTTAGACATTGATAAACCTTTTTATCTTATGGTATTTAAATTCATGGCAAATGCGCAAAAGCGCAAAGCCGTGTAACGAAGTTCAAGCAGCATTCCCGCGCAAAGCAGAATGCGCACGCGAATCTGTATTGGCATGTTTTGCTGCTTTAAAAATGCGACGGCGACTTTTGGGGTAGCGGTCGCTAAAAACCTGCTCGACGGGCAAACCGATAAAATCGGCAATAGCACGTTCGGCTTTCTCGTTAGACCGTGTCCAGATATGTTGAACACTGGATGACGATAGTTGATAAGCTTTCGCGAGCTCCGCCAAGGTCATATTACGGCGGCGTAGCTCGGCTAAAATACTATGGCGATCCCATACTTGGATGCATGTTTGTGTGGTTGTCATAACTTTCGCTCCTGCTTCAAACGGATGCTCAAACCATCCGTTTTTTGTGGGGTTAAATGTATAATAAACGCCCTTCGTATCGGGCTCTAATATGAGGTATATCTACAAATGGGATATTAGTCAACCCCATTTGTAAACATTTATAATATGAGACGACAAAAAAATGAGCCCAAAACTGCATTAGCAAAACGACTCACAGAAGTTAGAAAGCTTGTGGGCTTATCTCGTGATATATTTTCACTTAAAATTGGTATCAGTATTCAAGGGCTTGGAAATTACGAACGCGGTGATAGAACTCCAGATGCAACGGTTTTATCAGCATATAAAGAAAAATTTGGAGTAAACCTGAATTGGCTTTTGACCGGTGAAGATGCAATGTTTATAGACATGATGATGGCTCGGTCTTTCAATATCTCTCCGCCTACCATTCCTGCTGGACTCATGAAAAAGCTTGGTCGTATAGCTTATACAACCTATCGCGATGCTAAAATAAAACTCCCCCCTGAAGATATAGCGGAACTCGCGGCGGAACTTTATAAAAAACTGCAAGAGCTTGTTCAAGACATCAACGACACGGAAGAAGTCGAAGCGACTTTCCCTCTTCTTAAAATTCATTTAAAGCGTCAAATAGAAGCTGAAAGAGTACATCTAGAAGCTACACAAGATACGGCTTAATGCCTCTCTAAGATGAATGGGGAATCTCTTTTTAAAATCCTGTAATTTAAGCTAACCTAAATATAAATAAGGAGCATTTTTGGCACGCCCCGAACTAGAACCTAAAACAGAACTAGCAAAACGATTGCGTGAAATACGACACACCCTTGGTTTCACAGAGCGTAAGCAATTTGCTAGACATTTTGAAATTCCCGAAACGACTATGCGCAATTATGAAACGGGTTTACAAGAACCCCCTGTATCTATAATGCGAATATATAAAGATCGCTGTGGAATATCCTTAGATTGGCTCGTTACGGGTGAAGGTGAAATGTTTAGTAACATGGCAAAAGCGAAAGCAGCTGGTTTTAAAGCACCTACCATCCCTGCTGGTCTCATGAAAAAGCTTGGTCGCATAGCTTATACAACCTATCGCGATGCAAATATAAAGATCCCTCCTGAAGATATAGCGGAACGCGCGGCGGAACTTTGTATAAAGTTGCAAGAGCTTGTTCAAGACATCAACGACACGGAAGAAATCGAGCTTATTTTACCTCTTTTAAAATTGCATTTAAAGCGTCAAATAGAAGCTGAAAAAGAACACTCCAAAACTAAATAAGATACAGCTTAATGCCTCTTTAATATGAAAAATCGATATGAAAATCTTTTTACATTAAAAAAATAATATAACTATTTGATTAATAAGTATATATTGCCTCTAAAAATAGATAATCATCAATAGGTGAAAATCTTTTTTGCTTTTTTGGTTATTTTTGGCTGATTTTGGAATCGATTGAACTTTTGGAGTGATTTTTTTCACAGGGTCTTCAAAGGCGGTTTTCTGGGCTTTCACAGACTTTTCAAAATTTTTCACAGGGTTTTCAAAGACCTTTCAAAGCCTTCTCTCATTTTTACCTTTAAAACGCTCTTTTTTCTAATTTTTACTATTTTTCGCTCTTTTTTACAATTTTAGGTGTCAAAATCTATTTTGACAAAACGCGCATTTAATGCTAAATTTTATACATAAAAACAACAAATTATCACGTATTCCTACCTAATCCCACCTTTTCCCACTTAGTACAAAACCTAGTGTCAAACTACAGTGTATGTAGCTTGCCAGCGGGTTTTGTATAATTTGCCACTAGGTTTTGTACCAATTTATTTTTTTCGAAGGATTTTAAGGGGGGTCTCAAAGGGTCTTCAAAGACCTCTCAAAGGTCTTTATCGTTTTTGCGAATAAATTCTCATTTTTACAATTTTTGCACTTTTTTGATTTTCTGTTACATAAATCTAATCCAGATAATAAGAGAACGTATAGTAAAATTAAAGAATTATCTCATATTTCTCTCTCATTCTACTTTTGCTTAGTTAGTACAAAAACTACTGTAAAATTATATTTATTTTGCACGTCTTGCTTGAATATGTGCTAGCAACCCTAATGTTGAACTATCACGATTATCCGCTTTACTTTCTCCACGAAGAATTGGTAGTAACTCGTTTGCTAATTCTTTACCAAGTTCAACACCCCATTGATCAAATGAATTAATATTCATTAAAATCCCTTCAACAAAAGTGCGATGTTCATAAAGCGCAATAAGACGACCGAGTGCAAAAGGTGTTAATGAATCTTGAACCAGCGTAATGCTGGGACGGTTTCCTTTAAAACTTCTATGACGTGCTAAATGGTCTGCTTCACCCTCATCAACTCCATTTTTTATCAAGATATGCCGAGCATCTTCAATACTACGCCCCTTCATCAAGGCTTTTGATTGTGCTAAACCGTTTGCTAGCAACATCTCATACATAGAATGTAATTTTTTCTCATGCCCTTTTATAAATAAAATAAATTCTACAGGAATAATATCTGTTCCTTGATGCAGAAGCTGAAAAAAAGCATGTTGACTATTTGTTCCTGAATCCCCCCAAACAATTGGACCACTTGAAAAACTTAATGGTTTTCCATCCAGCGAGACTTGCTTACCATTTGATTCCATATCAAGCTGTTGTAAATAAGCTGGAAAATGTATTAAACGCTGTGCATAAGGAATGATAGAACGTGATGAATAACCACAAATAACACGATGCCAGAATCCTAAAAGAGCAAAACGAATAGGAATATTTTTATGCAAAGGCATTGTTTTAAAATGTTGGTCCATTTGCAATGCACCATTGAGAAATTGGCGGAAATTTCCACCACCTATTGCAAACATAACAACAAGTCCAATGGCTGACCAAATTGAATAACGTCCTCCCACCCAATTCCAAAATTTAAAAACTCTTGTGGAATCTATGCCAAATTCTGCTACTTTATCAAGCGCACTTGAAACAGCAACAAAATGCGTACCAATGGCTTCTTCTCCTAAATGTGAACAAATCCACTGACGTGCAACTTGAGCATTGACCATTGTTTCAGCCGTTGTAAAAGTTTTAGAAGCAATGACAAACAGCGTTGTTGCTGGATTCAAAATAGAGAGAGTATCAGAAATATGGGCACTGTCAGCATTAGAAACAAAATGACACTGTGGACCATCATGATAAGGTTTTAAAGCATATGTGACCATTGCAGGACCAAGATCAGAACCACCAATACCAATATTGACAATATCACTTATTCTCTCGCCACTGTTTCCCTTATAGCTGCCATCACGCACCTTTTCAGAAAATCTTTCCATATCTTCAAGGACGTCTTGAATATCGCGAATAAGATTATGACCATCCAACATGAAAATTTCATCAGCAGGTAAACGTAACGCAATATGAAGAACTGAGCGTTTTTCAGTTGTATTAATAGCCTTACCAGAAAACATTGCGTCACGCCGGCCTAACACATCTGCTGCGACAGCTAAATCATCTAGAAGTTGCAATGTTTTAAATGTCACACCACATTTTGAAAAATCGAAAAGAAGATCATCAAGTCTGAGGGAAAAATGGGAAAAACGCTGTTCATCTTCTACAAAATGCCGACGAATATCATAGACCCCATCCTTTGCGGCATGGTTTCTTAAAGCTTTTAATGTGGCTTCAAAAGCCATTTCATTTCGAATCGAAAAGCTATCTCCCATAAGCTTATCCTATACGGTTATTGATAATGAAATCTATGCCCAAACAATAACAAAGCAGAAAGCATCTCCTTTATTGATCGCTATTTTCACTGCTCACATAAAAATGAAGGAATATACAAAATATAAAGGATAAGATCCGAAAATGATATTTTTACAAGAATAAACTTTCAAATCTTTTCTATCATATACATCATTTAACTTGATTGAGTTCTTTTGTTAAACGTAAATTTTCTTCTGCTTTTGGTCTTATAAAACGCCCTAAAAAAAGATAAACAACCGGTGTAACATAAAGCGTAAAAATAGTTGCTAAACCTAAGCCACCAACGATAACCCAACCTAAAGCTATACGAGCTTCTGCGCCAGCACCTTTGGCCAAAACCAAAGGAATACCTCCTAAAATGGCACAAATCATTGTCATACAAACTGGACGAAGGCGAATGTTTGCTGCTTCTTCTACGGCTTCACGCACGCTTCTTCCCTGATCGCGTAATTGATCTGCAAATTCAACAATGAGAATACCATTTTTTGCCATAACACCAATTAACAAAATTAATCCAATTTGGCTGTAAATATTAAGACTTACACCACTTAATAGCATAGCAATTACAGCACAACCAATCCCTAATGGGACAGTGGCCATGATAATGAATCCTGAAATAAAGCTTTCAAACTGAGCAGCCAAAATCAATAAAATAATCAAAAAGGCAATGCCAAAAACAATCATAAAATTGGAAGATGTTTCATTAAGCGTTTCGGCTTCCCCTAAAGGAACCAAGTAGGTTCCTTTCGATAACAAAGGAGAAGCAATTTTCTGTACAGTTTGGTAAGCTTCCCCTAAAGCAATATCTGGAGCAAGATTTGCGCTTAAAATAACAGCACTCATGCGTTTTTCCCGTTTTAGTTGGGGAGCAATAGCTTTTTCATGTAAACGCGCAATAACCGATAAAGGAACATATCGATTGTCTTTGGTTTTTAAAAAAATATTTTCTAAATCGCTAGGACTCTTCATAGAATTTGTACGCGATATCAATTTAACATCGTAAGAATGATCATCCACGTTAATGGAACCAATCTTTTTACCATCCAACATTGCTTGTAATGTATCGCCCAAATTCGTGATATCAATCCCTAAATCGGAGGCTTTTTTTCGATTGATTTCAATAAAAAATTGCGGTTGTGTTGCATCAACAGTAAGGCGTGGGCGAATAAAACGCGGATCATCTTGTAAAGCACTAACCAGCTTATCAGCAATGGGTTGTAATGTTGCATAATCATTGCCAAGAATTGCAAATTGCAACCCTTGCCCAGTTCCACTCACACCTAGAGAATTTCCCTGCGCAGCAAACACAAAAACTGCGGGAAACTGTTTAACCTTTGCATTAACATCTTTCACGATTTCTTGCTGACTACGTAAACGTTTATTCCAAGATGAAAGCAATAAAATCAAAAAAGCAGTATTGGGTGAACCTCCAATACCCGCGATAGAGTAACTGTTAGCAATCTCCCCTGCATCACGTAATGGCTGTAGACTTGCTTCAATTTGCTCTACCTGCTCGTTCAAATATTGTGTCGAAATACCTTGTGGTCCATTAATGACCAAAAAGATAAGAGCTCTATCTTCTGCTGGCGTTAATTCCTGTTGCAGTTTCATATAGCCCCCAATACAAAGCCCCCCAAAAATAAGTGAAGCAAAAACAACAGCCCAAGGTTTTTCTAAACACTTATGCAAACTGTACGTATATGCCTTATGAAAAAAAGTACCTAATTTATATAAAAAAGTAAAATAATGATGGGACTTTTCCTCTTTCTCCTCAATATGTTCTTTGAGAAAACGTGAAGCCAACATGGGACAAAGCGTTAAAGCAACAATTGAAGAAAGCAAAATAGAAATTGCCAAAACAAAACCGAATTCTCTAAAAAGTCCTCCAACTTGCCCAGGAAGAAAGGAAATAGGAACAAACACAGCCACTAATGTCAATGTTGTTGCTAAAACAGCAAAAAATACTTCACGTGTTCCTATCACCGCTGCTGCTCTGGAACCTAATCCCATGTTGCGCCACCGAACAATATTCTCAAGAACAACAATGGCATCATCCACAACAAGCCCTGTTGCTAAAACAAGTCCTAAAAATGTGAGAATATTCAATGAAAACCCTACAAGATAAATAGCTGCAATGGTACCAATCAAAGCGACAGGAAGAGATAAAGCAGGTATCAGCGTTACACGAATGTCTCTGAGAAAAAGAAAAATGACCAAGATAACGCTCAAAATAGCAATGACCAAAGCAACTTCAACCTCATGAAGAGCGCTTTTAATAAAAATTGCATCGTCATTAATAACGTCTATATTTACAGAAGAAGGAACAATACTTTTGAGATTATCAACAACGGCTCTCACACCTTCAGAAATATTAAGAGTGTTGGATTGTGCTTTACGCACGATACCTAATCCAATACCTGTCTTTCCATTGATACGAAGAATAACTGTTTCTATATCCGGCGATAAAGTAACATGCGCAACATCACCAAGATGCACATGAGGCTTTAAAACAACTTGTTCAAAAGATTCTGGTGTTGTTAAACGTGCAGTAGCACGTACAACTAAAGTTTGCTTAGAATTGCGTAATGACCCTACTGGCACATCTGTTGTCATATCAGCAAGAACACGTGAAATATCTGCTACAGTTAATCCATAACTTGCAAGTTTTGCTTGATCTATATCAATCTGAAAAATCTTTGTGCGAGCACTATCGACCTGTACATCACCAACACCATCAACAGCAGAAATAGCATCAACAATCTGATCGTTTACAATCGTGGTTAAATCATCAACACTCATTGTTGGTGACGTTACAACCAAATACATCATGGCAGCAGCATTCGAATCTGCTTTAATAATCAAAGGCAAATCCGCATCTTTCGGTAAAGAATAGGTAACACGAGAGAGAGCATCACGAATATCAGATGCAGCAACATTCAAATCAACACCGACATTAAAGTTAATCTTCACACGGGAGCGTCCAAAAGAAGACGTTGAAGAAATCGCCTTAACACCTGAAACACGAGAAACAGCATCTTCTATAATTTTTGTAACTTCACGATCAATTGTTTCCGCCGATGCACCAGAAAACATCGTCACAATCGTTGTTACGGGAGTATCAACATCGGGTAATTCTCTTACATCAACATTTAACCATGCTGCAAATCCTGCAATGATGATCATAGCATTCAAAACAAGAGTAAAAACCGGTCTGCGAATAAATAAGGTAATGAGACCACCTTGCTCCACCTTTGACGTAGGCTGTTTTGTGCTCAATTCTTGGCTCATTGTATATCCGTTCCATAACCTACTGATAATTGCTGTTGAAGAGACTTTGGATCATCAATAGTTACTTTACTTCCTGGATAAAGCATTTGCACCCCTTGAATGACAACTTGATCACCATTTTCTAGGGGAGCTTTCACGAAAACCTGATCCGCTTTATGCTGAATAATTGTTACGGGAATAGACTCTACTTTTCCTTCTCTCACACGCCAAACGAATGATCCTTTACTATTCCATTGAACTGCAAGAGGATTAACGACAGGAAAAGAACCACCATGAAACTGCAAGGAAACAGAAAAGGACATACCAGACATGAGCGTATCTTTTTCATTATTGATTTCAACCTGAACATGAAGTGTGCGACTTTCTGGATCAACGATATTATCAATCGCATAAATATGACCAACAAAAGATCTATCTGGCTGCGCGATTAACGTTGCCGTTACCTCATCTCCTTTATGGATGCGCGACACATATCGTTCAGGGGCCCATATATCGACCAAAATACGTTCTCTATTCTCAATACGGCCTATTACAGTATTAAGGTCCACGTTATTCCCCGCATCAACGGGCAAAATACCAACAACTCCAGGAATCGGTGCTCGAATTGTTCGCCGATCGAGATCTAATTCAGCATTACGCAAAACTAAATTTGCGTTATCCAACTCTAAGCGTGCCATAATTTCTTGAACTTCCGTTGCTGTATTGCTGGCGCGTAATTTAAGAATGCGCGAAAGCGTTAACGCATTGTTATCACGTTGCACTTTTGCTTTTGCAGCCGCTATTTCTTCTTTTTTAGAATCAAGCTTTGCAATCACATCATCGGCTTGTACTTTTGTACCCGCTGATACAAAAAGCTTATCAATAACACCTGAGGATAAAGGGGTAAGCTCGACTTCTGCAAGAGCTTTTCCACTCCCAAGAACGTTAAGTTGTTCATAAAGATCTTGAACTTTTACAAGATCAACGACAACATTTACCGGTGGCCTTCCCATTTTTTCATTTGAAGCTTTATCCGATACTCTTGTTTTATCCACCATAGAAATGGGTTGGTCCGCACTCTTTTTTCCAGCCCAATAGGTAACCGTTAAAACAACGATTAAAAACACCAATGGAAAGCTCTTTTTTAATAACGCCATACATCCGCCCTTGCTGTGCCATCTTCATCTGAAATAGTTTTCAACAGTAATATCGGCGTTTTACACAAAAACCCAACAGCGGGTGTGTATATCTTACCCCCACCGCAAAAAAACACATCTCATCTCTGCTTGACTATCTTTCATAGATTAAAACGTCAAGTTAACTATCGTTCATATTGCTTTGTATGGTCATGACAAAAAAATGTTCATATCAAAACCAACTGAAGCCATAATATATTATATCTTTTTTTTAAAATATCTCATAAAAAAGAGAAATTTTTTTTATTACTATCCAAGTTTCACTTGCATTTCTTTAATGAAACGATTAGGAACCCTTTGTCTTAGACAATGTAAAAAATTGAAATGTATGCACCCGTAGCTCAGCTGGATAGAGCACCAGACTACGAATCTGGGGGTCAGGAGTTCGAATCTCTTCGGGTGCGCCATCATCAACAATATCTTCTTATAAAGTCAGACTTTTTAAATTCTTTATTTTGTGATTTGTTATTTTGTATTTTGTCATTTCATTTTGTTGTGAGTCGTTTCTTTAGCCATTTTGCTAAAATAAGATGTTATGAGTCCTTCAATTCAGCTCTAAGGTGCTTTTATTAGCTTATAATCGTAGCGATTGCATGAGTAGCGTGTGTTGTTGTTTTCTTTTTTCAATCTATGCGCTTGTTTTTGGTCTCTTCCGGATTACACTCTCTACTCAGTTAGGTAATTTTTTACGTGCTTATTTCTAATTATTCCATAACTGGATGCTTCTGGATATTTTATTCCTAGCAGTCCCATCTTAAGAGGGACTTCAGATGTGCCGCCATAAATTCCGGTTTACCACCATGTGAAACTTTTTCAGTGTGTTGTTGGAAAGAATAAATAAACTACTTCTCAAACGTACTACTATGAAACACTTATGGTATCCATTAATATCATCAGCATTTGTTGCAAACCAAAGATTCTTTTTCCTAAAAAACAATAAAACTCTTCTTGTGCTTCTTTAGCATTATCTCTTGCATGGCATATCATCGATTTCTATGATATCTTAATATTTTTCTGTTCTCTATGAATTTTTCTAATTAATCCATGGGGTACAGATCCCAAACGTTAATAAAAGCTAAGTTTAAAGAATTTTTCCATGCCTAAAACTGATATTGAAATTGCTCGCACTGCTAAAAAGCAACATATTATTGAAATTGCACAAAAAATTGGTATCTCACATGAAAATCTCATTCCCTATGGTCATGATAAAGCTAAAATTTCTTCTGAATACATAAAATCGCTTAATAAAAATCCAGATGGTAAACTTATCCTTCTCACAGCTATCAATCCCACACCTGCCGGAGAAGGCAAAACAACAACAACAGTTGGACTAAGTGATGCTCTTAATCTTATTGGTAAAAAAACAATAGCTACCTTGAGAGAACCATCTTTAGGTCCCTGTTTTGGTGTAAAAGGTGGTGCTGCTGGTGGTGGTTATGCGCAAGTCATTCCAATGGATGACCTTAATTTACATTTTACCGGTGATTTTCATGCTATTACAGCTGCTCATAATCTTCTTGCCGCAATGATAGATAATCATCTTTATTGGGGAAACACTCTAAACATTGATCCACGTCGCATTGTTTGGAAACGCGTTCTTGATATGAATGATCGTGCATTGCGCGATATTGTCATTTCATTGGGGGGCATAACAAATGGTTTTCCACGCCAAACAGGTTTTGATATTACTGTTGCATCAGAAATTATGGCGCTTCTTTGTCTCTCTGAAAATTTAGAAAACCTCACACAAAGACTCAAGAAAATTATTGTTGCTTATCGTTATGATAAAACGCCCATCACCGTTGCTGATCTCAATGCGGAAGGTGCAATGGCAGTTCTTCTCAAAGATGCTATACAACCCAATCTCGTACAGACAATTGAAAATAATCCTGTTCTCGTTCATGGAGGACCTTTTGCCAACATTGCTCATGGTTGCAATTCAGTTATAGCAACAAAAACTGCTTTAAAACTTGCTGATTATGTTGTCACAGAAGCAGGGTTTGGAGCAGATCTTGGAGCAGAAAAGTTCTTCAATATCAAATGTAGGCAAGCAGGTATTGTACCAAATGCTACAGTGATCGTCGCAACTATTCGTGCATTAAAAATGAACGGTGGTCTGGATAAAAATAACCTGACAGAAGAAAATATTACCGCTTTAGAAAAAGGAGCTGCCAATCTTTTACGACACATAGAAAATATGAAGCACTACGGTATTCCTTGTGTTGTGGCTATCAATCATTTTGACAGCGATAGCGATGCTGAAATAAAAACATTACAAAAAATAGTTGCAACAACTGGACACAAAGCTATTATCTGTAAGCATTGGGAACAAGGTGGAAAAGGCGCTATAGAACTTGCACAAGAACTCGTTACCTTGATTGAAAAGCACGATTCTGATTTTAAAGTTCTCTATCAAGATGATATTCCACTCGTTCAAAAAATTAATTGTATTATAACAAAGCTATACGGTGGACGTGGCGCCATCATCCCAGCCCCTATTCTCAAACAACTTGAAACTTGGGAAAAAGAAGGTTTTGGCGTCTACCCTATTTGTATGGCAAAAACACCTTATTCTTTTTCTTCTGATCCCAAGCAATACGGCGCTCCTGTTGATTTTGAAATTCCCATACGAGAAGTTCGTCTCTGTGCGGGAGCCGGTTTTATTGTTGTCATTTGTGGAGATGTTATGACCATGCCGGGACTACCCCATTATCCCACGGCTGAAAAAATTCATCTTGACGAAAATGATCAAATACAAGGACTTTCATAAATTTATAACCGTAAATTCTATCATTCATTATAAAAAGCGTTTTATTATAAAAAAAATAGAATTTTAAAAAGCGATATAGACAAATGTCTTATTTATATGATATAAGCGTTTGTCCTTTTGGATATGCCTTTAAAAGGACGTAGGTTTTTTCCTATCATTTATGACACTGAAAAAAGCAGGATAGATAGTGCAAGTACTCGTTCGTGATAATAATGTTGACCAAGCGCTCCGTGCGTTGAAAAAAAAGATGCAGCGTGAAGGTATCTTCCGTGAAATGAAAATGCGTACTTATTATGAGAAGCCATCTGAGAAGCGTGCTCGTGAAAAAGCTGAAGCTATTCGTCGTACACGTAAGCTTGCTCGTAAGCGTGCACAAAGAGAAGGTTTTATTAGTAACGGACGAACTGTTGCGGTAAAGTAATATACTTTATAATATTATATAATTGCATAAGCAATAGATAGTAAACTACTAGAAAATTTTATCTTCATAGTTGATTGCAATAAATTGCTTGTGTGTAGGTTTTTGTGTACAATGTTATCTAACATGTTAGTTATTTGAAAATAATAAGATTTCTATCATAGAGGTGGTTTTTATTTCACTCTTATATTTCAAAAAATAGATAACAAACTACACTTGAGGTATTTAAGCGACTTTTTCCTATGTAAATTGAGTGCGGGGTGTTTTATTATCACTTTTCGCTATAATTTTTTCCTTCTGGATATCTCTTACATCACTGCTTCTTATGTACAGTTTCATGATGAATTTCTTTTTTGTCATTAAATATTCTACATCTTTCGATCATCCTAGGTCTGATTACAAAACAAAAATAACTATCGCAATATGCGATTGTGTGTAAAATATAATATCAAATTCATAATCCTCTTTCCCTTCAGTTATGTAACGAAACGATGTAATTCCATAACTTTTTATATCTCTTGATTCTGTCTCTCTAAAGGATGACGAATTTCAACCACTGCACTATAGATTCTTTTTTCTTGATAAATTTCTTCTATTCATCACTTATGTAATTACCCTCATCAGTGTATCGAATAAGCCTTTCTATTTCATTCAACTTTCTTCTATACTGAGTTAGAGAAAAAGAAAATTGACAATAAACAGAGAAAACACTGTGTTTTAATATGGATGAATGTGCCTTTTATTACCATTTTTGATGGAAATGTTTTTAAAATTTAAATAACGAGTTAAAGTTTCTCAACACTTTCTCATATTGAATCAATGAAGATTATTTTCTTGTACATCATAAGCGGGATTCATCCGCAAATAGAATAAAAGCTATTTAAGAAAAAACAAAAAGGCTTCTTATGAATACCATAAATAATAGGAATAGCATAACATTGAAAGCTGGTAAATAGAACGATGAAGCCAGCTTATCTACCATACGGATAAGCATTATCATGGCATAAGATTAGAGTGTAGCAAATTTTATAAATGAATTATCACGAAAAAGTATCCTGTTAGCCCTTCATATATCAATCTACTCTATAAATGTTGCTCATATTTTTACGCTTAAATGTTTTATTTATCGTATTATTTTGTTCATTCAAAACTTCTTTTCAAGCCACACAATAATCCCTTTACTGAACAGCTCTTTGTTCATAATATGCATACATGCACTTTTACTTTGAGAAACAAACTCAGAAAAGAGATGCAATACTTTAGCCCTAATTTCCTGTACAAAAACTGCTAAGGCTCCAGTATACTTTACTGTTTTATCACGCCTACAGCTACATAAAAATCTCATGTTTATTTATATCTACCCCCTCATAAACAAGATAAGCACTAAGAAATACAAACCTTTTGTTTTCCTTATTTTGATATTTTTGTAGCAATTTTTTCATCGTTTAGATCTCTTTAACGAGCAATGTGTCATACTTTTTATCAGTTTCCAGTCTTATCTTTCAGATTTTAAATTTCCAATATATGACGAAATAAAGGAGTTCGGTGTGCAAAATTCTCGTTGGTTTCGCGTTTCAATACTCATATCATGTATCTTAATAGCAATAGTCATTGTATTGGGTTCACCTCATTTGTTGCATGCACAAACATTTAATCAAAATTTAGGGCCCAGTGGTTTACCACTTCCGCGATTTGCTTCGATTAAACCCACCAGCGTTAATGTACGCGTCGGACCAGGAAGCAACTATTCTATCATTTTCACCTACAAAAAGAAGGGCTTACCTATTGAAATCATTCAAGAATATGATCAATGGCGCAAAATTCGTGATGCAGAAGGCGATGAGGGATGGGTGTATCAATCGCTTTTATCGGGAAAGCGAACTGCTATAACTATTCCATGGCAAAAAGATAAAACAAAAAGGCTGATGCTACGAAAAAACCCCACCGACAACGCAGAACTTGTGGCGGAAGTAGAACCTAACGTCATTGGTAACATCCGCCAATGTGATGGACAATGGTGCGAACTAAACATTAATAATACGCGCGGATGGCTTCAGCAACCCCAGTTATGGGGAATCTATCCTGATGAAAAAGTAAAAGGTTGGTGAATACTCAAACTCAACAAGTTTAATTTTTATTCCTCATTGAATATCCTCACTGCCTATCACAAGATTGATTTTTTGGTTTCAATCGCACGATTAAATCAACATGTGAAATTTCCATACCTTCTGGTGGCTTAGGCAAATTTCTAATAATGGGAGCTTCTTCCAAATTATAAGGAATATCAAGAATACGATTTTCGCCTTCTATATAAAAATGGTAGTGATCAGAGGTATTGGTATCAAACCAAGTTTTTGAGCCTTCTACGGCAATAATCCGTAATAATCCCGCTTCCGTAAATTGATGAAGCGTATTATAAACCGTTGCTAAAGATACAGGTACACCTGCCCTCACCGCTTCCTCATAGAGCTCTTCAGCAGTAATATGACGATTTCCTTGAGAAAAAATCATATGTGCAAGTTCCAACCGCTGACGTGTTGGACGCAGACCATTTTGACGCAAACGTTTTTCTAACATAGAAATGGAATAATATTGCACAATTTTTCCACACTCTTTTGTGAACTGCTGCTCTTCATTCATATCTAAATTGTCTGCACTCACTGACATATTACAAACCCAAATATATTCCTGCTAAATAAGATCAAAATACAAAAAAATGGGAATAGTATGGTGTAATCTTGTATTCCATTTTTAAATAATTACCTATGTAGAATACATAAAAAAAGGCTTTTGTCATTAAAAATGATATAAAATCATTTCCCTCTCTTTAAAATTTGCTCTAAAAGTAGGTTGGGAAAAGCGCAGAAATAAAGATATATGCAAATAAATGGAGTAACAATGGCTGAACAAAAGTCTCGCTACACTTATGAAGAGCTTCTAAGCTGCGCTCGCGGCGAAATGTTTGGTAGAGGTAATGCGCAATTGCCAGCACCGCCAATGTTAATGATTCATCGAATCACTCAAATTAGTGAAACTGATGGTAAATACGATAAAGGAATGGTTCGCGCCGAATTTGACATTACACCAGACATGTGGTTCTTTAATTGTCACTTTATAGGCGATCCCGTCATGCCAGGATGTCTCGGACTGGATGGTATGTGGCAATTAACAGGTTTTTTTCTTGGTTGGCTAGGCGAACCAGGCAAAGGAAGAGCAATATCAACAGGTGAAGTAAAGTTATCAGGGATGGTAACTCCACAAACCAAAATTCTTGAATATGAAATAGATTTTAAGCGTATTCGACGTGGAAATTTAGTCTTAGGAATAGCTGATGGGTGGCTAAAAGCAGATGGAGAGACTATTTATAAGGCGAACGATTTACGCGTTGCTTTATTCAAAGAAGATTGAACGTTATTTCCGTCAGAAAGAACTTTTCACTATTCTGTATGGAACGAGGAGGTATGAATGCGTCGAGTTGTTGTAACCGGAATGGGAATTGTCTCCGCAATTGGAAATAACCCTGGAGCTGTTTTAACCAGTTTACGTGAAGCAAAATCCGGAATTTCTTACGCACCTCAATATGCTGAATTAGGCTTTCGTAGCAGAGTTTATGGCAAGCCCGATATTAATATAGAAGAACTCGTAGATCGACGTGCTCTACGTTTTCATGGGCGTGGAACAGCATGGAATCACATCGCCATGGATCAAGCAATTGCTGATGCGGGTCTAGAACCGCATGAAGTGTCGAACGAACACACGGGTATTATTATGGGTTCTGGAGGTGCTTCAACACATTCAATCGTAGAAGCTGCTGACATTACACGCCAAAAAGGTCCAAAACGTGTTGGACCTTTTGTTGTCCCTAAAGCGATGAGTTCTACAGCATCTGCAACATTAGCAACTTTCTTTAAAATAAAGGGGATCAATTATTCAATCTCTTCAGCTTGTGCTACCTCCAATCATTGTATTGGTAATGCTTACGAAATGATTCAATATGGTAAACAGAAGCGCATCTTTGCCGGTGGCTGCGAAGATTTGGATTGGACACTATCTGTTTTATTCGATGCCATGGGCGCTATGTCCAGCAGATATAATGACACCCCTCACAAAGCTTCACGTGCTTATGATGTTAATCGTGATGGTTTTGTCATTGCTGGAGGGGCTGGCGTTTTAGTCCTTGAAGATTTAGAACTTGCTAAAGCACGTGGTGCAAAAATCTACGGAGAAATCGTTGGATACGGTGCGACATCCGATGGACATGATATGGTTGCCCCATCAGGAGAGGGAGCAGAACGATGCATGCGCATGGCTCTTGCAACAGTCAATAATAAAATTGATTATATCAATCCCCATGCGACAGCAACTCCTGTTGGTGATCCTCCTGAGATAGAAGCTATCCGTCGTATCTTTGGAGCAGGTGATCAATGCCCCCCCATTTCCGCTACCAAGTCTCTAACAGGACATTCCTTGGGAGCAGCAGGTGTTCACGAAGCAATTTATACATTGTTAATGATGAATCATAATTTTATTTGTGAAAGTGCCCACATTGAAGAACTTGATCCAGCTTTTGCTGATATGCCAATCGTTCGTGAACGACGTGATCATCAACAACTGAATACCGTATTGTCGAATACTTTTGGCTTTGGCGGTACCAATGCAACGCTTGTTTTCCAACGTTATGTATAAACAAAAGCTCTTAGTAATTGAAAAAAGTACGGTCTTACGGAGAATAATATGAAAGGTTTGATGGAGGGCAAACGCGGCCTTATTATGGGAATTGCGAATGACCATTCAATTGCTTGGGGCATTGCCTGTCAGCTCGCACAAGCAGGAGCGGAATTAGCGTTGACTTATCAAGGAAATGCTTTTGGAAAACGTGTTCATCCCCTAGCAGATAAACTTGGCTGCAAATTAGTGCTAGAGTGTGACGTTGAAAAAAGTGAAAATATTGATTACGTCTTTGAGCAACTTGAAAAAGAATGGAAAACAATTGATTTTATTGTCCATGCCATTGGTTTTTCAGATAAAACTCAGCTAAAAGGGCGTTACGTTGATGTTACAACACGTGAAAACTTTCAACGCACGATGGTTATTTCAGCTTATTCCTTTACTGAAATTTCCCAGCGCGCCGGTAAGCTTATGCCCAATGGAGGAACACTTTTAACTCTTACCTATGGTGCTTCACAGCAAGTTGTGCCTAATTATAACATCATGGGTGTTGCTAAAGCAGCTTTAGAAGCTATGGTACGTTATTTAGCTGCGGACTTTGGTCCTCAAAATATCCGTGTCAATGCGATTTCCGCTGGTCCTGTTAGAACTTTAGCAGGTAATGGTATTGCAGCTGCACGTGCAATATTTTCACATCAACGGCGTAATGCCCCATTACGGCGTACCGTAAATATTCATGAAATTGGAAAATCTGCTCTTTATCTACTCTCTGACTTATCATCAGGTGTTACAGGTGAAATTCATTATGTTGATTCAGGATATAACATCATGTCTATGCCAATACTTGAAGAACTGAAAAAAAGTGACGATTCCCAAGAAGGATAAATTTTATTTCATTGCACTAAAAAATAAAATCAATCATGTGCATAGTGCTTTAATCGGGTATTGAGTACTTTCTCAGCTATATAATAGTGTATTGACTTATAATAATATGACGTAAGGAATATGTGCAAATATTTGTAAGAATAAGTCAATACAAAACCAGATGTACGATGCCCTGTTTCGCAAAATATTTTATAAAAATCCGGAATATTTCTTCAATCCATGGTTGATAAATTTTGTATTTTATGACGTTATTTACCTTACTAAAGCATACGCTTTTGTCGTTGCTTATAAATCAATCCCCAGCCCTCATGCCATCGTAGTTTGAAAAAGAGATTAGAGAATTATTAAAATCCTTAGTTTCAGCTTTTGTGTAGCAAATTGAAAAAAATATTCCTACCGTTTGATTTATTCTTGAAACGCAAATACAATCTAATTTAGGATGAATATGAAGGCGTAAAGAAATCAATCATTAATCTTACTATATTCTTTAATGAAAGCATTTCTTCTAATGTATCAGGTAAAATAGAACGCCCAAAAATACTATAGCTGTTGCTCTTTCATGCATTTTTTTAAAGATATCGCTCAATGCACGCCATTCCATTTCACAATGGTACCTGTAAAACGTATAAAAATCCCTGTGAAGTACATAAAATCCTTTTTTCACCACCATTTTAATGTTTATACAGATGACAAACTGACACCGTCATTTTACTTGCCATGTTCTAATATTGAAACAACACTTGAGATGATTCATTAGAAGTATCTTTAATAATTTTTATCCACATATTAATCTACTTGTGACAAGTAAACGCATATTTTTAATTAATTCAATACAAAAATAAATTATTCATATAAACCAATTTATTATCTTTATAATCAGATTATTCTTTCAGTTTAAATGACAGCCACAAACAAGCACAATAACATTTTTTTCAATCTTAGACTTTCAAAGTTATAATTCCAAAAATCATTTCTTGCATATAAAAAACAGAATTGATATGTGAGAAAATAAAAGGCTTAAATATCTCTACTGAACAGCTTCAAGTACCTAGAGCTGTCTCAACATTGGGGGGTGTAATGATGATCGGCTTCCTCCTTCATAAACGTAAAAATGGGGATGTGCACAATGGCTTTATCGTTACACTATTTACGGTCACCGTCGCGAATTAGACTTGGGAGTTTTAAGAGAGATCTCTTTAAAACAAGCGCGTGAATATATAACAGCAATCGTGTTTTTTTGGGCGTTCTATTTTACCTGACACATCAGGGAAATGCTTTCATTAAAAAATGAGAAAAATAAAGGTGTGAGATAATCTCCATTATTTAAAAGATATTGCTTTAGATAGCGTAAAACTGAATTTAAAAATGATTGTAGAAATGGGAACTAGTTTTCATCTTTAAAATTTCATCTTCTTCCCAAAACAGATTGTCTTCTTGTTTTAAAGAATTACAAAAACAGAGATACACAATATCCCTGCCCCGATATTCTTAGCTTATACGTTATATAAATAAGATGCTTCTACCTAATGAGTCTTGTATTATTCTGTTTGCAAATATCATTGTGAGATGAATTTAAGAGACAATAAAAATATCTTGTTCATTACATTACACAAACATGTGTAAGTGGAAACGGATAATTTATCTTCAAAGAGATAGCTCTTAGACAAAAGCAAAAACTTTTATATTTCAGCCATGTTTCATAAAGAATCGAATGATATGAATCTATAATTTGCTGGAATATGACTGCCTTATACAACCATCAATACAATCTATTTTATATGTCTATCATAGCATGTTTCTATTTTTTATGATTTGAATTATTAAAAAACAGGATATTATTGTATTTCGTCCTTGAGGGCGCGGCTTAATAATGTGTTTGCTGCTTCAGTTATGTTTTTACCACAATAGAGAATTTGATAAATTTGTTCTACAATGGGCATTTCTACCCCAATACGCTGCGCCAACGTATGTACTTCCTTGGTATTCAAGTATCCTTCCACAACCTGACCAATTTGTTTTTCCGCTTCTTTTATATCTATTCCTTTACCAAGAAGTATTCCAAAACGACGATTACGTGACTGATTATCAGTACATGTCAAAACCAGATCACCTAAGCCTGTCATTCCCATAAATGTGGAAAGCTCAGCACCCATAGCCCCCCCTAAACGACTGATTTCAGCTAGTCCTCGTGTGATAAGAGCTATTCGTGCATTTGCCCCAAAACCTATGCCATCTGATATTCCTGCACCAATAGCAATAACATTTTTGACTGCTCCCCCTAATTGAACACCAATCATATCTGAACTTTTATAAACTCTAAAACTTTTGTCACAATGAAAAAGTTGCTGCAATTCTTTACCAAACTCAACATCAGAAGCTGCTATCGTCATTGCAGTAGGCCAACCAATAGCTAGTTCTTGAGCAAAAGTTGGTCCAGAAAAAACAGCTAAAGGAATTTTTTCACCTAAAATCTCACGAGCAACCTCTTGTAAGAAACGTCCGGTACCATGTTCTAAACCTTTTGTCGCCCAAATAACGCGTGAATGCTGATCTAAATAAGGCTGAATATTATACAAAACTTGATGAAATACATGGCTTGGAACAGCGATTAATATATTGTGACTTGCTGTTATAGCAGTTTCAAGCGAAGCTTCAAGTAATAAATTGTCAGGAAATCGAATATCGGGTAAATATACTTGATTACAACGTTGTTCCTGTAATTCTTTGATATGTTGAGGACTATATCCCCAAAGTAAAACATTATGACCATTACGGGCAAGAGCTATCGCTAATGCAGTACCAAAAGAACCAGCACCTATAACTGTCATTGCAACGGTTTTCATTAAATTTTCTGATTATTCTCTAAATTTTTGATTTCAATTACATATTATTATTACAAATAATTTTAATGCTATCTTTAATATAAATTCTTTAAATCTAAAAATATTACTGCTTCGTAGCTTTTTTATCTCACACAATATAAAAACTTGTTTCGCACATTCTCTTTCTTTGTAGTAAATTTTACAAACATAACTTTTTGTATATTCTACAAATAGCTATTTGTCTCAAAAATTAAAGATTGACTAAATACCCCACGGACTTTCTCTTTTAAATTAAAAGTATATTCAAAATAATGATACTCATTCCACTGATATCTTGTACTTATCTCCTGCTTTATATCCTACGAATTTCTTCTACGAAGCTGATACATGCCGCATCAGAGCTCCGTAGATATTTCTAACAACTACTCCACAGGAAACTGCGTATTTGGATCTTGCTCCATGGGCATTTCTGAACCAGGTGCTTGATCTACAGGAGTTTGCGTACCTAGACCCTGCCCCATAGGCATTTCTGAACTAGGTGCCTGTTCTACAAGAGTTTGCGTACTTGCACCTTGCTCCATCGAAACCTCTGAGCCCTGTATCTTTTCTGGCTGTTTTCTTACGGATATATCTTTGGTTGATAACTGCTCAGACACTGAAGAATCATCTCTACTTGATATTTCCGGTTCAATAACACGTCCTGAACCACCCATCATATTATAATTCAAATGAGAAATAGCCCACCAAGTTCCCCCAATAATAACAAAAACGCAAATAGCAGCAAACCACAACGCGCTTAAATTCCACTTGGCGTCTGGACCAGAATTCAAGTGCAAAAAGAAAACAATTTGTACTATAATCTGAATAATCGCCATCCCAATAAGATACGCAACCTTTGTACTAACTGCCCAACTTTCCATCATTCCATACATCACAGGAATAAAAGAACCCAAAGTGAAAAATACAGCCAGAATAAAACCAACCAAATAGGAACCAGTACTGGGACCATGTGTTTCATTTTGCACGCTCATCACAACGCTCCTAATAGATAAACCATGGTGAAAACACCAATCCATACAATATCAAGTAAATGCCAAAAAATGGAAAGGCATGCTAAACGTGTCTTATTGTTCTGATCCAAGCCATTACGACGAAGATGAAAAAACATCACAACCATCCAAAGAAGGCCAACACTTACGTGAAGTCCATGGGTGCCAACCAAAGCAAAAAATGCTGACCAATAAGCAGAGAGAATTTCCCGTCCAAAAAGCTGTAAACCTGTTGCAGGATCAATACCCGCATAAGCATTTGGATCGAAATAAAAAACCTCACTCAAAAGTTCATGAAATTCGTAAAGTTCCATACCAATGAAGCAACACCCCAATACAAAGGTAATAGCCATCCATAAACGCACACCACTGATGTTATTTTTATGTGCTTGTACCATTGCAAAGCCATAAGTGACGGATGAAAACAACAAGAAAGCAGTCTCAACCAAAACAAACTTTAAATCTATAAACTCACTGCCCGCTTTACCACCACCATAAGAAGCAGAAAATACAGCAAAACTTGAAAACAGTGTCGAAAACAGGATTAAGTCTGAAAGAATATAGACCCAAAAACCAAACGTCATTACCGAGCTACTATCGTGGTGAAGTTCATCTATAGTGCTCGCGTTATTCATTGTTACAGCACTCATACTATTACTCCTCGTTCTTTAAGAACAGCCGTAAAGGCATCTTCAGTTTTTTGCACTTCTTCAGCTGGAATATAGTAACCATGATGATCACCTGTTAATGAATGACACACAAGCGTTGCGATAAAACCAACCAGTCCAACCGCAACAAGCCACCAAATATGCCAAACAAGCGCAAAACCAACAACTAATGAGAAGAAGCCAGCAATAATTCCAGCCGATGTATTCGAAGGCATATGAATTTTTGTAAATCCACTTGTCGGCCGTTGATAACCACTTTTCTTCATATTCCAATAAGCATCATCAGACTGTATCTTTGGAAGGAGGGCAAAATTATAGGAAGGAGGCGGTGAAGAGGTAAACCATTCAAGTGTACGTGCATCACCCCAAGAATCATTTAATGTTACCGGTAAGTGCCCTTTATGCTTAATACCGTACCAAATCGCCAAAACAACCTGTAGCACGAAACAAAGGATACCAAGTAAGATAATACAAGCACCCAATGCAGCAATAATAAACATCGGCTGCCAACTAGGTTCCATGTAATGCTGAAGACGACGCGTCGCCCCCATTAAACCAAGCGCATAAACGGGAAAAAAGGCAAGGTAAAAACCAATAAACCAACACCAAAAAGATGTAATACCTAGTATGCGATTTGGTTTATAACCAAAAACTTTTGGAAACCAAAATGCAATCCCCGCTAAGTACGCAAAAACCACACCTCCAATAATTGTATGATGGAAATGTGCTATCAAAAAGAGCGAATTATGAAACTGCCAATCAGCAGGAACAATAGATAATAAAACACCTGTTAATCCACCACCAACAAATGTAAAGATCATACCCATGCACCAAAGCATAGGAGGCTCAAAGCGAATCCGACCTCTATACATCGTAAGCAGCCAATTAAAAACTTTTACACCGGTTGGAACTGCAATAATCATCGTAGCAATACTAAAAAAGGTATTTACAGCTTCACCCCCACCCATTGTGAAGAAATGATGTCCCCAAACAAGAAGCGAAAGAATCAAAATAACCAACATGGCCCATATCATTGAAGTATAACCAAAGAGGCGTTTTGAAGAAAAAGTTGATACAACTTCAGAAACAATTCCAAAAGCAGGAACAACCAAAACATAAACCTCAGGATGACCAAAAACCCAAACATAGTTAATCCATACCATCGGATTTCCGCCACCAACATTGGTAAAGAAATTCATGTTCAAATAACGATCACATGCCAAGAGTGCAAATGCTACAGCCAAAACAGGATAAATGACTACAATAAGAACATTGCTGACAAAAGCACTCCAACAAAAAATAGGCATTCTCATCATTGTCATTCCAGGAGCACGCATTTTAATCATCGTTGCAATGAAATTCACTGATCCCATTGTTGTTGCAATACCAGAAAGCTGAAGTGACCATAAATAATAATCTACCCCTGTATCTGGACTCGTTTGCAATTCTGTAAAAGGTGGATACATCAACCAACCACCACGACCAAAATTCCCAACACCTAGGGATATGTTAATCAATATCGCCCCTGCAGCCGTAATCCAAAAACCTAGATTATTTGCAAAGGGAAAAGCAACATCACGCGCACCAATTTGAAGTGGTATAAGATAATTAAAAAGACCAAATAAAATAGGCGTGGCCATGAAAAAAATCATGATCGTACCATGCGCCGAAAAAATTTGATCAAAATGCTCAGGGGGCAAATAACCTGCTGTTTCACTCCCAAGAGCTAAAGCTTGATGCGTTCGCATCATAAGTGCGTCCGCAAAACCGCGAACAAGCATAATAATTCCAAGAACGATGTACATAATACCTATGCGTTTATGGTCAACCGTTGTAATCCAATTTCGCCATAGAATCCCCCACCACCCAAGTACTGTTAGAGCAATAACAGCAATTAAACCAACCAAAACAATCGCAATACATGTATACAAAACGATCGGTTCATGTGCAAGCGCATGAAAAGCACCTGCCGTAGGATCTGTAAGTCTTCCAAACATTTCTCAACCCATTTCAAATGAAATTCAAGTTTAAAAGAAACCTTTGTTAAAAGGGCTCTTTACTTTATTGACTCTGTTAAATAACATCAGGATCAAATACTGAACATAGTGCACCCCATAGCGTCTGAACAGCAGCACGTTTCATTAAATCTTCATTACATACCGTCTTTTCATCGACACATCGATTAACAACACGATAGTAAAGCCGCTTCTCAACAGGTGCAAAATAACGAACTTCAGCATCTTTTTCCTTCGCAGCAATATCACCCATACGAGGCGCAATAGAAAGTTGACGATAAGATGAACGATCAAGTACTCGACCATTAGCCCGAGCTTTTACAATCCAATCCTCAAAATCCTGCAAAGACACAGAATGCCACTTAAACCGCATACCCGAAAAACCATCACCACTATAATTTGCTGAGGCTCCTTTGAATACTCCTTGCTCTTCAGCGACCAAATGCAACTTAGCATTCATCTGCGGCATAGCGTAAAGAACAGTACCCAATTTGGGAACCCAAAAAGCATTGACAGAATTCTCTGACGTCAATTGCAATAAAACTTGACGTCCTTCAGGCGCATAAATCTCATTAATCGATGCAACACCGTATTCAGGATAAATAAAAAGCCATTTCCAATCAAGAGCAACAGCATCAATCTGTAATGGCTTTCCTTCACCTACAACTTCCACTGGAAGAGGATTTGTAGGTTCAAGCTTATAGGTATAATAAGCTGTTAATGAACCTAAAACCATTACAATTACAACTGGAATACCCCACATCAATGCTTCAATTTTATTTGAATGTGCCCAATCAGGAGAATAGTCCGCTTTCATATTCGATGCACGATATTTTATAGCTAAAAATACCACACTCACCATAACTGGGATAACAATACAAAGCATCACCACCACACAAACAACGATCAAAATGAGCTGTTGACGTGCAACATAACCTGATGGCTGCATAACATCAATTTTACAACCAGACAAAAGCAGTGATCCCCCTAAAATCACAAGCATTTCTAATTGTCTAACAAAGCTTTTCATCTCTATTTACCCCCGTCATACGCACTAAAAACTGTCATAAATATATACCTCACATTGTACAGATTTGAAAATAATTATCAAGAGAATTAAATGCCTATATTACTCTTATTAAACGCTTACTCTTTACCTATCACAATTTAATTGTTTTGCTTAATTGTTTTGCAATATACTCAAGTGCAAACCGATATCCATCACCTCCACACCCAGTTATGATAGCGTCTACACCTGCAGACGTATAAGAATGGTGACGAAAAGCTTCACGCTGATAAATATGAGATAAATGAACTTCTACTTTCGGCCCTGAAAACATTTTTAGGGCATCAAGAAGTGCAACAGATGTATGACTGTAAGCCGCTGGGTTAATGATCAATCCAGAACTTGCCTCTATTGCTTCTTGTATCCATGCTACTAATTGCCCTTCACAATTACTTTGATAAAAATTTATTATGATATCATTTTTTTTTTGCCCATTCTCTGCATCTTTTTTCAATATCTTCTAGAGTTTCAGTTCCATAAATTTCTGGCTCACGTTGACCTAGAAAATTTAAATTAGGACCATTTAAAATCGTTATTATCTCTGACATAGCAAGCCTTTTCTTTCAGATCTATCACTTATTAAAAAAATATTTAGCATGTTTTTACGGCAATAAAGCGCCATCCTTAATCTCAAAGAATTCTGCGCGTCCTTTTAAGTCATCAAATAAAAGACGATCTGTTCCTGTCATAAATGTTTGTACAGCTAAATCATCAAGAATATCAAATAGAGCAGCACGTCGATGCGAATCAAGATGGGCAGCCATTTCATCAAGAAGAAGAATGGGAGATCTTTCCGACATCATACCTGTTAGACGTGCATGACACAAAACTAAACCTGTTAGCAGCGCTTTTTGTTCACCTGTTGAACAAGATGTTGCTGCTCTATTTTTATCAGCATAAAAAACCTGCAAATCTGCACGATGTGGTCCTTCTAACGTCCGACCAGCAGCACGATCCATTGCGCGATTATGCCGCAATCGATCACAAAATTGTTCTTCAACTTCAGTTGCTGATATTTCACTAAGAGCTGTTTCTAAAAAACCATCAATTTGCAAAAAAGCTCGTGGAAAAGGTATCTGTGAGGGCATTTGTGTAAACATGTCATTTAAAAGACGAATAACATCAACACGCGCCGCAGAAATAGCTGTCGCCAATTCTGCCATTTGCTTTTCTAAAGCATCAAACCAAGCACAATCTTCATTTCCATCTAAAAACAAACGATTACGTGCGCGCATAGCTCTATCATAATCGGCTATGCGGCGCCTATGCAAGGGATCAATCGCCAAAACCATACGGTCCAAAAAACTACGGCGCTCAAGTGAAGGACCTGTAAAAAGACCATCCATAGACGGTGTTAGGACACTAATATGACAATAATCTGTTAGGCAATCACTCGACTCATTCACACCATTAATATGGACCTTTCGACTGTTATCGCTAACCTCAAAAGCTGTACCAATCTTTACTTCACCATAAAGAGCGCATTCAAGACGCGCAAATACAACAAATCCTCCACCACCACCATCTACAAAGCTAACGTCAGAATAAACAGCACGCCGCAAACCACGACCAGGAGAAAGAAAAGATAACGCCTCTAAAAGGTTCGTCTTACCAGCACCATTATGGCCAGTAAAAACCACATGCTGACCAGAAAAATGAATATTGAAAAAAGAATAATTGCGATAACGTAAAAGCTTCAGCTGCCTCACTGCCACTTTGTGCACATGACTGGCCATGCATTGCAAAACAACTGCCCCTAAACGCGAATAGGCATCAGTACATAGAGCACATTCGCATCATCATTATCACGAATCAGAGCTGGTGCTCCAGCCTCAGCCAACATAAAAACCATCTCATCACTTGAAAGCTGCCCAGCAATATCCAAAAGATAACGTGAATTAAATCCTATCTCAAGCGGTTCAGATGCATAAGTTACTGATAATTGATCTTCTGCACTGCCCGAATCTGGGCTATTAACAACAAGCCTTAACTGTCCATGCTCAATCGTTAATTTAACTGCACGCCCCCGATCACTTGAAATCGTTGAAACACGATCAACTGCAGAAGAAAAGTCCTGCCTATTAACAATTAATTCTTTATCATTTCCAAGAGGGATAACACGTTGATAATCTGGAAATGTTCCATCAATTAATTTTGATGTAAAAATCACAGAGCCTATAGAAAAACGAATTTTTGTCTCCGAAAGCTCTATACATACATCGCTATCATTTTCTTCTGAAAGAAGTTTTTGCAATTCTCCTACAGCTTTACGGGGAACAATAACACCAGGCATTCCCTCAACTCCCGAAGGAGCTTCCATCTCAACTTGTGCCAAACGATGACCATCAGTTGCAACCAAACGCAATTTCAAAACACCATCATTAATAATATGGAAATAAATACCATTAAGATAATAACGGGTTTCTTCAGTAGAAATAGCAAATTGTGTACAATCAAGTAAATGTTTTAAGCCTGATGCCGATAGAGAAAAACGATAACCAAATTGCCCAGGAAGCGACTCTGGAAAGTCTGCCTTCGGAAGACATTGAAGCTGAAAATGTGCACAACCCGAAACAACGGACATTGTACCTGCTTGATTCTCATCGAGGGATAATACAACTTCATTGCTATCAGGAAGTTTTCGAATGATATCATAGAGCAAATGTGCCGGAACAGTTGTTGCTCCAGCTTGTTTAACATTAACTGCAAAAGATTCCATAACCTCTAAATCAAGGTCTGTTGCTTTTAACTGTACACGGACATTTTCTGCATCAATCAACACATTCGATAAAATAGGAACAGTATTACGGCGCTCTACCACACGGTGAACCCGACCAAGAGACTTGAGAAATTGACTGCGATCAACTGTAATACGCATAAAAGCCCCGTATGATTTACTAAAAACTATAAGAATTCCTTAGAATTAAAGAATAGATCCCTTTAGAGAATCGCCTGCTAGAGTTTATTAAACCTCTCTTAAAATGGCAAGTCACTCCTGCATAAGAAAAAATAAATCTTTTCATTAAATTCTTTAAAGTCTCTCCAAAGAAAGAAACGATAAACACTATACAGCCTGTTCTCCAATCAACCGCTTAAGCAACTCAAGTTCCTTAGCCAAGGTCTGATCACCACAAACCAAATCTTCAATTTTACGCACAGCGTGTAAAACTGTTGTATGATCACGCCCACCAAAACGGCGCCCAATTTCTGGTAATGAGCGAGGAGTTAATACTTTTGCTAAATACATTGCAACTTGCCGTGGCTTCACAACCGTACGTGTTCGACGATTAGATAACAAGTCCTGTTTAGAAACATTATAATGGCGTGCTACCGTACGCTGAATTTCTTCAATCCGAATACGCTTAGGTTCACCAGGACGTGTCAAGTGACCTAATAACTCATCAATCCGCTCTAAAGATAAATCAGACTCAAAAGATTGACGAAACAAGAGCTGATTAAATGCACCTTCAATATCACGCCCAGACCCTAAAACCGTTTTCGCAATATATTCCAAGATATCATCAGAAATTGATACCATGCCATCATCTTGTTGTGCCACCTTCAACCGCTGGCGCAACATTTGCAAACGCATTTCATAATCTGGTGCTTCAATTTCAAGAGCGACCCCTCCCTGAAGACGAGAGCGAACGCGAAGATCAAGCGATTCTAATTCTGCTGGTGGACGATCTGCAGCGACAACAACCTGTTTTGCACTATCAAGCAACATATTAAGCAAATGGCAAAACTCATGTTGTATCGACTTACCCTGCAAAAACTGCATATCATCAATAATCAAAAGGTCGATATCACGAAGCTGTTCTTTAAAAGAAAGAGCATCATTATCACGAATAGCTGTTGCAAAACGCCACATAAAATATTCAGCAGTTAAATAAATAACGCGCGCAGACGTTAAACGCTTCAATGCAGAAGCAGCAATCGCTTGAAGCAAATGTGTTTTTCCTAAGCCAACAGATGCGTGAATAAAAAGAGGATTAAAACGCAAAGCACTTTTATGCCCTTCTGCAATGGAACGCGCTGCTGCTAAAGCAACACGATTAGAAGCCCCCTCAACAAAACTTTCAAAAGTATAGCGAGAATCAAGTGGAGATCCAAAAACTCCCGTTTGAGAATTCTTAACTGAATGCTCTGCGCAACTTTCAACAAAAGATGAAGTCGCCTGCTCCTCTAGCACAACAGGAGGAACACTTCTTTTACAAACGACATCTCTTGAAACGCGTTCCATACCACGAACAATAACTTCAACACGAAGAATTGCTGAATTCTCTTGTTTCCATAAATGTGTCAGAAGAGAACCATAGTGATTATTAATCCATGAACGTAAAAAAGCAGTAGGAACAGAAAGCTTTACAAGAGTATGACTATATTCAGCAAGCTTCACACGTCCAAACCAACTGGTATAAGCCTCAACACCAACCTGCACCTTTAATTGCGCCATAACACGTATAAAAGCCGCCGCACTTTCCTCCTCTGAAACAATAGAATGCCCTATAGAAGCATTTCTACAAACGTTCTCATCACTTTCCGTCATCCTATTCTTTATTATGTTCTCTGCCGACAGGATATTTACCGAAACCCTTTTAAAGGAACTAGCTTTAGAGTTCAATTTATCCACCATCTTCCATCCTGATAAAAATAAAATTTTGTCCTGCCAAACAACTAAAATAAATCTAGCGAAGGCAAAACGCCCTACCCCAAATAAGATTACTCACCCTCCCCTAGGATAGCCTCATCACAACCCCACTAACAAAGATGACCAATAAGATTTACTTGCACTCATGATATGACCCACCCTTCTAAAATGGTAAACATATCCATTAAGAAAACTAAAAACCGTCAGAAAACCTCTCCAACACAAAAGTTTCGAAAAGCCTAAATCAAAACATCTTGTATTCAACAAAATACAGAATAATGCGCTGATGTGACCCCTTCATGCTTCTTAGTCTTCATAAGAACCATACAAAACAGCAGAGGTAAAATGCAAGAGGTCAAAATAAAATCAAAAAACCCGAAAAAAATGCTTATATTAATGAGGACTGAAAAAAATATTGATTCAATTCATTTTTTTTCTCTAAATTTACCAATAATTAAAGAATCTCTTCAGATTTAAAAAAAAAAAATAAAATGCTTGACAAAAAAGACTCTGTACAAATCCACAAAGCTTGTGGATAACCATACCTCCCCTTATAAACTTTCTCTCCTTTTTCAAGTGGAGAATCATTATCGATTCTTATTTTCAATAGAAACTTTTTGAAATAATAAACAAAAAGCCAGCATCCTCATGGATACTGGCTTTGTTCTCAATTAAAGGAGAAAAGCTTAAACGCTGAGAGCCTTCAAACGTTTAGCTAAACGCGATACTTTCCTCGCAGCAGCATTTTTATGAAAAACCCCTTTAGAAACTGCACGCATAATTTCAGGCTCAAAATTCTTAAATGCAATCTCTGCAGATGCCTTATCGCCACCCGCTAAAGCATCATCAAACTTACGTATAAAAGTACGAACGCGTGAACGGCGGGCCTTATTAACCTGTGTGCGCGCCGCAACCTTGCGCACCGCTTTTCGAGCAGAAGGTGTATTCGCCATAAATATAATCTCTCTTTCAACACCTTGGTAAAATGAGTCTCAATAACAACTCTACCAATATAAATAAATCCAACCCAAGCAAAACTATAAAGCTGCCTATAACTGTGTGGTTTATAGCGCAATCCTAAAGCTAACGTCAATTAGATTTTCAAAGATAGCCATAAAAAAACGAAGCCAAACTCTTTGATCCGCAACTTTATAGCTTAATAATAGATATTCCTTAACAAACAAAAGAATTTAAACGGCTAACTTACGCAAGACATATTGCAAAATTCCACCATGATGCAAATAATCTAGCTCATCTTCAGTATCAACACGGCATAATAATGGAACGGTTTTTACCGTACCATCAGAAAAAGTAATTTTCGCTACAGTCTTTTGACGAGGTTTCAAGTTATGAATCCCTTCAATTGTCACCTTTTCATCTCCCTTTAAGCCTAAAGATTTCCAACTTAGTCCCTCTTCAAAGACAAAAGGGACAATGCCCATACCAACAAGATTAGAGCGATGAATCCTTTCAAAAGACTGCACAATCACTGCTTTGACACCAAGAAGATTGGTTCCCTTGGCAGCCCAATCGCGGGATGATCCATTACCATATTCAATACCTGCAAAAACAACGAGTGGAATACCTTCTTGTTTATACGCCATTGCTGCATCGTAAATGGTTTGTTCTACCGCTGACGGATAATGAACCGTATAACCTCCTTCTCGACCATTTTCCCCTAACATGAAATTACGAATGCGAATATTGGCAAAGGTCCCACGCACCATAACTTCATGATTCCCACGACGCGTTCCATACTGATTAAAATCAGCCACTTTAACACCATGATCCATTAAATATTTTCCGGCAGGAGAAGCTGCTTTAATAGAACCAGCAGGAGAAATATGATCCGTCGTGATTTTATCACCAAATAAACCTAAAATCCGTGCATCTTTAATATCTGGTAAGATATCAGGTGTTTTCTGCATATCATCGAAATAAGGTGGATTGCGTACATAGGTGGATTGCTCATCCCAAGAATAGGTAGAACCCGTAGGAATCTGAACTTTTTGCCAATTTTCATCTCCCTTAAAAACATCTGCATACTTTTCGGCAAAAACCTTCCGCGTGACATTTTTTTCGATAAACTCCTGTATTTCTTGAGAAGTTGGCCAAATATCTCTCAAATAAATGGGGTGGCCATTTGAATCTTCACCTAGAGGCTCCTTGGTTAAATCTTTACACACCGTCCCGATGAGCGCATGTGCAACAACTAACGGTGGTGAAGCTAAATAATTCGCTTGCACATCAGGGGAAACACGCCCTTCAAAATTACGATTTCCTGAAAGAACCGCAGATGCAATTATACCATTGTCATTAATCGTTTTGGAAATAGCTGGATGCAAAGGACCAGAATTCCCAATACATGTTGTGCACCCAAATCCTACTAAGTTAAATCCTAATGCATCTAAATCTTTTTGCAGACCCGAATTTTGAAGGTAAGCTTCAACGACTTGTGAACCAGGTGCAAGAGAAGTTTTTACCCATGGTTTACTCTTAAGACCCTTTGCCACAGCATTTCGTGCCAAAAGACCCGCTGCAATAAGAACACTTGGATTCGATGTATTCGTACACGACGTAATCGCAGCGATCACCACATCACCATGACCAAGCGTATATTCTTCACCCTCAACCTGATAACGCTTATCTTGTCCAGAAGTCTTCTTATAGTCTTCGACCAATGCCTTCTCAAAACCCTGCCCAACATTTCCCAACGCAATACGTCCTTCAGGACGTTTAGGACCAGCCATAGAAGGGACAACGGTTCCCATATCTAATTCAATTGTATCACTAAAAATGGGATGAGCCACCATTTCATCATGCCACATCCCTTGTGCTTTGGTATAAGCCTCCACTAAGGCAATCCGACTTTCATCACGCCCTGTCATATTGAGATAACGCACTGTCTCCTTATCAATTGGGAAAAAACCACACGTTGCTCCATATTCAGGTGCCATATTTCCAATCGTTGCCCGATCAGCAAGCGTCATATGCTCCAAACCAGGACCAAAAAACTCAACAAATTTACCGACAACACCCTTCCGACGTAGCATTTGGGTCACCGTTAATACGAGATCGGTGGCTGTTACACCTTCCTTAAGTTTACCTGTTAGACGAAAACCAATCACTTCAGGTAACAACATAGAAACAGGTTGGCCTAACATTGCTGCTTCTGCTTCAATACCACCAACACCCCAACCTAAAACCCCTAAACCATTTACCATAGTCGTATGCGAATCAGTTCCCACACAGGTGTCAGGATAAATCGTCTCACAGCCCTCTTCATTCTTCATCCATACACATTGTGCTAAATATTCTAAGTTAACCTGATGACAAATCCCTGTTCCTGGAGGAACAACGCGAAAATTTTGAAAGGCTTGTTGCCCCCATTTAAGGAAACGATAACGTTCACCATTGCGTTCATATTCATGCTCAACGTTTTCCTTAAAAGCCATGGAATTGCCAAAAGCATCAACAATAACTGAGTGATCAATGATGAGATCAACGGGAATGAGAGGATTGATTTTTTCAGCGTTACCGCCAAGTTTAACCATAGCATCACGCATTGCAGAAAGATCAACAACTGCTGGAACACCTGTAAAATCCTGCATAAGAACACGTGCAGGACGGTAAGCAATTTCTGCCCCAGCGCTCCCTTTGTCGTTTAACCACTTAGCAACATTGAAGATATCCTCTTTTTTAACTGTGCGACCATCTTCGAATCGCAATAAATTTTCGAGAATAACTTTCATCGAAAACGGTAAACGAGAAACACCTTCAAGTCCGTTCTTCTCCGCTTCAATCAAGCCATAATAAATATATTCTTTGCCACCAACATTTAATACTCTACGACAATTAAAGCTATCAATTTGAGTCATGACTGTCCACCCTCATACTATAACCACCCAATTTCCAGGAATGAACAACACAAACTACGAGTCAAGGTCGCAGCTTGAGCGCAGACGCAATTACCTCCGCCATCCATTTCCCCCTCCACCCTCTAGGCATAATGCGGAAATCAGCGCCAGAAACCATTTTACACCAGATATTGATGTAAGGTATCCCTTATAGAACTATTTCTAGAACTATTCTAGGTACAATTGCATAAAAAATGTGTTTTTTATTCTATAATGCAATAAAGAATATGAAAATAAAAACAAAATAGGCAATCACATGGTGTTATCAGGCAAAGATTTAGCCGCTTACAGAAACGAGGAAATTCTGTTTAAAGGTCTTTCTTTTTGTTTATTTTCACAGCAACTTATGACAATCACCGGTCCTAATGGTATCGGAAAGTCTACATTACTCCGAATCATTGTCGGTCTTCTTGAAGCTGCTGAAGGTCATATAATACTTAAAGACCATGATCAAATATACCCTGTTGCAACTGCTTGTCATTATCTTGGTCCTCAAAATGCTATGAAACCTCTCTTATCTGTCATTGATAATTTGCAATTTTGGGCAGATTTTTACGGTCAACATTTACGTTTTGCGCATGAAGCTCTTGCCGATATTGGTCTTTCTAACCTTGAACATTTACCCTTTAACGCTCTATCAACTGGACAACAAAGACGCGTAGCTATTGCTCGCCTTTTGCTCTCCTATCGTCCTCTTTGGATTTTAGATGAACCAATATCTGGGCTTGATAACCATGCCCAAAAACTCCTTGCCCGTATTTTCCAACGTCATCTCAATCAAGGTGGTATGATTATCGCTGCAACTCATAATTCCATAGGCATTCCAGAAAACCATAACATCGCTCTGGAAAAATTTTTACCTCTCTAGGAGAGAATAAAATGAAAGCACTGTTCTGGCGTGATCTTAAACTATTATTAGCGCTACAAGCCACTTCACTAACAGGATTATTGTTTTTTATCGCTGTTGTTGTCATAACCCCCTTTACCATTGGACCAGATCCCAAAATTCTTGCACAAATAGGACCAGGTATATTGTGGTTTGGAGCCCTTCTTGCAGGACTCCTCAATCTGAACAAACTTTTCCAAATCGATCGTGATGATGGTAATCTCGACCAATTTATCCTTTCAGGAAAAAGACAAAGTTTTACACTAATTGTCTTTACAAAATGTCTTGCCCATTGGGTAGGAACAATGCTTCCTCTTATTTTTGCCACACCTATTTTAGCCCTCATGCTCCATTTAGATATAACAATAACTTTTACAACAATACTTACCCTTTTATGCGGAACACCAGCTATTATTTTTATTGGTGCTATAGGCGCTGCACTCGCAACCTCATTGTTGCACAGTACTTTGCTTATTTTTATCATTATCTTGCCGTGGATCATTCCAATTATGATTTTTGGTGTTTCCGCTGCTACAGCCCCAATAAACCCAAATACCTCTTTTCTCACTTCTCTAGCTCTTCTCAGCGCTTTTTCACTTCTTTTGAGTCTCTTTAGCTCTTTTGTTGCTGCGATAACGCTTAAACTTTTATCAGAATAATAAAAGATGATTGCCGCATAGCAAAACTCTGCCTATTATGAATTTTATGAATAAACTATCTCGTACATATAAAATCAGGTTACTCCCTGCAAGTTTCACCCTTTTCATGAAAATAAGCAGAGTCGTCTTACCTTGGTTGGCCGGCATAACATTGTGTTTCCTTATCTTAGGGCTTATTCTAGTGATGCATTCCCCTGATGACTATCAACAAGGCATTACTGTTAAGATTATGTACCTTCATGTACCCTTTGCGTGGTTGTCTACATTCTGCTATGTAACGATGAGTGCAGCGGCATTAGGAAATCTGATTTGGAAATATCATCTTGCTGATGTAGCACTTAAATGTGGAGCGCCTATTGGGGCAATTTTTACCGCCTTGGCTCTCATGACAGGAGCGCTTTGGGGGCGACCTACATGGGGAACATGGTGGGTTTGGGATGCACGATTAACATCAGTTTTAATTCTGCTTTTTATCTATCTCTCCATTATCCTGCTTGGGCGTGCTTTTGACAACCAAGTAAAAGCCGCTCGCGCTACTGCAATTCTTACACTTGTTGGATTTGTTAATATCCCTGTTATTAAATTTTCCGTTAATTGGTGGAATACATTGCATCAACCAGCATCATTGTTACGTGCTGGAGGATCAACAATCGACAATGCTATGTTATGGCCCCTTATAACAATGCTCTTTTGTTTTATCTTTATGTTTATTGCTCTTTATTTGATGGCTATGCGAAATGAAATCAATAGTCATTATATCCGAATACTTCAGATTAAAAAATCCCGTCGTGTACAACAACAGGACGCTTCATCATGCTCGACCTAAATGGCATCCACGGCGGACTTTTAGGAAATCTATCTCAGAAAATTGATTTTTTCCTGAGCACCCTTAAACACGAGCAAATTGTTGTTTTAAGCTATGTGCTTTCTGCAATATCCCTCTTATGTCTTATTGGATATATTCTTTGCAAAGCCCTATACCAAAAAAAAATTCTCCAACATCTAAACAAAAAAGAGCTGTCACAAAAAGATAAAGTATAATGAAAAACATCCCTCCAAAACTTAAAAAAAATATATCTTTACCTGTTCTGCTTGTTTTTTTGGGACCATTTGTGCTTTTTCTTCTTCTCATGATGTTTTTTTTCAACTTTATGGATAAAAAACACCTTCAAGATTCTTCTCTTCTCCCAAACGCATTGGCTGAAAAACCTGCTCCCAATATTCATCTTCCTCTTCTTGATAAAGAAAGTTATCTCAATTCAAAACAGTTTAAAGGACGTGTCACATTGGTCAATTTTTGGGGCTCTTGGTGTTTGCCCTGTCGCGAAGAGCATCCTATTCTTATGCAAATTGCACAAGATAAACGTTTTGATCTGATTGGTATTAATTATAAAGATAATAAAACAAACGCCCTGCGCTTTTTAAACAGTTTTGGTAATCCTTTTAAATTTATTGGCTTTGATATTTCAGGATATACAGCCATTGATTGGGGAATATATGGCCCCCCAGAAACCTTTCTCTTGAATAAAGAGAGCATCATTATTGCCAAACATGTTGGTCCCTTAACATGGCAAATTTATCAAAAAAAAATTCTACCAAAAATTGAACAAGCGATTATGACAGAAGAAAAATAATGCAGGTGTGTAAAAACATAACGTTTTATCATGCTATGTATGCTATTTTATTTATACGGCCACTTATTCTTCTTAGAAGGATTTGACAAGAGTATTATCATTGTTGATTCAAAAACATGTGTAAAGAAATATCTGTAGAACAAACCTCCAAAATATGACAAAAATTTTAAGTAGTTTTCATTTTTCTTTAGCGATTAAATATCTGTTTGGGAGCTTTATTTTTGATTATTTGGACAAAACAATATTGCTATAGAACCATCGTTAGCTTAGTGACAGCAACCAACTATTGTTTTCAAAATCATATAGTATTTTTTCTCCGCTTTTTTATCTGAAATACACATTGTTATGAGGGGACTTCACCACTATTCTCATCTTTATAAAATAATAAATCTGCTCTTTTGCAGCGTCATTTTTATATTTATTCCCATTACACTTATCTGTTCGTAATAGACTCCATAAAGTCTATATTGAATCTATACATTCTTATTCTCTCGATAATTTCCCTTATGATTATAACTAATAAGCTTTATTAAGTCTTAATAAGATAAATTCGAGTAAGAAAATATGACTACAATCAAAAAGTCTCATTTAACAGAGAAGATAAGTTATGAGTGCATAATCAATTTATCAATGAACATTATAAAAGAATTCATTGTAAGAAATAAACTTTTGAGATGTAAAAAGTACAAAAGAAGCTTTTTCGAGAGGAGAAAATATATTTTACAGAGAACTCTTTTTTAAGCACTCTATGACGTAATTACTGATCTCAACAGAACGATCACTCGTATACATTAAAAAAACTCTAAGACAAGCAATATTCTAGAAGTTCATATGAGATTATGCGTAAACTTTTATGACGCAAATAAAATAGGCTTTTGTTGCAATCATCATTTTTTATGAAAAATATTTGATTATGTTTTTTCTTCTAAAAATTCTTGCGGTGTAAAACAATATGTTTTTGAGCAAAATTCACATGTGACTGAAATATATTTATTTTTAACCATTTTATTGCGTTCATCAATAGAAAAGCCTTCTAGGATTCCTTTAATTTTTTCGTGTGAACAAGAACATTGATCGACAAGAGAAAAAGGGTTAAAAACTCTAATACCTTGTTCATGAAAAAGACGGAACAAGAGCTGTTTACTACCGACTTGGGGATCTGTTAATTCTGAACTTTCAATCGTTGCCATGAGTATTTTAGCTTCCTGCCATTGGTTATCCAATTGGGTATGAGTTTTCGTTTCTTCTTGCTTTTGATGAGGGGCATCTATTTTATGATGAGACGATTCTTGGGGTAAAAGTTGGATCAAAATACCTCCAGCTCGCCAGCTTTTCTGCTGTTTTCCTTGTTGGTCACGATTAATTAATATAGCAACAGCCAGACGGATATCGGTAGGAATTTGTTCTGATTGATCAAAATAAATACGAGAAGCTTCTTGTAAATTTGATCCATCTAATGCAACTATCCCTTGATAGGGTTGCATATGGGGACCTTGATCAATTGTGAAAGCTAAAGTGCCTTTTCCTAAAAGTGTTTCTGAAGAGGTTTGACCATTGTTTATGGCTTGTTTAAGCTGTTCTTTATCAAAACGAGCGTATCCACGTAAACTGGAAGGAGGCAAAAAATCGCACACCAACATATTAACTGGTCCATCGGAATGAGTTTGTAAAATAAATTTTCCCGTAAGTTTTAGAGAAGTTCCAAGCAGAACCGTTAAAAGTAAAGCTTCTGCTAGAAGATAAGAAACCGGTTCAGGGTATTGATGTCTTGTGAGAATAGAATTTAAAGTTTCCCCAAGTTGTACGGTCCGTCCACGGATATCAAGTTCTTCAACTTGAAAGGGAATAACACTATCATCTTCATGCAAGAAGTTGTTGTTGAGAGAGGCTTCATCTTTAGCTTGTTCACTCATAGCTTTGCCTTTTTTATATAATTTATTGTAGGAGGCTATTGTGGAGAGAAAAACGCATCTTGTAAACACCAAGAAAGAATTGCTTTTTGAGCATGAAGACGATTTTCAGCCTCATCGAAAACAACGGAGTGCGGTCCATCAATCACAGAATCAACCACTTCTTCACCACGATGAGCAGGAAGACAATGCATAAAAAGAGCATCAGATTTTGCTAATTTCATGAGAGATTCATTGACTTGATAAGGCTGAAAAATAGAATGACTGCGAGCACGAAATTCTTGTCCCATGGAGACCCATGTATCGGTCATAATACAATCAGCATCTTGAGCCGCTTTTTGGGGATCATGGGTTAGTGTAAGATGCGCTCCTCGTTCACGTGCCCAATGTATAAATTTCTCCTGTGGTTCACTGCCCTTTGGAGTAGCAATACGCAAATGAAAATCAAAAAGAGCTGCGGCTTCAATTAAGGAATGGAGCACATTATTACCATCCCCCATCCACGCAAATATTTTACCAGAAATAGGCCCCCGATGCTCCTCATAGGTTAAGATATCTGCTAGAATTTGGCAAGGATGTGTATCATCTGTAAGAGCATTAATGACAGGAATTTGTGCATATTGTGCCAATTCGAGCATACGTTGGTGTTTCGTTGTTCGTAATATCACTATATCCACAAAACGGGATAAAACGCGCGCCGTATCAGCTATGGTTTCACTATGACCAAGTTGCATCTCTGAACCCGTGAGCATGATTGTATCTCCGCCAAGCTGGCGCATACTGATATCGAATGAAATACGGGTTCGTGTGGATGGTTTTTCAAAAATCATCGCAAGTGTTTTACCTATAAAAGGTTTTGAATCTTTTCCTGCTTTAAAAGATGCTTTAAGGATCTTTGCATAATCGATCAGTGCACGTGCTATTGCTGGCGTTAAAATGGATAAGTCCGTGAAATGACGAAGAGCATTTGTCATGTGTGTGATATTTGTCTTTCTTTGTTTACTTGGGAAAGATAAGCTATTGCTTTTTCAATACGATGTAAACTTTCATCTATTTCTTCTTCCCTAATGATAAGAGGAGGCAATAAGCGCACAACGTTGTTGTTGGCTGCAACGCTTAAGAGATATTCATTTTCCAAAGCATTAACGACAAGATTTGAAGGTACAATACACTGAATACCCAACATAAGCCCCATCCCCTGAACTGCGCAGATAATATCAGGATAGATATTGAGAATGTACAAAAGTCCACTTTTTAGTTTATCCCCCATACGCTGAACATGGTTGAGAAAACTTGGCTCTAACAAAACATCAAGAATACTATTTCCTACAGCCATTCCAAGAAGATTTCCTCCAAAGGTTGAGCCATGTGTCCCAAGTGTCATGCTTTTTGCAACTTTATCCGTTGCAAGGCAAGCACCTAATGGAAATCCCCCTCCTAATCCTTTTGCGAGGGTAAGAATATCAGGCGTGATATCACTCCATTCATAAGCAAAAAGCTTTCCTGTTCGTCCTATACCCGTTTGGACTTCATCTAAAATCAATAACAGACCATTATCATCGCATATTTTGCGCAAAAATCTTAAATATTCATGAGGAACCGTTCGTATTCCTCCTTCTCCTTGAATAGGTTCAATAAGAATAGCGGCGGTATTTTTATTAATAGTGTTACGCAAAGCGACTTCATCACAAAAAGGTACTTGAATAAATCCACCAGCTTTAGGTCCAAAGCCTTCAAGATATTTTTCATACCCAGTCGCAGCAAGTGCAGCAAGTGTACGTCCATGAAATGCCCCTTCAAAAGTAATTATTTCAATGCGTTCTGAATGACCAGCAGCATAGTAATAATGGCGTGCAGTTTTGAATGCGCACTCCAATGCTTCAGTACCTGAATTGCAGAAAAAAACCTTATCCGCAAAACTATTTGCACAAAGCCGCGTGGCAAAAGATGCTTGTTCAGGAGATTGAAAAATATTAGAAACATGCCAAAGTTTTTCAGCTTGTATTTTGAGCGTATCAACTAATTTTGGATGTGAATACCCTAATGCGTTAACAGCAATACCAGATGTGAAATCAAGATAATGTTCTCCTTTATCGGAAATAAGCCATACACCATGCCCTTGTTCAAAATGCAAATTTCGTCGTGCGAAGCATTCATAAAGTGGTTGTATAGAGACGACATCCATCATAATTCCCTTTATATTTTAGTCTTTTCAATATATATACAAAGCAACACTACAAATAAAACAGCATGGTATATTTCGTTACGGTGCTTTCAACATTTCATTACGATTAGTGATTACACCTATAGAATAGATCATTACACCAATTGAAAAAAAGTCAATGAGGGTTCTACAAATAAGCATTTTGGGAAAAAGCCTTAAACAAAAGTGAAAGTTTAACCTATGATTGATTTGCAAGTTGGGGAAAACATTCTAAATGAACTCTTCAAGAGGTAAAGACTCTTGTCATAGAGTGAGTGCATATTGTAATTTACAATATAATAAGCAAGATGATGTGTTTTGATTTGTAAATCCACAGGTTGGATGATTTTTTTATGCTCACGTAGAGTGTAAAGTTCTTTCATTCAGCGTAATGAAACATTATTTAAACATTTGAAGATGCAACGGAGGAGAGCATCTTAGTGACGTAATCAGAATGGAGTGCTGGTATGGGTTGGACATGTGAACGCGTTGAGCTTCTTAAAAAGCTTTGGAGTGAAGGGTTAAGTGCAAGTCAAATTGCTGCTCAATTAGGTGGGGTCAGTAGAAATGCAGTCATCGGCAAAGTACATCGATTAAAGTTACCAGGACGTGGTAAGACAGCACAAGGAAGCACGCGTGCGCAAAAAACTCCCGTGGGAAGCAGCAGTCCATCATCTCCACGTGTGCGTCGCAACACATCCACGGTATCGCCAATAAACACATCATCTGTAAGTATTGAAGAAACAGCTTTAAAGACAGAATTTGTAGTGGAAGATGTAAAAGAAGTTGATATGTCCACAAAATCCAATGTCGTTGTGCCTATATCACGTCAACTTAATCTTCTACAATTGAGTGAAAATACATGTAGATGGCCGGTTGGCGATCCATTATCAGCAGATTTTCATTTTTGTGGTGCGGATTCTGATGAAAATAGCCCCTATTGTGCCTTTCATGCTAAGCTAGCATTTCAACCAATATCTGAAAGACGTCGGATAAGAGTATAATACCCACGGTAGAATCTCATATTCTACGCCTTCTGCGCTTCGTTATTAAATTTTATTATCGAATTATTATGAGAAAGAAATTTGATGGAGCTTTTAATGAATGAAAAAATTTCTTCATGAAACTATTCAACGAAACTGTATCTTTTGGTGCTATTGCGCAGCTGTGTGTTGTAAAGTTATATTACTGTTTATTTTCATAATTTTCTTTAATTTAGTTGTACTGCTTTTAACACTATCCATAGCAACATCTTTTGAATAAGATCGTTTCTCAATTTCTCATGTTTTTATTCTTCGTGTATTTAATAGAGTAATGCTGTGGTTTATAAAAATAATTTATTGCTTTGCAACCTGAATGAGATCCATCTATATCTCTCTCATTTTAAGTCCTATTATATTGAATCAATCAAAATCTTTCGTTTGGGCGTCACGAGCGAGATGAGAACTGTGGAGAGTTAAAAACACTTAAAGAAAAGCATGCCTCTTATAAATGCTTTCAAGTGCCAAGGACTTAAAGGGTTGTTGCAACATTGGGAGATGGCAAAGTGTATGATGATGCCAGCTTGCTCTTTTATTAAGTATAAAGATAGTGGGTGCTTCATGGATTTATCGTTATACTCTTCACGAATGCCGTCGCAAAATAGGCTTGGGAGCGTTGAGAGATGTTTCTTTAAAACAAGCCTGTGAATATATGCAATTCAATGTCATTCTGTTTTGCGTGAGGGATGTGCCCCGTTAAAGAATGCGAAAAACAAAAGCGTGAAGCAATACGTAGAATGTAAAATAATATCTTTATAATTTTTTATAAAAAATTATAAAGAAGGGAATATTGTATTCAAGGCTCTTACGAAATATACAAAAACAATAAATTATAAGTATAAATAAATATAAAATCTAGAGCGACCACAATAACATCACTTTCCTTCTCCCGACACAAAACGGCGCAACCAAACATAAAGCGCACCTTCTCCGCCATGCTGACGCGCTGCTTGCTCAAACGCGTGGACATAATATCGAAAAGCTGGTGTTGATAACCAATACGGAACAAATCTATACAAAGCTCCATCGCTCCCAACGGATCGTCCTTTTCCTGTAATCACAAGGACATAACGCAATCCTCTCTGCTGAGAGGACTGTAGAAATTTTTTTAATAAAAAATAAGCTTCTTCCTGCATATAACCATGGAGATCAAGACGCGCCTCAAGAGGACAACGACCTTGGGAAATTTTACGATATGCAACATGATCAAAGAAATGAATCTTTTGTGCTTGTGTAACTGACCTCTTTTCTCTTTTAATAATTGTCGAGGATTGTTGATTTTCCTGAGACAATGAGGAGATTTGAGTTACAGGCTGTTTTTTATCATTAATATTTGCAATAGTTTCTGAAGCAGAAGAGAGCATCTTACCGTGAAGCGGTGTTATCGTACGACAAACCATCTCCCATAAAAAACGATCTTGTGGAGCCAATAAATCTATTTTTTGTCTCCATTTACTTGAGGACATTTTAATTTCTCATAAATCATTGAATGCTTATGGAAGAAAAACAAAAAGTATTTTAATTTTCATTTTCTGTAGCAAAAAGCTTCCAGTTGGGATCTGACGATAAACTATTGCGAACAAAAGTCCAAATATCCCTGATTTCTACAATAGCATCAGGATCACCGTCTATACGCTCGCCCTGTTCATTATAAGTAACAGAAATCATCTCACTGACAATACGTATCGTTAAAAGTTCATCTTTTTCTTGTATTGCCGCCGCAACAAATTCGATCTTATTAATTCCAACAAAAGTGAATTCTATTCTTTCTTTATTTTTTTCTCGTTGCTCAATAGCCGTACAAAAGCTCTCAAAAACATCCTGACAAAGCAAGCTTTTAAGTTGATTGCGATCACCTTTGGCAAAAGCTATTACAATCATTTCATACGCAATTTGTGCACCTTTTATAAAAAGTTGAGGAGAAAAATGAGGATCAATTCTATGCAATTCCCGCAAATTTTTATTCAAAACACTCCCCTCCGGTGAAATTTTATCAATTTCACTAAAGTCGTCTTTTTGTGAATTTTTCTGATGAGGGAACGAAACAATATTATCAGCCGTTTCTGCTTCAACTTGTTTTTTAGAACGTCGTGAATAAGGATCAAAGGGTGGCTTTTCAAACCCAATTCGTTTCCCTAATACATTACGGAGTTGCACAAAAATAACAACCATAACAACAAGAGCTATGACAAGTATAACGTCAAATTCCATAGGCGCTGTCAATCTCCAAAGCTTAAGTCTCTAATAAACATTGCAGTCAATACCATTTATCAATAAATATGTAAAATAAGGAATCTTATCATTCAAATATTTTTATAGATTTTGTATTTAAACGGAGTTCTCTTAAGAATTTCTCCCCCTACTCATCCAGAAGGAAACTTTCATGTGATAAAACTTTATTCTATAAATCCTCGTTTTTTTGTTGTTATCTTTCTTTGCATTCTTTTAATCGAGATTGCTGGTTTTATCTTTGTTGGTCAAGAAATTGGTATTTTGGCAACCTTGAGTTTGGTTATTCTCACAACCATAGCTGGGGTTGTTTTATTGCGAATTCAAGGGATTAGCCTTTTAAAAAATATACAAAATGAACTTATCCAAGGACGTACATTAGAGAATAATATTATTAATGATGCTTTCATCATGTTTAGTGCAATTTTACTTATTCTTCCCGGCTTTGTCACTGATCTCTTGGGAATATTACTTCTTATTAAACCAATTCGCTCTGTTGCTTGGCATTTCTTTGCATCATTAAAAAACAAAATGAATCCCAATACTAGAAGAAAAAATAACTCTGAAAAAATAATTGATCTTAAAGCAGAAGATTACACAATTCATGATACGACAGAATCTCCATGGCGCAAAAATGATGATAACCATTGAAATGCCTAAAAAATCTGTAACAAACTAAAAAAATATTCAAGATAAAGAGCGCATTTCTTGCAACCTTTTACAAGGCGTGATAACCAATCTGGTCTTTAGATCTAAAATAAATATACATATTATAATGAGAGAGGTTTGTCGTATGGCCGAAGGTGAAATAAATAACAGTGGTGGAGAGCCGGTTTTTGCTGTATTAACTCAATATTTAAAAGATTTATCATTCGAAAACCCTGGTGCTCCTCGTTCATTGCGTGCACGTGAAAAATCACCACAAATTGATATCAATATTAACGTCAATGCTACCCCAATTGGTGATGACAATTACGATGTCGTTTTGTCTCTCTCCGTCAAAGCCAATGATGAAACTGAAACCTTGTTTCATGTAGAACTTATTTACGGTGGTGTTTTCCACCTTAAAAACATTCCACAAGAACATGTTATGCCACTGGTCTTTATTGAATGTCCCCGTCTTTTATTTCCATTTGCTCGCCAAATTATATCTGATGCTACTCAAAGTGGTGGTTTTCCACCTTTGTGGATTGATCCTATTGATTTTGCAGCACTCTTCCAAAAGCGTCTTTCTGAAGAACAAAAAGACAATCAAATACAGCCCTCTTAAAAATTTATTTTTTTGCTATCAAAAAGCCCCTTGATATATTATTGGTATATTAGGGGCTTTTTTCCTTTAGACGACTTTTGCGGCATGATAAGCCGCAAGCATTGCAATATTGACAACATCTGTATCGCTTCCACTAAACGGTACAATTTGGACAGATTTTTCCAATCCAATTAAAATAGGACCAATGATGGTTGCTTCACCGAGTTCTTGTAACATTTTGCTTGCAATGGAAGATGCGTGATATCCAGGCATAACCAAAATGTTAGCAGGCTCCGTTAATCCCATAAATGGATATTGCTGCATCAATTTGGAATTGAGTGCCACATCAGCACTCATTTCTCCATCAAACTCAAAATCAACTTTGCGTTCATGCAAAATATTAATCGCATCCTGAATTTGCTGCGTCGTCTTCCCTTTCATATAACCAAATGTAGAAAATGCTAAAAATGCTACCCGTGGTTGATATCCAAATCCTCGCACAAATGAAGCTGCTTGTTCCGCTATATCTGCAAGTTCTTCAGCATTAGGATTTTCATAAACGGCTGTATCCGTAATAAACACAATTCGTCCACGGCAAATAGCCATTGAAATACCAATCAATCGTTCTTTTGGTTTTTCATCAATTGCACGACGTATATCGATCAACGCTGTTTCATAATTGCGTGTCACCCCTGTAACCATTGCATCAGCATCTCCTAGTGCCACCATACACGCAGCAAAATAATTGCGATCATTATTGATACGACGATGACAATCACGCAACAGCCAACCTTGACGCTGCATTTTTTTATAAAGATAATTCGCATAAGCATCTGTACGGCAAGAAAGCTTAGCATTCATAATAGAAATACCTTCACGCTCCAGATCAATTCCAGCGATAACAGCCGCTTCTCTTACTTGCTCTTCACGACCAACCAAAATCGCTTGTCCCAATTTTTGATGAACATAGGAAACGGCTGCCCGCATAACTTGCTCTTCTTCACCTTCTGCAAAGACAATTTGTTTTGGCGCTTGACGAACATGGTTATAAACCCCACGCATCATCGAGGAAGTAGGATCACGTCTCGCATTCAAATCGCGCTCATAGGCCTCTAAATCATCTATGTTCTTTTGCGCAACACCGCTTTCCATTGCTGCTTTTGCTACCGCTATTGAAACAACCGTAAATAAACGCGGATCAAAAGGAACAGGGATGATATAGTTAGGACCAAACTTTAATCGCTTTCCATGATAAGCTTCTGCAACGCTGTCAGGCACTTCTTCATGCGCTAAATTAGCAAGAGCCTTTGCCGCAGCAATCTTCATGTCTTCATTAATAACTCTTGCACGCACATCAAGCGCACCACGAAATATATAAGGAAAACAAAGAACATTATTAATCTGATTTGGATAATCGGAACGTCCTGTTGCGACAATGGCATCATGACGCACTTGCATAACCTCTTCCGGCGTAATTTCTGGATCGGGATTAGCCATAGCAAAAATGATCGGCTGGGGTGCCATGGATCTTACCATTTCAGGAGTAAGAGCACCTTTAGCAGAAACCCCAAAAAATATATCTGCACCTTCCATTGCTTCCATAAGCGTACGTTTATCTGTTTGAATAGCATGCGCAGATTTCCACTGATTCATTCCCTCTTTGCGTCCTTCATAGACCACACCCTTTGTGTCACATAATATGATATTTTCGGAACGAAAGCCCATCGCTTTAATCAATTCAATACAAGCAATCCCTGCAGAACCAGCACCATTACAGACTAACCGCGTATTTTGCATATCGCGCCCTGTTAAAGTCAAAGCATTGAGAACACCCGCAGCAACAATAATCGCTGTACCGTGTTGATCATCGTGAAAAACAGGTATATTCATCATCTCGCGTAGGCGGCTTTCAATCATAAAGCACTCTGGCGCCTTAATGTCTTCAAGATTAATTCCACCAAAAGAAGGTTCTAAATGGCGCACCAAATTGATAAAACTTTCTGTATCGTTTATATCAATTTCTAAATCAATGGAATCAATATCCGCAAAACGCTTAAACAACACTGCTTTGCCTTCCATGACCGGCTTAGAGGCAAGTGCCCCTAAGTTGCCTAACCCTAAAATAGCGGTTCCATTTGAAATAACAGCAACAAGATTACCTTTTGCTGTATAATCATAAGCTAGCGCTGGATTTTGAGCAATTGCCTTAACTGGAACTGCAACACCTGGTGAATAAGCAAGTGCTAAATCATGCTGTGTTGCCATAGACTTTGTTGCAATAATCTCAAGCTTTCCTGGTCGACCACGACTATGAAAATCTAGAGCTTCTCTTTCGCTCGCACTGTAAACAGTTTGAGACATTTTCTGATCCTGCTCGCTCTTTTTCATCTCACTTTATTTTCTCCAAAAACAGTGTAAATTTTGCTTGATAATGCGTATAGTCATTAAATTTGATTCATATATTAGAAATCGCTATTCTTGCCTTAGCAAATCTGATGATGCGTTGCAATTTAGAGATAAATAGATATTGAAGTAAACAAAAAAGAGTAAAAACTTCACTTAAAGGAAACAGGCCTCGTACAAATGGATAAAAAAAACAATCATAAAAATAATTTAATTCCACAGCCTGCCTCCCCATCTGCTTCCTCTCAAGAACGTCTTACACCTATGATGGAGCAGTACATAGAAATCAAAGCCGTCCATCATGATTCCCTTCTCTTTTACCGAATGGGGGATTTTTATGAATTATTTTTTAATGATGCGATTGAAGCTGCTCAGGCTTTAGGAATCACACTCACAACACGCGGAAAACATTTAGGACAAGATATTCCTATGTGCGGTGTTCCCGTTCATGCAGCAGATGATTATTTACAAAAACTGATTGCTTGTGGTTACCGAGTTGCTGTTTGTGAACAAATAGAAGATCCTGCTGAAGCAAAAAAACGTGGCTCAAAATCTGTTGTTCGGCGTGATGTTGTTCGCCTTGTAACCCCTGGAACGATAACAGAAGAAAAACTCCTTGATCCAACACGCGCAAATTATTTTATGACACTTTCCCGTATAAAAACTAGCGATGGAGAGGAATTTGCTCTTTCTTGGATTGATATCTCAACAGGCATATTTCGTGTAACAGAGAGCCGCCAAGAAAAACTTTTAGCAGATATTATGCGTGTGGATCCACAAGAAATCATTGTTTCTGATTCATTTTTTCATGATAAATCTCACAAGTCACTTTTTAGTGTTCTTGATCGTATCGTTTCACCTCAACCTGCTTGTCTCTTTGATGCACTCACCGCTGAACGCGATATTTGCAATTATTTTAAACTCTCAACTCTTGAAGGCGTTGCCGATTATTCACGCTGTGAACTCTCTGCAATTGTAGCTGCTATTCGTTATATCGAAAAAACACAAATCACGCATCGCCCTCCCCTCATGCAGCCTGAGCGCCAAAATGAAAGTGCAACTCTTTTTATTGATGCTGCAACCAGACTAAGCCTTGAACTTATTCGAACGACATCAGGTCAACGGGATGGAAGTTTATTAAAAGCTATTGATCGCACTGTAACAGGAGGAGGATCACGCCTTCTTATTGACCGCCTTATTGCTCCCCTCACAACTCCTTCAGCTATTGATACGCGTTTGGATTCTATCGATTTTTTTCTACATAATCCTTCTCTTGCGGAAGCGATAAAACTTATTTTAAAGGGGGGACCAGATATGCCCCGCGCCGTTTCACGTTTGGCTCTTGGACGAGGAGGTCCCCGTGATATGGCGACAATCCAGCGCGGCTTTGAAATCATTCGTGAATTGCATCAACTTCTTAATAATGAGCTTCTGCCTCAAGAAATAAGTGATGTACAACAGGTGTTCTCAAACTTACCTACAGCGTTGTACTTTCATTTAGAACAAACATTAGCTGATGATCTCCCACTCCTTAAACGTGATGGTGGTTTTATTCGTTCAAATTATCATAAAGAGCTCGATGAAATGCGTGCTTTACGTGATGAATCGCGCCGTGTCATTGCTGAACTTCAAGCGCAATATGCCCAAGAAACAGATATTAAGACTCTTAAAATAAAGCATAATAATATTCTAGGTTATTTCATTGAAGTAACCAGCACACAAGCATCTGCCCTTACAAATAATCCACAAGCTAAAGCACGTTTTATTCATCGGCAAACAATGGCAAACGCTATGCGTTTTACGACAACAGAGCTTGCTGACCTTGAAAGCCGTATTGCCCACGCTGCCAATCACGCATTGACACTTGAACTAGAGATTTTTGATATTCTCGTTCAGGAAATTACCGAACAAGTTGATTTTATTCGTAAAGCCTCTGAAGCACTTGCTATTTTAGATGTCTCTGTCGCTTTAGCATATCTTGCTGAAGAACAAGGATATTGCCGCCCTAAAATTGATCTTTCACTTACCTTTCATATTACAGCAGGACGCCATCCTGTCGTCGAGCAAGCACTCCGCAAACAAGCAGCAGAACCTTTTATTGCCAATAATTGTGATCTCTCTGTACAAGAAAATCAGCAATATGCAGCAATCTGGCTGTTGACAGGGCCTAATATGGGAGGAAAATCAACTTTTTTGCGGCAAAATGCTCTCATTGCTATTATGGCGCAAATGGGGTCCTTCGTTCCAGCAACTTCAGCACATATTGGTATCGTTGATCGCCTATTTAGTCGCGTTGGGGCTTCCGATGATCTTGCACGGGGGCGCTCAACCTTTATGATGGAAATGGTTGAAACAGCAACGATTCTCAATCATGCTAGCCATCATTCCCTTGTTATTCTTGATGAAATAGGGCGTGGGACATCAACTTTTGATGGACTTTCTATTGCTTGGGCTGCTGTTGAATATCTCCATGAAGTTAACCATTGTCGTGCTATTCTCGCTACCCATTTTCATGAAATGACTGCACTTACCGAAAAACTTGACAGACTGCATAATGTAACCATGAAAGTCAAAAATTGGGATGGTGATGTAGTTTTTCTTCATGAAATCACACCAGGAGCTGCTGACCGTTCCTATGGTGTACAAGTCGCAAAGCTTGCTGGACTTCCCCCAGCCGTTATTACACGAGCAACAGATGTACTCCATCAATTAGAACAAGGTGAAATGGCTGGAAAAGGACATAAACTCATTGATGATTTACCACTCTTTTCTCTTAAAGCAACATCTCCCGTCAATGAAGCAAGAAACAAACATTGTGTACTTCACGAAGCTTTAAAAAATATCCATCCCGATGAACTCTCCCCTAAACAAGCTTTAGAAGCAATTTACCACCTCAAACAGCTTGAAAAGAGTAACCCTTTATAGAAAACAAATGTTATTTTTTATTAAAAAGCTTTCTTAATAGGAGATAAAGTATCCCTTTTTGATATGCCACAGCACAAACTGTTGTTTACCGTATTCCCATCTCTTTTCTACACAATATATTTTGATAAGTGTAATGCATATAGAGGCAAAATCCTATGCATTATATTTCATATTTCCTTAGATCAACATTGGCCCGTATACAAAAAATTGGTCAATATCGACTATTTTTACAAGATAGTCGTTTTTTGCAAAGATTGTCATGAAATCTCCTCCACCTTGCAAATACGCAACATTTAATGAATTATGCTTTTTCACAATCAATATTATTGTTATCATAGCAACAGTTTTAGTTTAAAGCTGTCGGTGTTGGGATGCCTCCCCATTTTTCATAATAAATTCATGGATAATGGATCTCGCATTTTCTTCACATTTTAAGTTATGCTTCACATTTTAAGTTATAAAGAGCTCTTTTACTGTTTTCATATGAAACATATAATCAGATATATCACAGCAGTACTTTATTTTCATAAACATCCTTGAACTCCTTCCCGCACCTCAAAGGATAAGGATTTTCATTCGAATCAAGTCTGCAAACAGTCCAGATTCTAAGGGATTTACCTTAACTTCCTAGTCATGTAATTCACTTAAACTCAAAGTTTGATAAACAAGTCTAAGAATATTCACCACACACTAAATATATTAAGTAGGATGCCGTATATCACAGCTCTAAATGACAGTGTTTTTACGGTACAACAAGATAATGCCACCAGTACAATAAATATCTTTCATAAATATAAGAACAGGAAATCGTAATTTCGTATAAAATTGAAATATGATATGAAACGTAATCATACCATATCTATCTTTATCTGTCTTACATAGCTGCTAAAATAAGCAATCCGCAGCAGCTTTTAGTTGTATTGATAGCTTTTTAATCATACTGATCATGACTCGAAATATTCTGATAAGCTCATAAAATAATTAGCTTAGAATATCGTGTAAAAGATGCAAAAAATCAGAATACTATCTCTCTTTTATAAGACGCGTCATTCATCTCATCAAATATTACGTACTGCACCCTTTGCAGCAGATGTGGTCATCGCTGCATAGGCTTTGAGAGCCTTTGAAACTTTACGCTGACGCTTCTCTATCGGTTGCCAAGCACCTTTTCCTTTTGCTTCCATCTTAGCACGGCGCTGCTTCATCTCAACGTCATCCACCAACATATGAATTTTACGATTTGGAATATCAATTTCTATGATATCCCCCTCCTCCACCAACGCAATTTCTCCTCCTTCAGCAGCTTCTGGTGAAATATGTCCTATCGAGAGCCCTGAACTTCCCCCTGAAAAACGTCCATCCGTAACAAGTGCACAAACCTTGCCCAATCCTTTAGATTTGAGATAACTTGTTGGATAAAGCATTTCTTGCATTCCAGGTCCACCACGTGGACCTTCATAACGGATTAAAACAATTTCACCTATTTTAATCTTATCAGTTAATATAGCTGAAACAGCTGAATCTTGGCTTTCAAAAATTCTTGCCGGACCTTTAAAAGTTAAAATTGATTGATCAACGCCTGCTGTTTTTACAATGCAGCCATCTTTTGCAAGATTTCCATAAAGAACTGCCAATCCTCCATCTTGTGAATATGCATGTTCCCTATTGCGAATCACACCTTTTTCACGATCAAGATCAAGGCTCTCATAGCGACAAGATTGGCTAAAAGCTGTCTGTGTTGGAATGCCACCAGGAGCAGCACGATAAAATGTACGAACTGTTGGTTCATTAGTTTGTTTCACATCCCAACGGTAAAGAGCTTCTTTCATTGTTTTTGCGTGAACCGTATAAGTTGACGTATCAATGAGTCCCGCCGCATCCAGTTCACCTAAAAGCCCCATAATACCACCAGCGCGATGAACATCTTCCATATGTACATTCGCGACAGCAGGAGCAACCTTACATAAAACAGGAACACGACGTGAAAGATGATCAATATCCGTCATGGTAAAATCCACCTCACCTTCTTGCGCCGCGGCTAAAAGATGCAGTACTGTATTGGTTGATCCCCCCATAGCAATATCAACGGTCATTGCATTTTCAAAAGCCTTGCGTGAAGCAATAGAGCGCGGCAAGACTGTTTCATCATCTTTTTCATAATAACGTTTAACCAATGCAACAATTTGTTTTCCAGCTTCTTCAAAAAGCATCCGTCGATCTGCATGTGTTGCTAACATTGATCCATTTCCGGGAAGAGAAAGCCCCAATGCTTCCGTTAAGCAATTCATAGAATTGGCCGTAAACATTCCTGAACAAGAACCACATGTAGGACAAGCAGCACGCTCCATTTCAGCCACTTCTTCTTCTGAATTTTGTTCTGAAGCTGCTGCAACCATGGCATCGACCAAATCAACCGTTAGATCTTGATCCTTCCATTTAATCTTACCTGCTTCCATAGGACCGCCTGAAACAAAGATTGTCGGAATATTCAACCGTAAAGCAGCCATTAACATACCAGGCGTAATTTTGTCACAATTAGAAATACAGACAAGTGCATCTGCACAATGTGCATTAACCATATACTCTACAGAATCAGCAATGATTTCACGTGAGGGCAACGAATAGAGCATTCCATCGTGCCCCATCGCAATTCCATCATCTACAGCAATGGTATTAAATTCTTTCGCAACACCACCGGCAACTGCTATCTGTTGTGCGACTAATTGCCCAAGATCTTTTAAATGAACATGCCCTGGTACAAATTGTGTAAAAGAATTCGCAATCGCAATAATGGGTTTACCAAAATCAGTATCTTTCATCCCTGTTGCACGCCAAAGTCCGCGGGCTCCTGCCATATTACGCCCGTGGGTTGATATTCTTGAACGGTAAGAAGGCATTATTTTTTTCCCCTCAAATAATTCCATTTTGCTTTTTGTGCTGTAACTTCATTATAAAAACAAGAGCTTTAATATTCAAAAGAGAAAAATACCTTGTACTGCGGCATTTGAAGCACAAAATTAAAAGCTCTGCATAAACTTTTTCATAAAGCCTTTGTTTTTTATTACCTGTTAATCAACATCTAATCCTTGTGCAAGTCCACGTTTGAGACAAATATCAAAACGCTTCAGTGTGACATGAACAGTTCCAGATTTTTGTATGCCAGATTTGGTTAGTATATTGCATCTATCTGTTTGCGTAATCTCTGGAATTGGAAAGAATATAAAGAAATCGTGGTAAAAATCTATTATCTCCTTACAATTCAGCTTTACACCTTTCAAACGCATTCATAAAAATATCTTTTAAATAATGATGACGCATTATCTCATGCTTTTGTTTTTACACTCTTCAATAGAGCTACTCCCCTCAGGAAGAACAAAACACACCAAACAAAATACACTTGTATAGCCTTTATGTACTCATTTTAAAGAGACATCTTTCAATGCACTTGAGCCCATTTCACGATAGCGCCTATGAATGGTATAACAGCCCCCGTGAATAATATAAATCTATAAGGGACATCTTCACACTTATGAAGAAGATAACTGACACCATCATACATTTTTCTCATCCCCAATATTGCGAACATCCTTGGTAATTAAGACAATTAACAAGAGATATTTTTATTCCTTCCTTCAAGCGTTTTTATCTACACGGCTTTCCCTGCGTGTGACATACAAGCAAGTGACTTTAATTGTTTTAATACAAGAGGATCTAAAATGAGAGAACCTTATGATATTCGGGACTCTCATTCCAGTTGTAAAAAATTAATTATGAATATAAACCAATACTTATCTCATTATAACTCACATTACACCCTTTACGAAAAAACAGATAGAATTCACAAAGAGTACAGCGTTTTCTCGTAAGGTAATCTAGTGCAGAGTTACAATTTGTAGTTCATGCTCATTGGCTCCAGCAAGAGCGATAGAACGCTCATCGGATAAAATGATAGGATAACCTGTTTCACCAAAGAGAGCCCATATCGTAATGCCTGGGGTCATCGGTGGAAGATCTGGAAAGTTTTTAGCCAGATCATCTGTACAAACTTTTTTTAAATAGGCAATCTGTCCCGCATCAGAGTAGGATGTGTTCTGAAACGACAAGTTTTGTTTGTGTTCTCCCATTTCACTGTTCCTTTACGCCTTAACTTTTATGACTCACCACTACTGACTTTAATTGGAATCTGTTTTATTTCTTTTTTTAATTTTGGTTGATACAGATTAATTGATAAAAGACCATTTTTCAACTCTGCATTTGTAACATGCATCCCTTCCGCGAGAACAAAGGTTCGCTGGAATTGTCGCGCAGCTATACCGCGATATAAATATTGATGATTTTGGTTGTCTGTTTGTTTACCATGAATAACCAATTGATTATCATCGAGTAAAATATTAAGATGGTTAATCTTAAATCCAGCAACAGCCAAAGTTATCCGGATATGATTTGCATCATCACTTTTATGCAAACGTTCAATATTATAGGCTGGGTAAGCCTCATCAGCTTTACCGATACGTTGCAATATTTTTTCTACGGTTTCAAACCCTAAAAGAAAAGGATTGGAGAAAGGCGTCACATGTGTCATTCATGAGTATCCTCTTTAAAACGGCTTTACTTGACCAAACTCTATAAAAGTGTTCGCTGCACTCCTCTCATATGGCGAGCGTGAATGATAACTTCAAGAGAGAAGATTTAAGAGAGTTCAATGCCTCAAAGTAACATAAAATTATCAAAGGTGCGAAATTTATCTAGTATATTGTATAATAAAGATGAAATTGCGGAAATATTTCGCCGTTTTTCTGTGCAACGCCCAACACCTAAGAGTGATCTTAACTATATAAATACTTTTACACTTTTAGTTGCCGTTGTGCTTTCGGCTCAAGCGACAGATGTAAGCGTTAATAAAGCGACAAAAGAATTATTTTGCCTTGCTGATCAACCGGAAAAAATGGTTGCATTAGGGGAAGAAGAAATAGCAAATCATATCCGTTCAATTGGCCTTTGGCGTGCAAAAGCACGTAATGTTTATGCGCTTTGCAACTGTTTAATTGATTATTATGGCGGTCAAGTACCCGATACGCGTGAAGCACTCATGGCCCTTCCTGGAGTGGGGCGCAAAACGGCTAATGTGGTCTTGAATGTTGCTTTTGGTCAGCCTACATTGGCAGTAGATACACATATTTTTCGCTTAAGCAATCGTCTTGGTTTGGCGCCTGGCAAAACACCAGAAATTGTTGAGAAAAAATTATTAAGGATTATACCGGTTCATTATATTCGCCATGCGCATCATTGGCTGATTTTACATGGTCGCTATATTTGTCAAGCCCGTAAACCACAATGTACGCAATGCATTATTGCCGATTTATGTAAAGCAGCCATCAAAACAAATGTAATTCCAGCACCTTTGGTTGAGCTTCAAGGCAATGGAGCGCCGATTTTTTTGTAATACGGTCTTGCTATTTTGTGTATACTAGCTTATGAAAACGTCTTTAAGAGCCGCCCGGCAGGGCATGCCGTGGCTGTTTAAATGCTTGTTCAAGCGTTGGTCCGCTTGAGTGAATAAAATGTTTGATTAAATAAATTAATGTACGGAGTAGCAAAATGCCCAAGATGAAGACCAAATCATCCGCTAAAAAGCGGTTTAAAATCACTGCGTCAGGCAAAATTAAAGTAGCAGCTGCCGGTAAGCGCCACGGCATGATTAAGCGTTCGAATAAATTTATTCGCGATGCACGTGGAACAATGGTTTTGTGTGAACAAGATGCTAAAAAAGTCATTCAGCATTATTTGCCGAATGGTATTTAAACCTTACGCTTTTGATTTTGAGGAGATTATAATATGGCTCGTGTGAAAAGAGGTGTGACAGCACACGCTAAGCACAAAAAAGTTATTAAACAGGCTGAAGGTTTTTACGGTCGTCGTAAAAATACCATTCGTGCAGCTAAAGCAGCGGTTGATCGTTCAAAGCAATACGCTTATCGTGATCGCAAAAATAGGAAACGTACTTTCCGTGCTTTGTGGATTCAGAGAATTAATGCGGCTGTTCGCGCAGAAGGTTTAACTTATGGACGTTTTATTGATGGCTTATCAAAAGCCGGTATTGAGGTTGATCGTAAGGTTCTTTCAGATATAGCAATCCATGAGGCAGAAGCATTTTCTGCTTTAGTAGCTTCGGCAAAAAAAGCTTTAGAATATTTAAAAGATACGACACCTAATGCTTTCGAAGGCGCTGTCAAATAAGCCAGTCGTGTTCTCTTAAAGCATTCATTTATTCGAGGTCCCGTGCTGGCTATTGCGAGTGCGGGTTTTTCTTTATTAAAAAATAGGCAAAAATATGAATGATATTGAGCATCTGGAACAAGAAATTTGTTTAGCCTTAGAGGCAGCAGGTGATGAACAAGCACTTGAAGAAGTGCGTATTGCAGCATTGGGTAAAAAAGGTAGTATCTCTGAAAAATTAAAAGAATTAGGAAAAATGGATGCTGGCGAGCGCCATAAAGTTGGACCAGTTCTTAATGGATTAAAAAATCGCATTTTAGAATTATGGGCACAAAAGCGTGATCTTTTGAAAAGACAGGCAATGGATGCCCGTCTTTCTCGTGAAACAGTTGATGTTACCTTGCCTGTTCGCTCTTCACCTATAGAACGGGGACGCATTCATCCTATTTCACAAGTGATTGAGGAAATTATTGCCATTTATACAAAGTTGGGTTTTTCTCTTGCAGAGGGACCTGATATTGAAACAGATTATTATAATTTTACGGCATTGAATTTTCCTGAAGGGCATCCAGCGCGTGAAATGCATGATACCTTCTTTTTTGATGTTGATAAAATGGGAGAACGAAAATTATTGCGAACCCATACATCACCCGTACAAATTCGTACACTAGAAAAACAAAAAGCACCGATACGAATCATTATTCCTGGAAAAACTTACCGCATGGATTCGGATGCAACACATTCTCCCATGTTCCATCAGGTAGAAGGTCTTGTCATCGATAAAACCTCCACCATTGCCCATATGATGTGGCTACATGAAACCTTTTGTAAAGAATTTTTTGAAGTTCCCTCTGTAAAAATGCGTTTTCGTCCCTCTTTTTTCCCTTTTACCGAACCATCTATGGAAGTGGATATTCAATGTGATCGTTCTGGTTCAGAAGTAAAGTTCGGAGAAGGACAGGATTGGTTGGAAATTTTAGGATGCGGAATGGTGCATCCCCAGGTGTTGAAAAATGTTGGTTTAGATCCCGATGAATATCAAGGTTTTGCATGGGGCATGGGCATTGATCGTATTGCCATGTTGAAATACGGTATGCCTGATTTGCGGGCTTTTTTTGATGCTGACCTGCGTTGGTTAGACCATTATGGCTTTCGTTGCTTTGATATGCCTGCTTTTTTTCCTAATAAAAACGTGTGATCTTAGTCATCGCTTTCATGTGAGGTTTTAAAATGAAGTTTACATTGTCGTGGTTAAAAGATCACTTAGAAACAAATGCATCTTTGAATGAAATTTGTGAAAAATTAACCGCTATCGGTCTTGAGGTTGATCACGTTGATGATCGGTCTTCTTTAAAAGGTTTTATGATTGCAAAAGTTTTAATAGCAATAAAACATCCTGATGCCGATAAACTTCAAATTTTATCAGTGGATACAGGAACTGCTACACCTGTTCAAGTTGTCTGTGGAGCACCAAATGCACGAGCAGGTCTTGTAGGTGTTCTGGCACTACCAGGCACTTATATCCCAGGACTTGATGTGACATTATCTGTAGGAAAAATCCGCGGGGTTGAAAGTTTTGGGATGATGTGTTCGCAAGCGGAGCTTGAATTATCAAATGAACATGAGGGAATTATCGAACTTCCAGAAGATGCACCTATTGGAGATTCATTTGCAGCTTATGCTGGTTTAGATGATCCGATCATTGATATTGGTTTGACCCCCAATCGTTCCGATTGTACAGGTGTTCGCGGTATTGCTCGTGATCTTTCTGCCGCTGGAATGGGAAAATTAAAAGAATTATCTTTGTCAAAATTTGAGCCTTCTTTTGAAACACCTCTCGATGTTTCATTAGATTTTTCGCAAGGTTCATCATTATGTTTAGGTTTCGCTTGGCGTGAAGTACGCAATGTTCAAAATGGCGAATCACCACAGTGGATGCAACAGCGTTTGAATGCAATTGGTTTGAGACCGATTAATGCGCTTGTTGATATGACCAATTACATCAGTTTTGACCTTGGTCGTCCACTCCATGTTTTTGATGCAGATAAAATTAAAGGTAATTTGTGTGTACGTTGCGCGCGTGAGGGAGAGCAGCTTCAAGCACTGAACGGAAAAATCTATCATCTGGGCGCTAAGAATTGTGTCATTGCAGATGATGAGGGGGTTGTTTCGATTGCCGGTATCATGGGCGGTGAAAGAACGAGTTGTGATGAAACAACACATCGCGTTATTATTGAATCGGCGCTTTGGGATGCGCGAAGCATTGCACAAACAGGAAGAGCATTAGGTCTTATCAGTGATGCACGTTATCGATTTGAACGAGGTGTTGACCCGGCTTTTATAGAAACAGGACTTGAGATTGCAACAGAATTGGTCTTACGTCTTTGTGGTGGTGAAGTATCTAAAAAGAGGATCGTTGGCTATCAGCAACAAGAAATCAAACAGATCGCTTTTCCTTTTTCTGAAATTAAACGTTTAACAAATTTGGAAATAGAGCCTGAAAAAGTCATCTCTATTTTAACAAAACTTGGATTTTTTGTTGAAGGAAAAGGAGATGTTATTACGGTAAAAGTACCATCATGGCGCCCTGATATTATGAGTAAAGCCGATTTGGTGGAAGAGGTTATGAGAATTTATGGGTTAGATAAAATTAAACCTATTCCTTTGGAAAACTTTGCAGAAGGAAAAGATCAAATTTTAACATGCGCACAAATTCGTTCACGTGCTACACGTTTGGCTCTAGTGCAACGTGGTATGAAAGAAGCGGTAACATGGTCTTTTATTTCTGAAAATCAAGCTCTTGCTTTTGGAGGAGGTCAAGAAGAGCTTAAATTAGTTAATCCTATTGCTGCTGATATGTCAATGATGCGTCCTTCCCTTTTACCTGGTTTGATTATAGCGGCACAAAGAAATGCTGATCGTGGTTTTTCCGATCTTGCTTTGTTTGAAGTTTCAAGTATTTATGAGGGCGACACCCCTGATAAACAACACCGTGTTGTTAGTGGAATTCGTCGCGGAACAGAGCAGTTTAAAGGGGCTGGGCGTTTTTGGAATGGAAATGCAACCGTCGTTGATGTTTTTGATGCCAAAGCAGATGCTTTAGCTATTTTAGAAGCATGCGATATGGATGTTGGGAAAGTGCAGATTGAAGTTGGAGCACCTGATTGGTATCACCCTGGTCGTTCAGGTGTCATAAAACTTGGATCAAAGATTATTCTTGGTTTTTTTGGTGTTTTTCATCCTGCTACATTAGAAAAGTTAGATGTCAGTGGACCTTTATGCGGCTTTGAAATTTTTCTAGACCGAATTCCAGAATCAAAGAAAAAAACGACCAAAAGCCGCCCTCCTTTGAAACTCTCACCTTTTCAAATGGTGCGGCGTGATTTTGCCTTTATAGCGGATAAAACTGTTGCCTCTTCTCTTATTATTCGGGCGGCAAGTGGAGCCGATAAAAAACTTATTCATTCAGTGCAGGTTTTTGATATTTTTGAAGATTTAAGCTTTGGTGAAGATAAAAAATCTGTTGCAATTGAAGTAACTATTCAGCCCATAGAACGGACTCTAACAGATGAAGATTTAGAAAAGCTTGCCTCAAAGATCGTGGATAATGTTACCAAAATGACAGGTGCATATTTACGCTACTGAGTATTCTCATTTTTTATGAGATATTTTACATGAAGTGGGAGCATTTTTGAGTGCTCCCTTTTTGTTTGGCATTCAAGAGCTATAGACCTTCTTGAAAGGGAACCTCCTTACCAAAACAAGCTGCTTAAATCATCAATTTTTTCAATATGAAAAAACTGTTTTTAAACATCTTGAAAAGTTATTTTTTCTCTTAATCCTTCATTGCAAATGTAAAAGATAACTGCTATTGCTAAATGATAATGCAAATTATTTGCAATAAAAAGAAGGCATATAAAGGAAAGAGAGAATCAATGAACGTAAGAACGTTTTTCACCATAGTTTTTGGAAGTGTTATTTTTTTTACACCCAATTTTGCTTTGTGTGCTGGTAAATTTAAAGCTGTTACGACATTCACTATCATTGCTGATATGGCACGCAATGTAGCAGGTGATGCCGCTGATGTTGAATCCATTACAAAACCAGGTGCGGAAATTCATGAATACCAACCCACCCCACGCGATCTTATGCGTGCTCAGGGAGCTAACCTTGTATTGTGGAATGGTTTAGAGTTAGAGCTTTGGTTTGAAAAGTTTTTTCAAAATATCAAGGATGTTCCAAGTGTTGTTGTTTCAAAAGGTATTATACCCATTAAAATTGGTGAGGGACCCTTTAGCGGTAAACCCAATCCTCATGCGTGGATGTCACCGACCTCTGCTTTGATTTACGTTGATAATATTCGCGATGCTTTTGTAAAATATGATCCTGAACATGCTGAAATTTATAAACAGAATGCTGAAATTTATAAACAGAAAATTCGTGCAACGATTGATCCAATTAGGGCTGAATTAGAAGCTGTACCGCAAGATAAACGTTGGCTTGTGACCAGTGAGGGGGCTTTTAGCTATTTGGCGCGTGATTTTGATCTAAAAGAACTTTATTTATGGCCCATCAATGCTGACCAACAAGGAACACCACAGCAGGTCAAGCATGTTATCGATATGGTTCGCAAATACAATATTCATGCAGTTTTTTCTGAAAGCACTATTTCCCCTGCGCCTGCCAAGCAGGTTGCCAGAGAAACAGGGGCTAAATACGGTGGTGTTCTTTATGTTGATTCTTTAAGTGAGAAAAATGGTGAGGTACCCACTTATATTGATTTATTACGTGTCACGAGTGGACGTATTAGCAATGCTTTAGTAGAGGGAGTAAAAAACCAATGACGGAATGTGGAATTTTTGCCCAAGGAGTAACGGTAACATATCGTAATGGACATACAGCTTTACGCGAAGTGAATTTTGAAAGTCCAAAGGGTTCTATTACGGCATTGGTTGGTGTTAATGGATCCGGTAAGTCAACGTTATTTAAAGCGATTATGGGGTTTGTACGCCCCTCAAAGGGAAAAATTCGTATGTTTGATTTGCCCGTTGATATAGCTTTGAAAAAAAATCTTATTGCTTATGTTCCTCAAAGTGAAGATGTTGATTGGAATTTTCCTGTCTTGGTTGAAGATGTTGTATTGATGGGGCGGTACGGTCATATGAATTTCTTTCGCTATGCCCGTACACAAGATTATGAAGCCGTTCGTATTGCCTTAGAACGCGTTGATATGTTGGCTTTTGCCAAGCGCCAAATTGGAGAACTTTCTGGTGGACAGAAAAAGCGTGTTTTTCTAGCGCGCGCTCTTGCACAGAAAGCAAAAGCTATTTTATTAGATGAGCCGTTTACAGGGGTTGACGTTACAACAGAAGATAAAATCATTGCTTTGTTACAAGATCTCCGTAAAGAAGGAGCAGTGATCTTGGTTTCAACTCACAATTTGGGTTCTGTTCGCGAATTTTGTGATCATACAGTTTTAATAAAAGGTACTGTTTTAGCTTCTGGGTTAACAGAAAAAATCTTTACAAAGGAAAATCTGGAGAAAACTTTTGGAGGGTCTTTGCACCACCATATTTTTGATCTTCAAACCACAAAAAAAATGATGTTTTCATGGGAAGAAAGCAGTCTGCAGTTTGTGAAGATATTGAAAGAGTGGAGCACGTTGCATGATTTCTTGGTTGCTTGAGCCACTGAGCTATCAATATATGGTGAATGCAATGTGGGTTTCTGGGTTAGTTGGGTGTGTTTGTGCCTTTCTTTCAGCTTTTTTGATGTTAAAAGGTTGGTCATTGATTGGTGATGCACTTTCCCATTCGATTGTTCCTGGTGTAGCAGGAGCTTACCTTTTAGGGTTACCTTTTTCACTCGGCGCTTTTTTTTCTGGTGGTCTTGCAGCAGCAGCAATGCTCTTTTTTAACCACCGGACAAAGCTTAAAGAAGATACCATTATTGGGCTCATTTTTTCTTCCTTTTTTGCCTTTGGGTTGTTTCTCAAATCATTAAAACCAATGGCTGTTAATATTGATACGATTGTTTTGGGAAATATTTTAGCAGTGAGTTCAACAGATATTCTACAATTGGCTTTTATCGGCTTTGTTTCGTTGCTTATATTGCTTTTGAAATGGAAAGATCTTCTTGTGTCATTATTTGATGAAACGCATGCGCATGCCATTGGATTAAACGTAAAATTTTTAAAGATTCTCTTTTTCACATTGCTTGCCGCTTGTACTGTTGCTGCGATGCAAACCGTTGGAGCATTCTTAGTCATTTGTCTTGTTGTGACACCTGGAGCAACGGCCTATCTTTTAAGTGATCGTTTCGTGAACATCTTGGTTATTGCAGTTGTAATTGGAACCTTCACAAGTGTCTTGGGTGTTTATGTGAGTTATTTTTTGAATGCACAAACAGGGGGGGTTGTAGTGCTTTTTCAAGCATCTTTATTTGTTTTGGCTTTTATTTTTGCTCCTAAACATGGGTTTATTGCTGCGCGCTTACGCATAAATGCGGCAAAAAAGGGTGTAATATTATCATGATTGATCAATTACTGCTTCCGTTTCAGTTTTCTTTTATGCTTAAGGGTATGCTTATTGTCATGATTCTTTCTATTCCCATGGCGATGCTTTCCTGTTTTCTTATTTTGAAAGGATGGGCGCTGTTAGGCGATGCCATTTCTCATGCAGTTTTTCCAGGTGTTGTTGTTGGTTATATGACAACACCATGGGTAATCGCATTTTTAACTTCTTTGCCATTTGCTTGGTTTCAGCATATGCGTCCAGAGAATATTACAATGACTTTGATTACTTGCGGTGCTTTTGTTGCAGGAATGGTGTGTGCACTATTAACGGGTTTTTTAGGGAGCAATAGCCGTATCAAACAGGACACGGTGATGGGTGTGGTCTTTTCTTCAATGTTTGGTTTGGGGCTTGTTTTAGCCACGTCTATTTATAGTAGCTTAGATTTGAATCATATTCTATTTGGTAATCTCTTGGGTGTTAACTGGCTTGATATAACGCAGACGGCAATCATTTCCGCTGTTGTCACTTTTATTTTAGCAGCAAAATGGCGCGACTTTATGCTGTATATTTTTGACACAGTTCAAGGACGTGCAATGGGGTTACCAATATCTCTACTCCACTATACCCTGCTAACGATGATTTCTCTTACAATTGTTGCAGCTTTGAAAGCTGTAGGTATCGTACTCGTTATTTCTTTACTGATAGCACCAGGAGCAATTGCCTATCTTGTCACAAAGCGGTTTTCTTTTATGTTAATGATCGCGATACTTGTTGCAGCTTTTTCTGGTTTTTTAGGGATTTATCTCAGCTTATTTATCGGCTCTGATTCTGCTTCCACAATTGTGTTGATCTTGACGTTGATTTTTATGGCTATTTTCATGATGATTTTCTTTCGTCGAAACACAGTTCAAGAGACTTGAAAGTGTTAAAATTCATGCATATCAGCCATGCATTTTTATATATTGTTTCTCATTTTTATTTTAATTAGAGTCCGGGGTGCTAGGTTATTTTTCCTCCTAATATCTAGCAGGTGAATGCAGTAAATTTTCTCCCCCCCAAAACTGCATTCTTAATTAAGAGGCTGCATTGATTTCTTCTGCAGCCTTTTTATTTTTTTGTTTTTCTAAAATCTCTCCTCTTTTCTTGAAATCATTTAAAATGATTATAATATTGTGTAAGCTATTCGGTATTTTCAAGGAACTTATAACAGCAAAGACACTTACACATGAAGGGGTAGAGCGTAATTGTGCACTCAGACATGTAAACAGAAAAAAACAGATACAATGTTTTTGTATAGGGTTTTGCGTAGAGGAAAATAGTACGAGAAAATGAAAAAAGATTTGAAGATATCGCACCCTTTACGTATCTGCTATTATATAGCAGGGTGGGCGATGGTTATATTAGGTATTATCGGTGTCGTATTACCTATTATGCCAACTGTGCCTTTTTTATTGGTTGCCTCATGGTGTTTTACGCGTTCTTCTCCACGTTTTCATCAATGGTTGAATAATCATCGTATTTTGGGTCCCCCTATTAAGCGATGGGAAGAAAAAAAAGCAATCTCTCCATTTGTTAAAGTTTTTGCAATGATGAGTATGACAGGAGGATTTTTATCCTTTTTTGTAATGCTACACCCTCCTTTGTGGATTTCTTTACTTGTTGCGGTTATATTATTGCTGATTGCCATTTATATTGTAACACGTCCATCTTCCTAATGATAAAAAAGGCTTTATGGGATACTCTTTTTAGCTTCGGCTTATTTGTAAAACTATGAGAACTTTTAAGTTTTGAATATAAGCTCTCCATTTCCAAAATGCATATGAAATAGCAAGCTTTTTGAACGCAATTAATTAATAATATGTTTGTGAAATAATTTTTATGAACAAAGAAAATTGTTTATGAACACTCAAAATGTTCTCTCTTGGTAAACAATGATAAATCACATTCATGGAAGAGAGTCTTTATTTCTGTAAAGCATGTTTGTATGAATCTCTACATATACATCATTAAAAAGTCATTGATATGATAGTCATTTCTTTCTAAAAGACATTTCGTTTTTTTCATATTTCTTAATGAGGATATAATACAAAGCTTACTAAACACCATCATTTTTATACTTATACAGTTAAGAAGCCGGTCTATTATATCAATCTTTAATGTTACATCTGTTATTAACTTAAGAATAATTCATAAGAAACAACAGAGTTTTTCAAATGGTTTTATATATACACGCATTCTTATTATAATATGCGAATAAATAATTTTTCTGTCTTTGTATAAAGCTTATTCGAAATAAAAATATTATTGCATTCTTTGTTTTTTAATGAAGTCATGCCCCTCAAGTAAAACAAAAGGTCTCCCAAATCATGTTATTTACACATTTATTTTTAATGAAACATTTCTCAACGCTTTACTCATTTCATAATAGCAGACTATACATGGATAAAGTAAAATCTCCTGTAACATGTATAAAATCTATTTGAGCACCATCATCCTTGCCTTGCAAAATACACACCGACAGTCACCATGCTATTTGTCATCCTCCAATGTTGCCTTAGTAATTCCTAATGCTACAATTATAGCTTGTCATCTGGTTTTGTATATTTTGACACTAAATTTTGTACCAATTTATTTTTTTCAAAGAGTTTAAAGATGTTCTCAAAGGGTTTTGAAAGCCTTTTCTCATTTTTACTTATGGAAACGCACTTTTTTCTGATTTTCGGTAATTTTTGCAATTTTAGGTGTCAAAATCTATTTTGATAAAACGCGCATTTAATGGTCAAAATTGTACATAAAAACAACAAATTACCACGTATTCCTACTTAATCCAACCTCTTCCTACTTAGTATAAAACCTACTGTCAAACTACAACAATAACCCTTAGAACTTGAAAACCTTCATACATGCAAGGAGATGAGTGTGCTTGATTTAACAGGGTTAAAATGAGAAAATCTCCTTGGCTAAACTTCCTTGGCACGTTAAGTGTTTTTTTAATGCGTCGTAAATACTTTTAAGTCTTATCTATCGCGCCTTATGTAAGTGAAGCGTATGCGTGGTAGGCCAAGTAGAATCTGCTCAAAAACAGCCGAACTGTTTACAGACCAGCAAAGGTTAAGAATCCTCATCCTTAGGGTAGAACAAAAATCAATCTTATAAACAATATGATGAGTCAATATACTTGTTTTAAAGAACCGGAAACTATGTCTTTATAGGTCTAGCAATTCGCTTTTTATTACCAAAAAAATTGAGATAACGTTGTACTTCTTTTGAATCACCAATCGTTTTTTCAGGATTATCTGAAAGTTTTACGGCTGGTCGACCATTGGCATAGGTCACCTTACAAACAAGGGAAAGAGCATCAAGAGTTTTGATTTCCTGAGGTGCACAGCCTGTAAAATCATTGGTAAGATCCGTGCCCCATCCAAAACTCATGCGCACTCTACCATGGAAATGATGATAGGTTTTTTCAATTGTATTGACATCAAGAGCATCAGAAAAAATTAAAAGTTTTTTGCGTGGATCTTTTCCTTTTTCTTTCCACCATTGAATAATACGTTCGCCACCTTCAATAGGGGGCGCACTATCGGGTCTGAAACCCGTCCAATCAGCAACCCAATCTGGTGCATTGCGTAAAAATTCTTCTGTACCAAAGGTATCAGGTAAAACAATGAGAAGATTTCCACCATAATAACGATTCCAATCTTGCAAGACTTGATACGGAGCTCTGCGTAATTCATCATCGTTGTTGCTGAGAGCCGCAATAACCATAGGCAATTCGTGTGCATTGGTTCCAAGAGCTTCTAAATCCGTATCCATGGCAAGAAGAACATTAGAAGTTCCAGTAAAAGAATGACCAATGCCTTCTTTTAATGCTTCCACACACCAGCGCTGCCATAAAAAAGAATGGCGGCGCCTTGTCCCAAAGTCAGATATTTTAATATCAGGCAATTTTTTGAGACGTTCAACTTTACTCCACATTTTTGCTTTAGCACGCGCATAAAGTACATCAAGAGCAAAACGATCTAGTTTTTTGAGAGCAGCACGTGAACGTAATTCACTAATAATAGCAAGGGCAGGAATTTCCCACATGGAACTATGGGCCCAGGGTCCATGAAAATGAAGGATATATTGGCCATCTTTGCGGGTGAGTTCATATTCTGGGAGTTGAAAATTCTCAAGCCACTGAAGAAAATCCGGTTCAAAAATTTGTTTGCGTCCATAAAATGTATTACCAGCAAGCCAGATCATTTCTTTTTTTGTAAAGCGCAAACTAAGAGCATGATCAAGTTGAGCACGTAATTCACTCTCATCAATATCATCGGCAAGACGTATTGTTTTAGAGCGACTTATGAGGGAAAAAGTAACATTAACATTAGGGTATAACCCCCAAATCATCTGCACCATAAGAAGCTTATAAAAATCCGTATCAAGAAGTGACCGAATAATGGGATCAAGCTTCCAAGTGTGATTGTAAACACGTCTAGCAATATCCGGATGATTCATAACCTTTTTCTTTCATTTTCATAAAATCTAAAATATTATGCACCAACACGGCTAATATAGACGGTGCAATATAACAACTCTACAGTTTTGGGCAAGAATAAAAAGCCTGCTCTCTTTTTTCATCTTTAAGATTTGACAATACGCATAATTTCATGCTGACCTGTTTTTTGTAACTTTATCCCTATATGAACTTCGGTATATTCTTTGCTATTAACATAGAGCATATTTTTAGGTCCCCATTTTACTTTAATGCGATAAACGGCATCATAAAACTTCATTGTTGCTTCATATTTTGGCCAAATAGAGGGTAAATGTGGCTGCAAAAACAATAGGTCTCCCTGACGCTGTATTCCAAGAATAGCTTGTGTTGCGGCGCGATAAAACCAACCGGCTGAACCTGTATACCAAGTCCAACCGCCTTGACCACATCGTGGTTCAACAGCATAAATATCTGCGGCCATCACATAAGGTTCAACACGATAAATTTCAGGATCTTGTCCATGGGTAATTGGGTTTATCATAGAAAATAAAGCATAAGCTTTATCGTTTTGTTCCATTTCAGCCAACGCAAAAATACTCCAAATGGCACCATGCGTGTATTGACCACCATTTTCTCGAATTCCTGGAGGATAACCTTTTATATAACCAGGCTCGAGCGTACTTTTATCAAAAGGCGGCCAAAAAAGGCGAATGAGTCCGCCTTTTTTATCATAGAGCTGTTCCAACATTGATTTCATCGCTTGTTTTTGACGTTCAGGCGATGCCATTTGAGAAATGACAGCCCAAGATTGAGCAATGGTATCAATTTGACATTCATCATTGATTTTAGAGCCAAGAGGTGTTCCATCATCAAAATAACCACGTCGATACCAAGCACCATCCCAACCGTTTTTCTCTAGGGATTTTGTTAAATGTTCAAGGTACGTACTCCATATTTGCATATGGCTATTATCACCACGTTTTTGGGCTAAAGAGATAAATGCTTGTAATGTGTACCCAAGAAACCATCCTAACCAAATGCTTTCGCCTTTTCCTTCCACACCAACCAAATTCATACCATCATTCCAATCCCCACCTAAAATAAGAGGGAGACCATGTGGTCCGCAGCGTTTAATGGCAAGGTCTAAAGCTAAAGCACAATGTTCATAAACTGTTGCAACCTTTGAGGATTGGGTGGGTTGAAAATAAGCATCCTGTTGCCCACTTTTGAGAACATCACCTTCAATAAAAGGAATGAGCGTATCAAGAAAAGCGTCATCACCAGTGGTAGTGACATAAAGAGCTGTTGCATATGCAAGCCAAACGATATCATCAGAAATGTATGTACGAACACCAGCATTTGTGTCAGGCAACCACCAATGTTGCACATCACCTTCAAGAAATTGGTGCGCTGCTGCATTTAACAATTGTTCACGTGCTAATTGTGGTTCCAGCAATAACAAAGACAAGCTATCTTGTAACTGGTCACGAAAACCAAATGCACCACTCGCTTGGTAAAAGCCTGCGCGTGCCATGATGCGGCATGCGTAGATTTGATAAGGAAGCCAATGGTTGACCATAAGATTAAAAGAAGCATCAGGTGTTTTGACTTGGAAAGGAGAAACAAAATCACTCCATTGCTGTTTTTGTTTTGTGAGCTGAATTTCAAAATCACTTGTACGTACTTGATTGAGTAATTTTTCAGCTTCTTGCCTATTTTCAGCACTACCAAGATAGAATATGATTTCTTTTGTTTGCCCTGGTTGAAGATCAATATCATAAGCGAATGCTGAACAAGGATCACATCCTGCTTCAATGGTATTCGAAAGAGCACCGGCTTTACGGATCGCATTTGGACGTGTTACGGTTCCCGTTGCACCAATAAATTCAGCGCGATTGGTCGTAGTGCTGGTTGGCATTTCGGATGCTGATAAAAATGTAACTTGTTGAGATTTCTCGATGTGATAGGGATTTTGAATAAAATGTGCACCCCATCTGTCCTCATAAGAGGAAACAATAAAGGGGGCATATTTTGTACGGACATTTCCCAAAACCCATTCAACATAATTATAAAGGCGTAAACTGCGTGGTTTTTTCCCTTCATTCGTAAGGATAAGACGTGAAAAGCGAATAGGTTTTTCGGGATCAAGTGTATGAGTCAGTTCTAATGCGATTTCTGAATGTGTTGATTTAAAAGTTGAGAATCCAAACCCATGACAAGCCTCATAGACAATATTTTCGTCACATTCAACAGTAGAAACGGGTGAGAAACGTTTTAAAGACTGGCGATCAACCAGATAAAGAGCTTCTCCTGGTCGGTTAGACGTTGGATCATTCGCCCAAGGAGTTAGTTGATAATCGCGGCTATTGTTAGCCCAAGTAAAAATTGCACCTTCAGCAGAGACATGAAAACCAAATCTGTGATTAGCAATGACATTAATCCACGGATGCGGTGTAGTGGTACGTCCATGAAGACGTATTACATAATGATTGTGCTGATTAAAACCACCGTAACCATTCCAATATCTTAGATCTTCTCCATTTGGGAGAAAAGAGGATGGTTTTTGTTGGCTAATAAGACCAATGGAAGAAAAAAGATTTTGTTCAGTTTGTGTTGTAAATTGCTGTCCTTCGTTATATCTTGGCAAGTTTAATTGATCATAAGATTCTTGATAATTTTTACGAACTGTGAGATTAAAATCATTCTCATCAAGTCGTTTAAGTTGTTCAGATAAAGAGCCATTTTGGGCATCAAGAACGATACGCGCTGATGCAAGAAGCGTTTTAAAACTATTTTCACTCATTTGATCGCGTCGAAGCATGAAAATATGTTGGCGTTCATCTGCTTTTTGCGTGTGGTGATAATAAGATTCACAGACCCACTCAAGAGCGCGTTGTGTATTTTGTATGTAGGAAAATGTTTGTTCATTAAGAATGACCAAATCAACAATGAGTCCGCGCATACGCCAATATTCATGTGCTTTAAGGAGCTCGCGCAGTACAGTTATATTTCCCTCGTTATTTAATCTAAGAAGACAGAGTGGATTGTCTCCTGAGATAGACATAGGCCAAAGATTAGACTTTTTTCCTATCGTTTTTGCTAATATTTCAGAAGGAAGACGCCACGTTCTTTCTGGATAAATAAGCGGTGTTGCATATTTTTGATAGATAATAGCTTCTTTAAGCTGGGTTCCGCTCTGATACAGTGCGACTTGTGAGCGCGTCCATGCCATTGAAAGTTCTTTTTGAAACATATCAGGTTGTCGATAATGTTTAATATGATTATTTAGCGCTTCTTTTGTATGAGCAGCAAAAGTCCAAAAAATAAGTTCTGCTTTTTCATGGGCTGAAATTTTTATACGGCATCGCAATGACATAACAGGGTCAAGAACACAACCTTGACTATTACTGAAACGAGCATTTTGGTCAAATGCAGTGGGCCGATGAATGGATCGCCCCCGACCAATAAACAGAGAGCGATCTGTTTCAGCTTCTGTCTCTTGGAGAATATCTGTTGTACTAGAAACAAAATGGGCAACATAGATTTCAGGATCACTAGGCGAGCGTTTGCGCCTTTTGGCAAAAATTGTTTTACCTTCTTCAGTAATTTCTGTCTCTATAAACATACGGGAAAAAACAGGATGAACTTGGTCTGTATCCATCGTTGCAAGCGCTAATTCACCATAAGAAGTCACTTCAATGAGTCGGTCTTTATTTGTCGTATTCATCAATTGAATACGTCTCCCTTCGCCACATCCTTCAGATGTAATAAGACATTCAAGTGTTGATTTAATACCATCAACCATTTTTGTATATTCAGCCTTTTCATCTGTAAAAATGCTGACAGCTTCTTCTTCAATAACACGTGTTGGCTCACCAGTAACAGACCACCACCGTCCACTATGCGTATCACGTAAGAAGAATAAAGTACCTTGTTGATCTTCTGTTGCATCAGGAATAAAGCGCGTAATCGCATAATCGTGCCAACGGCTGTAACCAGAACCATTCGCTGTTAACATGGTAGAATAAAAGCCATTAGACAAAAGTAAAGTTGCTCGTGGTTTGAGTAACGGGTTTGTAATAATGCGCAAAGGGGCTGCGTCAAATGCTTGAGACTTATTGCGCATACGATTAACAGCTTTGGTATGAATAATAGGAATGAGATGAGGCGCTCTTTCCTGTAAGAGCAATTGTGTTGCTTCAATAACGGGATCACGGTGAAAACGATCACGCATTCGCCCTTGAAAAATAACATTGTTAAGAGCAAGAATAGACATACCATGATGGTGCGCATAATAATTGCGTACAATGGCGTATTTTTCCCCTGTTTTCACGCGTGTTGGAGTAAAATCAACAGAGTCATAATAACCATATGTTCCTAAAGCTCCAAGATCACGGAGTCGTTTTAAATTAGCGACAGCGCAAGCAGGAGCATATTGTGCCGCTAGAAGGCTGGCATAGGGAGCAATGACAGCATTGCGTGAAAGACCACGTTGGAGTCCGAGGTTTGGAACACCAAAATGAGCGTATTGGTAATTCATTAAATGATCGCGAGCATTAAATGCGGCTTCTGAAATACCCCATGGAAATTCCCGTTTATGGGCATATTGTATTTGACAACGAATAATCAATCGATTTGTTTGATCTAAGAGAGACCCTAAAGGTTCATGCATTACGAGAGATGGCATAAGATATTCGAACATTGATCCAGACCATGATAGGAGTGCACCTTTCCCACCTATGGGTACGAGAAGTCGACCAAGACGAAACCAATGTTTAAGTTTTATATCTCCTTTTGCGATGGCAAAAAAGCTTGCAAGACGTGCTTCTGAAGCAAGTAGGTCATAACAATTTTCATCGAGTTTGTTTTCTTGAACACGATATCCAATGGATAAGAGATGCCGTTTAGGCTGTTCTAAAAAGTCAAATTTCATATCAAAGGCTATTTGCCGTGCCATTATAGCCAGCCTGTTTAGGTTTTTACGTAATTTTTCAGTATCACAATGAGCAGTCGCATCATGATGATGAGCGTTACAGGTGTCGATAAGGCATTTAGCCCAAGAAAGCGCACGAGCAGATTCTATCGTTTGAATTTTGTGGTCAAGTTCACCGACTAAGTGCACAATATCGTGGGCTGCAAGTGAAAGATCTATGATGTGAGAAGGGACCGTATTTTCTTGTTCTAAAAAAGTGAAGACAGAGTCATGAAAACGAGTGATGTTTTCTTCGATTTTTTGGCGTAAAGAGCGTAAACTGGGTTGATGATCTGGAACTTCTCTGACAGTTTCTTCAAGAATAGCAAGAACATCCGATAAGCCTTCTCGATCACTTTGGAAAAAAAGAGGCGGTTTTTCAGCCCATTCACTTAAAGCAGAAGAGAGTGTTACCAAATGACCGGCAAGATTTCCTGAATCAACGGTTGATACATAAGTAGGCAAAAGAGGCCTGAGTGTCTCCGTTTCATACCAATTATAGAGATGACCACGAAACTTTTCCATTTTTGTAAGAGAGCGTAATGTACATTCAATACGGGTGATGGTCTCTTCAAAACCAATCCAGCCAAAATCACGTGCTGCAATAATAGAAAGGAGATAAACGCCAATATTCGTAGGCGATGTACGTTGAGCAACAAGAGGTTCAGGATCTTCTTGAAAATTATCGGGAGGCAGATGGTTGTTTTGTGCATTGACAAAGGTTGTATAATAAAGCCATGTCCGCCGTGCAATAGAGCGAAGTTTTTTTTCATCTTTTGAAGAAAGATCAAGGCTATCTTGAAAGGTTGAAGGTTGACTCACAATCCAAGCAATAAAGGGTGAAAAAAACCATGCTATCCCAAAAGGCAAAGCAACCAAGCTTGCAAAACTATCAGAAAAAAGAGGGAGTGCTATAGTAAGAATACCAATAAGCGATGCTGGTGCCATTGTAAAAACATAGACACGCAAACTATTGGGCATTGATTTTGTTGCGGCAGAAGTTTTCCATTCAAGAAGATGCTGGTTTGAAATCGTCATACGATAGAGTGTACGAATAATCGCATCGGTCATAAAATACGCCGAATGAGCAAGAAACGTCGTTTTAAGAAATATATCAGCGCTTGTAAGAGCAATTTTGTTCCAAATTAATTGAAAATGTCCACGCAAAGAATGATCTATATTGGATGAGACAAGCGTTTTTAATACACATAGAATGGGTGAAATGAAGGAGCTAAACAACAAGAATAGTTGCCAGACGATTGCACTCTTTAAAGACAAAAAAGCCCATCCTGCAAATGCTGCGATTAACCACATAAGTGGAGTGAGAGAACGACGTAAATTATCCTGCATTTTCCAACGCGTCACGGAACTTATTTGACGGTGGGAAAAAAGATAAGGCAAAAGCTGCCAATCACCGCGGACCCAACGATGATAACGCATAACATCAATATTGTAAGCGGTTGGATAGTCTTCAATGACTTCTATGCTACTTACCAGAGCAGTACGAGCATAACCTCCTTCTAAGAGATCATGACTAAGAGTAGTATTTTCTTTAATTTTGCCATCAAGCGCTTGTTCAAATGCATCAATATTATAAAGACCTTTACCGATAAAGGTGCCTTCTCCTAAAAGATCTTGATAAGTATCAGAAACAGCAAAAACATAAGGATCAATGCCACGGTTTATAGAAAAAACCCGTTGGAGAATTGATGTTTTTTTTCCTGTTGTAAGAGAAGGAATAATGCGTGGTTGTAAAATGCTATAGCCCTTTACAACCTTTCCACTTTGTAGATCAAAAACGGGATGATTGAGTGGATGGTTAAGCTTTCCAACAAGTTTCGCGACGCTCTCTGGAGTAAGACGTGTATCACAATCCAGCGTCATAACAAAACGGCAATCCATAGGAAGACGTGGATTGGGAGGATAAAAGCTTGTATTTTTATCGCCTCTTAAGAGTCGATTAAGTTCATGAAGTTTTCCTCGCTTTCGTTCCCATCCCATCCAACATTTTTCGCTTGTATTATAAAGGCGTCGGCGATGTAAAAGGAAAAAAAGCGGAAGTTCATCACGATGATAACGATTATTGAGTTTATCAATATTCTTTTGCGCATAGTGCAATAAATCAAGATCATCTTGCGTTTCTCTCAATGGAGCATCCACCCAATCTGTAATGAGTGCAAAATGAATGGCACCTTTAGGATTGGAAAGATAGTGCACTTCAAGATTGCGCACTTGTTCATCAATATCATCGCGTGATGTCATCAAAGTAGGTACAACAACCATTATCCGTGCATGTTTTGGAATACCTTCTTTATATTCATAACCAATGAGTTGTCTTGATGGGACAAACCACGAAACAACAGTATTAAATAAAGCAAAAGCAGCATCGATAGCAGGAAAAAGCGCCAATACAGTAAAGCAAAAAGACATCCATTGTGTCATGCCAGATAGCTGTAAAAGGGCGTAAATTACAAGCAAAAGAGCAAGCGTCAGAAAAGAGACAGGAATGGCGATGACTCTCAATTTTGAGCAACAGGAAGCGCGTGTCCATTTTATGAGAAAGGGCGGAATATATCCACAAGCCTTTTCAAATATACCACAACCATCATCAACAAGGTACCACCCCACACAAGAATGATGAGGCATATCTTTAGAAGTGGAATTTGCCATTTCTACAACTTTATGTGCAACTTCCAGTTCACTAAGAGGCGAAAAGCGAGAAACTTTTTCAATGACTTGTCGATAAATATTGCGTGAGTGAGCATCAATTTCAGAAAAATCACTATTTTTACGCAAAATAGAATCGACACAACTCACTGTTTCAAACCATGCTGTCCAATCAACATCATCTATAGCTTTAAGAGCACGGATAATATTACCCATGGTCACACCATCTGCTGCTTGTCGGGTATGTTCATCGGCTGTTGCAATCTCTAAGCTACTGCCTTGGCTTTTCAATTGCTTTTCAAGCCAAGTTAATGCTACGGTTGAATCGACAGATGCACTGCGCAGGCGATAGAATAAATGTGCTGAAAAAGTTGGATCAACAATAAATGATTTATACTGCGTAAAAAGAGAGTGTAGATTTGTTTTATTTTTTACAAGAGAAATTTTATCTGCAACTTGACTAGCAAGATGGCGCATATGTCGTGCTTTTTCGATACGTACTGAAAGACGACGGACATTTTCAATGAGCAGCATTTGCATAACTGAAGGAAGAGCACACAATTCACCAATTGTGAGCGCACAAACTTCTTGAAATCCGTTGGTCATAGCAGTGAGTGTTTCTTGTGAAAAGCTGCTATCGGTATGCGCAATATAAAGCCAAGTTAAAGCAAAAATTCGTGGTATTCCGGCTTTGTGTGTAGAAAGAGGAAGTTGCTTTATGAAGGACTTGGGTAGATTACAACGTAGCTTTTGTATGGTTTTATCAATGGTGTAATGATTATCAATGAGCCATTGAGCAGATGGTGCGATAGTTTCATCATTTCGAGCAGCAAAATCACTGGTATGAAAGGCATGAAGAATAAGTTTAGCATTTTCATTCAATCTCTTGCGAAAATCTCCTACTCCTTCATATTCAGGGAGTAAAATTTCTTTACCAGAAGCTATATCATGCCCTAAGTTATAAAGATCTTCCTGTACCTTATAAATTGCACGAAGAGGAAAATCCGTATTAATAAAATGATCTTTTTTCTCTTTTTGAGAAAAAAAGCACTTTATGAAAGGTATTATGCACGTCATAGTGTCCCATTGTTATTCAATTACATCGTTTTTTATTTAAATTTTAAGCATTTTATCTGAATAGTGAACCGTTGTTAGATAAAAAACAAACTTTTTGTTTTTATTTGCAAGCATTTATAATTTTTGTTTCAATAATTTAAAAATAAGCAGACAATTTTTTTAGAAAATAAAAAGGTCACTCCTAATGAGTGACCTTAATAATAAAACCAACTTTAATGATTGATGATTAATCTTGTTCTTGTTTTTTCAAAGCTGCACCCAAAATATCACCAAGAGAAGCACCTGAATCTGTAGAACCATATTGTGCAACAGCTTCTTTTTCTTCTGCAATTTCTAAAGCTTTAATCGATACTGAAATTTTACGTGTTTTTTTATCAAATGCTGTGATGCGAGCATCAACCTTTTGCCCAATTGCGAAACGCTCAGGACGTTGCTCATCACGATCACGCGCAAGATCAGCACGCCGAATGGTTGTCTCAAGGTTGTGGTCAATCAATTTCACACCAATGTCATTGTCGTTAACAGCAATCACTTCGCATGTTACAACTGCACCTTTTCGCAATTCGCCAGAAGCAGCTGCTTCTCCAACTTTATCACTGGAAAGCTGCTTAATTCCAAGAGAAATGCGCTCTTTTTCAATATCAACATCAAGGACCACAGCTTTAACGATATCGCCTTTATTGTAAGTATCAATAACTTGTTCACCAGGACGATTCCAATCAAGATCAGACAAATGAACCATACCGTCAACATCGCCTTCAAGCCCAATAAACAGACCAAATTCTGTTTTATTTTTGACCTCTCCTTCAATTTGCGAATTGACAGGAAATTTATTGGCAAAAGCTTCCCATGGATTTTCAAATGTTTGCTTTAAGCCAAGAGAAATACGCCGTTTAGAAGGATCAATCTCAAGAACAACCACTTCTACTTCTTGTGATGTAGACAGAATTTTTCCAGGATGAACATTTTTCTTTGTCCAGCTCATTTCAGAAACATGGATCAGCCCTTCAATTCCTGGTTCAATTTCAACAAAACCACCGTAATCAGTAATGTTGGTAACAGCACCCGTAATTTTTTTACCAATCGGATACCGGACACTGATGCTTTCCCAAGGATCACTTTCAAGCTGTTTCATTCCAAGAGAAATACGGTGCGTATCTTGATTAATGCGAATAATCTGCACTTTAATCGTTTGGCCAATTGTGAGCACTTCAGATGGGTGATTAACACGCCGCCATGCCATATCTGTAACGTGCAAGAGACCATCAATCCCACCAAGATCAACAAAGGCACCATAATCTGTAATATTTTTCACCACACCTTCAACGATTTGGTTTTCTTCAAGATTTTGTACGATTTCTGAACGTTGCTCAGCGCGACTTTCTTCTAAAACAGTGCGGCGTGAGACCACAATATTGCCACGACGACGATCCATCTTCAAAATTTCAAAGGACTGTGAATTATGCATGAGAGGTGAAACATCACGAATGGGACGAATATCAACTTGGCTGCGAGGCAAGAAAGCAACGGCACCATCAAGATCGACTGTAAAACCACCTTTTACTTGGCTAAAGATCACTCCATCAACGCGTGCACCAGCATTGAATTTTTCCTCCAAACGGACCCAACTTTCTTCGCGCCGTGCTTTTTCACGCGATAAAACAGCTTCACCCATCGCATTTTCAATGCGTTCAATGTAAACCTCAACTTCATCGCCAACTTGCAAAGAACCATCTTTTGCTTTAGCTCCAAATTCTTTGAGAGGAATACGTCCTTCGACTTTAAGACCAGCATCAATAATGGCCATGTCTTTTTCGATTGCAATAACACGACCTTTAACAACAGATCCTTCATTAAGATCATTAGTTTGAAAAGATTCTGTTAAAAGGGCTTCAAAATCCGCTGTTGTGGGATTGTATTGTGACATAGGAACTCCTAATATATACCTTGTATTATAAGGTATGAGCGCTAGGTTAGTGTTAACATAAATAACTCCCTAGCCTTTTTCCTTGAATAAAGGAAAAAAAGTTAGCGCTAGGCTGGAAGTTACCTTAACGAATTTATCCAATTATATGCATTTTTATGATTGGATCAATAAAGCTGCATGCAATTTCAAATGTTGCTTCTATACTCAATTCTGACGTATCAAGCAAGTGGGCGTTTTTTGCTGGTTTTAGTGGACTTTGTTTGCGCGTTATATCGCGACTGTCGCGCTGTTCAAGTTGAGCTAGGATTTCATGATAATTTGCTTGAACACCTTTTTTTAAAATCTCTTGGTAGCGGCGTTTGGCGCGTGTTTGAACATTGGCTAGAATATAAAACTTGATATCGGCATCAGGACAAACAATCGTTCCGATATCACGCCCATCAAGCACACAGCCGGGCAAAACTTTAGCAAAGTTGCGTTGTTTTTCGACAAGAATTTTGCGTACAGCAGGGTTAATTGCTATTTTTGAAGCCGCTTCACCAAGTTCATGAGAAGAAAGAAGAGCAGGATTTAAGGTGTTAAAATCAAGTCCTTTAGCATAAATAATAGCATTTTTTTCATCATTAAGAGCTAAATTTTGCTGTAAAAGCGTATGAGCAACACTACGATAAGTAAGACCAGTATCGAGATGACGAAGGCGATAATGTGCAGCAATTTTGCATGCTAAGGTTCCTTTGCCTGAGGCAGCAGGTCCATCAATGGCGATAACAAAAGGCTTCACGCGATTTTTCCCCCAAGTTGTTTTATAAAAGGAATAAATTCTGGAAAGCTCGTAGCAATCATTCGTTTATCATCAATGGTAACAGGTTTTTCTGATACAAGCCCAAAAATGAGAAAACACATAGCAATTCGATGATCAAGATGTGTGGCAACATACCCACCCCCCAAACCTTTGGCAGAACCTTTTCCATAAACAATAAGAAAATCTTGACCTTCTTCACAGTCTACGCAATTAATTTTTAATCCTTGAGCAACAGCAGACAATCGATCTGATTCTTTTACACGCAATTCTTCAATTCCTAGCATAACTGTTTTGCCTTCTGCAAAGGCTGCTGCTACTGCCAAAGCAGGATATTCATCTATCATCGATGAAGCACGTTCTTTGGGCACCGTAACGCCTCTAAGGACCGATGATTTTATCCGTAGATCAGCAACATCCTCTCCACCTGTTTGACGTCGGTTCAAAAATTCAATTTGAGCACCCATTTCCCACAATGTTTCGATAAGTCCTATTCGAGAGTTATTTATCAAAACATTTTCAATGGTGATATCAGAGTCTTCTATAAGAAGGGCTGCGATAATTGGAAAAGCAGCAGAAGAAGGATCACCCGGAATATGAATCGTTTGTCCAGTAAGATGGGGTTGACCATTAAGATGAATCAAACGCGCACCTTCGTTATCTTTTTCTATTTCAAGTTGCGCACCGAATGCTTTTAACATTTTTTCCGTATGATCTCGTGTCAGAACTGGTTCAATAACAGTTGTAGTGCCGGCGGTATTGAGTCCAGCAAGCAGGATTGCTGATTTAATTTGGGAGGAAGCTATTGGAACACGATAACGAATCGGATTAGCCATTTTCGGACCATAAAGCGTTAAAGGAAGGTGATCGTCGCGCGTTGCCTCAATTTCAACCCCCATGAGACGCAGTGGATCAAGGATACGTCCCATTGGACGTTTAGAGAGAGAAGCATCACCAATAAAGGTTGTTTTCATATGATACGGACCAACCATTCCCATAACCAAACGAGCACCTGTTCCAGCGTTTCCAAAGTCTAAAGGTTTTTGTGCAGCTAAAAGGCAACCATTCCCTGTTCCTCGTATGATCCAGAAGTCTTCTTTTTTAATAATACAGGCACCCATAGCTTGCATAGCAGCAGCTGTATTGAGTACATCAGCGCTTTCAAGTAATCCATGAATATATGTCTCACCACTTGCTAATCCTCCCAATATAAGAGAGCGATGAGAGATTGATTTATCTCCTGGTATTTGAATTTTTCCAGAGAGACTACTCGATTTATAGGTGGTTATAGGGATTGCTTTTTGCATGGAAATTCTATTTAATTCTATCTAACTTTTATCAAATTGTGCATCCTTTAGCACATGCTTTAAAAGACGTCATGAAAAAATCACTGTGGAACAGTGTATTTATCTTTGACAAAGGTATTATTTTTCGATTAAGCACCATAAAATTTATCTTTTAATGGAATAATAGTTAATCAAAGAGGCACGGTTTATGGCAAAACAAGAACTTGGAACTAAACGTGTTGATCCAGAAACAGGAAAAAAATTTTACGATCTAAATCGCGATCCTATTGTGTCGCCCTATACAGGAATTTCTTATCCGCGTTCTTACTTTGAAGTTGCAGCAGCTGAAGCAAATAATGAAGAAGAAGTTGATACTGAAGAGCTTGATACAGCACTTGAAAAATCTGCTTTTATGCTTCTTGAAGATGATGATGTGGATTCTAAAGATGACGATCTTCCTGATTTAGAAGATAGTGATGTAGATCTTGGTGATGATGATGATACATTTTTGTCTCATGATGGTGACGATGAAGATGATGACGTTACTGATATTCTCGGAGGCGGTGTTTCTAATGATGACGATGCTTAAAAGAAGTAAAAGAGGACATCTTTTCCATTGAATGTAAATTCTTCTTGATCTTCAATTTTGATCGTTCTAGAAAAGCTGGAATTGTATACTGTCTTTTTGGGACAATTTGTTTTTATAGGGGCTATAGCTCAGCTGGGAGAGCGCTTGCATGGCATGCAAGAGGTCAGCGGTTCGATCCCGCTTAGCTCCACCAAAAAGACCAACTGTTCTATCAAGGGAATCAATTATAATAAAAGATGTGTGCATCAATTTAAAAGGTTTATGTGCTATTTAATTATCATTCCAATAGCGCCTGTTCCTTGCATTTTAATGATATTATAATACATTTTTAATCATTTGTTGGATTATAAAATTTACTGTCGCAACCGTGAAAGTAGATAATTTTTTTATGCTTTGCACAGAAATAGAAAATGAGCTGTTTAACCTGCGCCTTGTCTTAAAGGACAAAATTTGAATTTCCTTTACCACAATATTTCCACAAATATCATAATATGTTGGTTACCGGTATCTTTTTAAAAGATATGAAGTACTTAAACAAAGAGTAGAGAATAAAATATTAAAATATACTTCTCAATTATTGCGAATCAGAACTTTTTTCGAGTATTTTTAGCCTGATCAGATGTTCTGCCAATTAAAAATTATCCACCTTGAGTAGCGTATACCTGCTCAATACTAAGGTATATTAACACTTAAATAATATATTGAATCAATTAATTTTTTCCTTGCACGTCACAAACAAGGTCGAGGTGTAAGAGCAAAGTGGTGCCATCATTATATGTGCTAATTCCCAATGTTACGGATAATTCTTACATTTGAGAATGTATGTTCATAAAAAAACATTTTTAGTCTTTTCTTTCACAGTTTTTATCCACATACCCATTGTGCTTGTTATGTGCAAGCCAATGGTTTTATTGATTCAGCCTCAAGAAATCTGAAACGATAAAACCCTACGCCATTCGAGATTCTTACTTTAATATGAATAACGATATATTATCTTTATAAATCAACATCTTAAACCATTTAAGAAAAAGAATAAAAATGCTTCTCATAAATATTCTCAAATGCAAAAGCTATCACAACATTGGAGACTGACTTGTTACTTCATAGGCGTTACAAATCTTTCTCTGAATACTCCCTACCCTGAGTATTCATTGTGTGTAAAGTTGCATATACCTTATCATCCTATAAACGGGAGTGTTTTTACAATACAATAAGATAACTTCTTTCAATTAAGATGAACTGGATGGACGAGTATGTTTTATTTCATACAATACTAAATACACTTAGTTTTTTTGAAGACTGTAGCGCCCTCTTTATACAAAACAACGTTTTTTCGTTTAATGCATTTCTCGTTTTTTTATATTGAATATTTTACCCTTTTTATGATGCCCGAATTGCATTTGTTTTAATTGCTATTTTATACGCTTAACAAAGAAAATATTCATATAATAATCAGCCAGTAATACGCATAATGAAAATAAAAAATGATATTATATTTTAAAATTTTTCTTCAATAACCTCTAGTACTTAGCCCAATGCGAAATGCCAACACTAAATAGAAGATGGTTTCTATTATAAATTTTTTTAACAAAGGAGGTAAAAATGTCGAGAGTATCTTCAAATATATTGTGTATTGCAAAAGCTTTCTGTCGCTTGAGTTTATTCTAAAAAATAACAATTTATTTCATTGAACGATCGGAAAAACGACACTATTTTATCATATTGTGTGGAATTTTGCTTTTGAATAATTTTATCCCATCAATTCCCTGATTGAGATTTTCAAAAATCTTCCCTAATGCCATCCACATCTTTTTAATTGCTGTTCATAGAGCCTCGATATCCTTGCCATGCGCTGTGCTGTCTGTGAAAGCGCAGCACTGACATGCCCACCACTACGTGCATAAGCACCATGCCCCATATGATAATTTAAATAAAGGCTATATGCATCATCAAACCTCACCCCATTGCGTTGAACACTTTGGCTATGATACCAAGCAACAAAATCAGCAGCATCTGCGAAATTCGTACGCCATGCAAAAGACTTTCCTGTAGAGCGAAGATACATTGCCCATGTACTATCAAGCGCTTGAGCATAACCATAAGCTGTCGACCGACGCTTCCATGGTATAAAACCAAGTAGTTTTTTGCGTGGAGGACGTGCATTGTGACGAAAGCTCGATTCCATCTTAATGGTTGCAAGAATAATAGGCATAGGAATTCCATAGCGCATTTCCGCTCTTTGAGACACCTTACCCCAATTGTCAAAAAAACCATTTTTTTGTGCTAAAATAGCACAAGCATTATTTGTGTGGATGGGAGTGGTTGTTGCACATCCCTCTAGCAAAAACACCAGTGCCCCTAAAAACAAAAGGTGTCGCATATTCCTATTCCTCTCGTTTAAGAAATAAAACAAGATAGAGATACTAAAAAATGATTACCAATCAATAAAGAACATGATCTAACTTGTAATATTTAAGAAGCTTGCTTTGCTTTATTCCTCATCAGCAAAACGCAATGTTTGCGACTGAGCCAATGTTGTCATTTTTGTTGGTTCAGAGTAATTTTCTTTTAATTCGACAGTTTCAATGCGATTTGCCCGTTTCATGATTTTGGAGGACGATATCAAAATTCCCTCTATATCTTCACCTGCTTTATGAAAGTGCTTCTGTAGTGCGCGAACACGCGTATCCATTCGTCCAAAATCTTCCATCAATTTTGCTACTTCTGATTGAATTAAATGCGCTTGTTCACGCATCCGCGCATCTTTCATAATGGTTTGTACCACTTGGACAGAGAGCATCAACAAAGATGGTGAAACAATAATCACATGGGCTCTATTGGATTTTTGTACCAATGCCTCAAAGTCCTCATAAATTGTTGCGAAAATCGATTCAGATGGCACAAAAAGGAAAGCAGTGTCATGGGTTTCTCCAGGAATCAAATATTTTTGTGCAATATCACGAATATGAACTTCCATATCGGTACGAAATTGGCGTTCTGCCTCTTGACGCTCTTGCGCTGATTCTGCCTTACGCATAGCATTCCAAGCTTCCAGAGGAAATTTAGCATCAACAACAAGAGAAGGAGCTTTATTGGGCATATGAATGAGACAATCTGGGCGCTTTCCATTGGAAAGAACAGCCTGAAAAGCATAAGCGTTTGTTGGTAAGGCATCGGCAATAATTGCTTCCATCCGCCCTTGACCGAAAGTACCACGCGTCTGCTTATTGCTTAAAATGGACTGCAACTGAACAACTTGTCCCGTAAGCGATTGAATATTATTTTGTGCTGCATCAATCACTGCTAAACGTTCTTGCAAACGATTCAAATTTTCATAAGTGGATTTGGTCTGTACCTGAAGTGTTTGGCCTAAGCTTGTTGTCATCCCATTGAGTTGCTCACTGAGTGATTTATTCAATTCAGCTTGCCGTTGACCAAAAATTTCCGCCATCGTTTGCATTCGTCCTTGCATTTCAGCTTGTGTTTTCAGCAAAGTAGCCATCTGCATTTGTGCCTCACGTGCGCGTTCAGCAATTTCATTTTCCAAAAATGCTTTTTTTCGATGAGAATGTATCAACATAAAAAATGCCAAACAGACAAGTATAAATAAAAGCAAAAGCATTAGTTTAGAAAAAAAATCACCAGCGAGTATGGAAAAAAACGAATCAAACATAAATTGTAATATAACGCTCTTATTGTAAAAAAACGCAAGAATCCGTTATTCAATATTGACCAATAACAAACCATTGATTAATCTCTACTTATGCCAATGAGATCTTTAGTTACTTTACCTGATCCGATTTTACGGGAAGTGTCCAAACCTGTTGAGCAGGTCGATTCAGCTCTCCAAAAACTTGCGGATGACATGTTGGAAACCATGTATAATGCTAAGGGCGTTGGTCTTGCTGCTATTCAAATTGGTATACCGCTACGTATGTTGGTTATAGATGTCTCTGGAAATTCTGAAGATGAGCAGAAAAAACCACTTGTTATTATCAACCCTGAAATTTTATGGCTTTCAGATGAGCGTAATATTTACAAAGAAGGTTGTCTTTCTATTCCTGATTATTTTGCAGAGGTTGAACGTCCTAAACGCCTTCGTGTTCGCTATCAGAACCGTGAAGGAAAACAAACAGAAATTGAAGCAGACGATCTCTTAGCAACTTGCTTGCAGCATGAAATTGATCATTTAGATGGGCGCCTTTTTATTGATTACATTTCAAAGATCAAACGCGATATGGTGATACGAAAATTTAAAAAACGCGCAAAAGAAAAAAACATGCAGGAAGCAGTTTTGTAATGGCTTTACGATTAAGTTTTATGGGAACACCAGATTTTTCTGTTCCTATTTTACATGCTTTACTGGATGCAGGTCATGATGTTGTTGCTGTTTATAGTCAACCCCCTCGCCCAGCAGGACGTCGAGGGCTTAAATTAATCCCCTCACCTGTTCACAATGTAGCAAAAAAGAAATCCATTCCTGTCTTCACGCCTCAAACACTTAAAACAGCCGAACAACAGGAGCAATTTGCAGCACTTTCTGTTGATGCTGCTATTGTCGTGGCTTATGGACTCCTTTTACCTAAAGCTATTCTCGAAACGCCGCGTTTTGGTTGTTTTAATGCCCACGCTTCACTCTTACCACGTTGGCGTGGTGCTGCGCCTATTCAACGAGCAATTATGGCTGGTGATAAAGAAACAGGTATCATGATCATGAAAATGGATGAAGGACTTGATACGGGGCCTATCGCTCTTTCTCGCTCCATCCCCATTACTGATAACACCACCACTGCTGAGCTTTCAAACAGACTTTCACATATTGGCGCAGAACTTATGGTAGAGACTTTATCAACTCTTGAAAAAGGACAACTTAAACTGACCCCACAATCAGAGGAAGGCATTACCTATGCGGCCAAAATTAGAAAAGAAGAGACCCGCATTGATTGGACAAAACCTGCAGAGTTTATTCATAGGCATATTCGCGCGCTCTCTCCCTCTCCTAGTTGCTGGTGCAACATGAATATCGGTGGACGAGAAGAACGTGTAAAAATTCTTGATAGTCGCTTAACAACAGGTCCTTCTCTTGAAATTGGACGGATAGAACCAGATTCTTTGATTATCCATTGTGGGCAAGGACGGATAGAAATAACCTCTCTCCAAAGATCTGGCGGTAAAATTCTTGAGTGCGCAACATTTTTGCGAGGTGCTCATATTTCTGCTGTTTTTTAAGATGCCACGTTTTAAACTCACTCTTGAATATGATGGTTCAAATTATGCTGGTTGGCAGCGTCAAGCAAAACTTCACACTATACAAGGAGCTCTTGAACAAGCACTCTTTTCCTTTAGTGGACAACAATTGACCATAACAACAGCAGGACGAACGGATGCAGGAGTACATGCTACGGGACAAGTTGCGCATGTTGATTTTGAAAAAAACTGGCATCCCCATACTGTACGTGATGCGCTCAATGCTCTTTTACGAAAACAGGGAGAAGCAATTTCAATCCTAAACGTAGAAAATGTCCCTGATGACTTTGATGCACGATTTTCCGCTATAAAACGCCATTATCTTTTTAAAATACTTAATCGTCGCTCTCCACCAGCCTTAAATGCCAAACGCGTGTGGTGGTTGCCAAAGCCTCTTAATGCTGACGCCATGCATGAAGCAGCGCAAAAGCTTGTAGGACAACATGATTTTACAACTTTCCGTTCAGCACACTGCCAAGCCAAAAGCCCTATTCGCACCCTTGAACGCCTCGATATTCAAAGAGAAGGTGAAGAAATTTTCCTTTATGCACAAGCTCGTTCTTTTCTTCATCATCAAATCCGTTCATTCGCAGGAAGCCTCATGGAAGTGGGTATTGGACGTTGGACAGCTCAAGATCTCGAAACAGCTCTTCATGCTAAAGATCGTAAACGTTGTGGTGTTGTTGCCCCCCCCGCAGGACTTTATTTAACCAAAGTAGAGTATTAATGATCCTTCAAGAGTGAACATCTCAAAAGTCGTTAAAGCAGTTTATAAAAAGAACGAATTTCTTCAAAAGCTTCTGCTGCTGTATTAACAAATTTTACAAAATTAATATCAGTAGGAGAAATTGTACCTTGTGCAGACAGATACTCAAAATTGACAGTATTGCTCCAAAATTCTTTGCCAAACAATAAAATTGGTACCTGTTTCATACGCCCCGTCTGTACTAAAGTTAATGTCTCAAACAGTTCATCCAGAGTCCCAAATCCTCCAGGGAAAATGGCTAGGGCTTTCGCTCGTACTAAAAAATGCATTTTGCGCATCCCTAAATAATGAAAATTGAAACATAAATGCGGCGACACATACGAATTAGGCTCTTGCTCATGTGGTAAAATAATATTCAAGCCAATCGTTGGAGCACCAACATCACAAGCACCACGATTTCCCGCCTCCATGATTCCTGGTCCGCCCCCCGTAACAACCACAAATTCACGATATTGTGTCGTAGCAGAATAAAGTGAGCACAAACGTGAAAACTCTCTTGCTTCATCGTAATAATGTGACATAGCATGCAAATTTTTCTTTTGTATTTCATTCTTTGCAGCCCACGCTGCTTGCCCAGGTTCAGGAATACGCGCACCACCAAACAAAACAACTGTTGATTGAATATCATATTCTTTAAGGGTTATTTCCGGCTTTAAAAATTCAAGACTAATACGTTGTGAGCGCAGCTCTGGACGCATCATAAAATCTTGATCGATATAGGCTAAACGATAAGTAGACGAACGCACTTGTGCTGAATTAGAGACTTTATGGATCTGTTGTAGAGCATCCTTCGTATGGAGAAGTGGTGTCCAGTTTTCTTGCTCCCTTTTTCTTTTTTCTTTACAGCCTTTTTTCATGCACCTGTCCTACTTCCTCATCGTTTTATTGACTGAACACATTTCTTCGCGTAGTTCATAGAGAATAAATCTTGAAGCTTTCAACTTGTTTAACGGAACTCTCGTCATGACCCATATCACACAACTTGAAATTATTATCGAACAAGCTTTTGACGATCGCGATTCCATCGATACTACCACAAAAGGCGAAATACGTGAGAGTGTTGAACATGCATTGAACCTTCTTGATAAAGGTGAAATCCGTGTTGCAGAACGACAAAAAAATGGACAATGGCATGTTCATCAATGGTTGAAAAAAGCGGTTTTGCTCTCTTTTCGGCTTAATCCTATGCAAATTATTACTGGTGGAATCAATGGGACACATTGGTGGGATAAAGTTCCTTCAAAATTCTCTGGTTGGCAAGAGGCAGATTTTAAAAGTGCTGATTTCCGTTCCGTTCCTGGAGCCATTGTACGTCATTCTGCTTACATTGCACCCAATGTTATATTGATGCCATCCTTTGTCAATCTTGGTGCTTTTATCGATGAGGGCACAATGGTTGATACATGGACCACCGTTGGTTCTTGTGCACAAATTGGTAAACATGTCCATCTTTCTGGCGGTGTTGGTATTGGAGGTGTTTTAGAACCACTGCAAGCAAATCCAACAATCATTGAAGATCATAGCTTTATCGGTGCTCGCTCTGAAATTGTTGAAGGCTGTATTATCCGTGAAGGTGCTGTTTTGGGAATGGGAGTCTTTATTGGAAAATCAACAAAGATTATTGATCGTACAACAGGTGAAATTTTTATTGGTGAAGTACCAGCCTATTCAGTGGTTGTACCAGGTTCTCTCCCTGGAAAACCTTTACCAAATGGTGAAGCAGGACCTAGCCTTTATTGTGCTGTTATTGTAAAACGCGTTGATCAAAAAACACGAGAAAAAACATCCATTAATGATCTTTTACGTTCTTAGACACAAGATTAATGCATAATAATATTTCATCGTTTTTTAACTTGAATAATAACCTCGAATACAAGGATTCTCTCATTTCAAATCCTTTCATAGTGAATCAATCACTATCATTTCCTTACACATTACAAACGCAGTTGGTGTGTGGGTAAGAAACACTTTAAGAAAAGAGTGAAATACTTTTAATGAATTCTCTCAAATGATAAGGACTGTCATAATATTTTGAGCTGAAAAAGAGTATGATGGGTACGCTTTGCACCTTTCTGACGCGTAAAAGCGGTAATGCCAAATGGATTTTATATCATTCACAGTGTATTTTACGTTATATTTTTCATAGCCCCGTTGTGAAATGGAGTTTGATGTATTGAGTGATGATTTACGAAAACGAGCACGCCAATATGCAACATAAATGTATTTTGTTTAAAGCATTCTGTTTTACGTGAGAAAGTGACACCATTACGCAATACACAAAAACATGAAGCACGGCGCAATTCTATTTAAAGTATCCTTTAAACACCTGAACCAATCGACAAAAGCAAAAGCGCAATCAATGAGAGAAAATACCCTTTTTTCATTATTTGTTCATTTTGAGCGCTTGAATAAATGCCGATTGTGGAATTTCTACTTTTCCAAATTGGCGCAGCCGCTTTTTGCCTTCTTTTTGCTTTTCCAAAAGTTTGCGCTTACGCGTAACATCACCCCCGTAACATTTCGCTGTTACATCTTTACGCAAAGCACGAATCGTTTCGCGCGCTATAACTTTACCACCAATAGCCGCTTGAACTGGAATCTGAAACATATGCTGAGGAATAAGATCTTTCAGTTTTTCACACATTGAACGCCCGCGCTTTTCTGCAATCGTGCGGTGAACAAGCATCGATAATGCATCAATAGGCTCTCCATTCACCAAAATAGACATTTTAACTAAATCACCTTCTGCATAATCTGTCATTTGATAATCAAAAGAAGCATAACCCTTTGAAATCGATTTTAGCCGATCATAAAAATCAAAAACAACTTCATTCAGTGGTAAATCATACGTTACCATAGCACGGGTTCCAACATAGGACAAACCAACCTGTACCCCACGCCGCTCTTGGCATAGCTCTAAAATTGACCCAAGATAATTATCAGGAGTCATGATTGTCGCTCGAATCCATGGTTCTTCTATGGAAGAAATTTTAACCACATCAGGCATATCCGCTGGATTGTGCAACTCTTTAACAGAACCATCATTCATATTCATGCGATAAACAACTGAAGGTGCTGTCGCAATTAAATCTAAATTAAACTCACGCTCTAATCGCTCTTGAATAATTTCAAGATGCAGAAGTCCCAAAAAACCACAGCGAAAACCAAACCCCAAAGCCGCAGACGTTTCCATTTCAAAAGAAAAACTCGCATCATTTAAGCGTAATTTGCCCATGGCTGCACGCAAATCATCAAAATCGGCAGCATCAATTGGAAAAAGTCCACAAAAGACAACAGGTTGCGCCGGCTTAAAACCAGGCAAAGCATTTTCACAAGGACGACGCTCTTCAGTAATCGTATCCCCAACCCGTGTATCTGCTACCTCTTTGATAGAAGCAGTGATAAAACCAATCTCGCCTGGTCCTAATTCATCAACCTGTACCATTTTAGGTGTAAAAACCCCAACGCGCTCAACTGGATATTTTGCTCCTGTACCCATCATACGAATGGTTTGTCCTTTTTTTAAAATACCATCTATCACCCGTACCAAAACAATGACACCAAGATAGGCGTCATACCAGCTATCAACCAACATTGCTTTCAAGGGATTTGCAACATCGCCTGTATGTGGAGGTGGTAATTGTGCAACAATTGCCTCTAGAACATCAGGAACACCCAAACCTGTTTTTGCTGATATTTCTACTGCTTGAGATGTATCAATGCCTATCACATCTTCAATTTGTTCTTTAACACGCTCAGGTTCTGCTGCTGGAAGATCAACTTTATTGAGAACAACAACCAACTCATGGGAATTATCAATGGCTTGATAAACATTTGCTAACGTCTGCGCCTCTACGCCTTGGCTTGCATCCACCACCAACAGAGAACCTTCACAAGCTGCCAATGAACGCGAAACCTCATAAGCAAAATCCACATGACCAGGTGTATCCATAAGATTTAAAATATAGGTTTCACCATTCTTTGCTTTATAGTGTAAACGTACCGTCTGTGCTTTAATAGTAATTCCACGTTCACGCTCAATATCCATGGAATCGAGTACTTGTTCTTTCATCTCACGTGTATCAAGCCCACCTGTTATTTGAATCAAACGATCAGCTAAAGTGGATTTGCCGTGATCAATATGCGCCACGATGGAAAAATTACGAATATAATTACGATCTATTGTCATATAAGGCGATTTAGCAAAGAATAATACAAAACGCAAAGACCAATTATGCTCCGGCTTCTATCAAAAGAATATAAACCTAAAAAGCTTCTCAAAACACAACTTTTTATAGCCTAAAAAATGAGGCTTTTGTTTGCTAAATTAAATCCAAGGGTGCTAAAATGATCCTTTCACATCTTATTTGATAACTCATATGCTGTAGTAAGCTGGCACCATCACACACTTTGCCAACCTCCAATATTACGACGATCCTTTACACTTGAAAAAGTTTATAAGAGATATGCCTTTCTTGTACAGTCTTTACCCACATGCCCCCCACCCACTTGTGATGTGTAAGCAAGTGATTTGGATTGATTTAACATGAAAATGATTTGAAGTGAGAAAGTTTTACAGTATTCAGGGTTCTAACTCAATGTGAATAATGATATATTATAATTATAAATCAATGTATTATCATATTTATATGATGGGCGTGTATATCATTTAGGCTTGCAATAAATTCGCAAGAAATGCTTTTTTATTTGTATGCAATAATCTTCTTTTTTAGCAATCTTATATAAGATAACATGAATATCGAGGGAGTTTCTTCTCAATTTTTAAAACTTTAGAAATATGCTCTATTGAGTGATGTTTTTATATAACTCCTTCCTTCCTCTATTAAAGATAAAACACACCAATCCTCTTTGATTCATTGGATAACGCATTGATTTATAATGATGCTCTGTGGTTTTTCTATACTTCATGTGGACCGTCAATGAATATGATGTATATTGAGAAAATTATCTTTTAAAAAACGATTTAATGTACAACGTTATGGGGTACTTTGGACGTTCTATTTTGCGTGAGAAGCGTAACTCTATTAAAGGACAAAAGAAATAACGTGCGACAGTGCATAGTTTTCATTATTCAAAAACATTACCGTAGATGTTTTTGAAAGTTGTAAAGCCGAATTTAAATATAGGCGTTAATTTTTACCTTTATATCACCTCATGCTTTGGCTCAATAAAGGTTGTCTGCCCGTTTCAGAAGTTAGGCAAACAGATAGAAGCATACTATTTCTCCAATTTGGCATGCAAAAGCTGGAATAACTTATAGAACTTCTTAATCATCTTAATATTAAAAAAGCCTTAAAAATGAAAACTCTACAAGAAAAAATCTCATGCAATAAAATCATAATAAAAAAATGTATAGCTAATCAATTTTTTTAATTGCTTTATTTTTTTTACGCCATTGTGAAGGTTGTAATTCAGCCACAATGATCCCAATCAGAATAAGCAAACCGCCTAATAAAGCTAAGGGAGATAAATGTTCTCCAGCCAAACGCCCAACAATACCAGCCCATACTGGTTCACCTGCGTAAATGAGTGTCGCACGCGTAGGGGAAATAGACTTTTGTGCCCAATTCATAGCTAATTGAATAATGGCACTCATTAATGCCAATCCTATACCAATATTAAACCACACCCACGAAAATTCAGGAATGCTTTCACCCATCAAAGGCATACAAGCAAATGAAAAAAAACCACTAAAAAATAACTGAATAATGGTTACACGCCGACTATCAACCTTGTTCGCAAAAATTCCGATGAGTATGACTTCTCCAGCAATCGCTAAAGCGCCTAACAAAGTTAAAATTTCGCCTTTTGAAAAATCAAAATTTCCCGGCTTTTGTCCTGAAATCAATACAAGCCCAATAAAAGCGAAAATAATACCAATCCAACAAGCTAAACGGGGAGGTTTTTTAAAAACAATCCATTGCAAGATTGGAACCATCGGTACATAAAGCGCTGTGATAAAAGCTGACTGACTACTAATAATTGTTTGAAGTCCAGCTGCTTGAAAAGCATAACCAAAAAACATGGCTAAACCTATCGCCATCCCAGCGAAAACTTCATAAACAGTTATACCTTTTATAGAGCGCCAAAAAATTACCCCACATATAAGAGATGCAACAATAAAACGAAATCCAACAAAAAACAGAGGACCACTATAGCGTACCGCAATGTGAATGACTAAAAATGTAATGCCCCACAATATTGTCGCAGTAAATATTGCCAATTCTGGCTTACTTAATAAAGGATATTTAAACTGTTTTAGATTCACCATGAAAAACTTTCTCTTCCAATTTTCCCCACAATTTATGAAACAATAAGCGTTCCAACTCCCTGTTCGGTAAACAGCTCTAGTAAAACAGAATGAGGAGTTTTACCATTTAAAATGACAACACCTTCCACACCATTTTGAAGGGCTTTTATACAAGTCTCTACTTTTGGAATCATACCTCCTGAAATTGTCCCATTTTTAATAAATTTTTCAGCTTCAGAAACTGTCAATTCTTTTAAAAGTTTACCCTGTTTATCCAAAACACCAGGAACATCAGTGAGAAATAAAAGGCGTTTAGCCTCTAATGCACCAGCAATAGCTCCAGCAAAAATATCAGCATTGATATTATAAGTTTTACCATCGCGTCCTGGAGCTACAGGAGCAAGAACTGGTATCATTTCAGAAGATGCTAAAAGATCTAGCAATGTGCGATCAACTTCAACAGGCTCACCAACAAACCCCAAATCTAAAACACGTTCAATATGCGAATCAGGATCAATGACAGTTTTATAAGCCTTTTCGGCAAAAACCATATTGCCATCCTTGCCGCATAATCCTATTGCCCATTCACCCTCAGCATTGATGAGAGCAACAATTTCTTTATTTATGGAACCCGCTAAAACCATTTCAACCACTTCAACGATCCGCTCATCGGTTACCCGTAGTCCGTTTTCAAATCGCGATTCAATCCCCATTTTCATTAAAATTTCAGCAATTTGAGGCCCACCACCATGAACAACAACAGGATTAATTCCCGATTGCTTTAATAGAGCAATATCACGCGCAAATGCTCGCCCCAAATCAGGATCACCCATAGCATGGCCGCCATATTTTACCACGACCGTTTCATTTTCATATTTTTGCATATAAGGTAAAGCAGACGATAAAAATGCTGCTTGTTTTTCCAAAACATCTACATCACCGTTTTTAGCATCATCCATCAATAGAGCCTCCTCATCACTTTTTACCATCTCTTAATGAAATTTAGGAAAAGTGAAAACAATAAAACCAAACTTTACTCTATCCACCCCCTCCCCTGAAAATCGTCAATTTTCCTCTAAATTACGAAAAAGGAATAACGAAATGAAATACAAAATACTTCCTTTAAAAATTGACAGCGAAAAATTAAACAAAATAGACGTAAAAAAATGTCATTATTTTATGATCTTATATATAAAATTGAAAAGCAAAATTTTGAAGCTAAGCCGTACATTCAACTCATTAGTTTATCCCTATGGATACTTAACAATGAATAGGAATATATACAACCATTGATTTTGTAAGATAAAAATAAAGTTTCTTATCATAATAAAATTAACATATTCCCAAGATAAGAAATCACTCAACCGCTTTATAGCTTATCTCAATAAACTATAACTTTGGTTTTAAAAATTTGACTTTTTCTCAATCATTAAACATGAGGAAATGTCAACTGAACGCTCCTCATGGAGAATTATAATAAATTGATTTATAATAATAATTTATCTTTTTATATCGTAAAATTGAAAAAAGGCTTTGCAAAATTATCATATATTTTGATTTTATTGCGAGTAGCTCTTCAGAAGCATTTTCGTAAAAGCATTTAATTGTTTAGATTACTCTCTTCGTAAGGTTTTATAAAACTTCTCATTTTTCATGATCTGTCATTAAGTTTTTCTTTCTGCATAGCGATACATGCTTGAATTATTCAATGTTTTTTAGAATTTTTAATTCTTTTAATTATGTTATTTTATGAAAAAAGATTCATTTCGTAAATTTCCCTTTCCATATCACTAATCAATTTCAACAATATATCGTGCTGTTTTCTAAGCATATTGTGCTATTTTTTATTGTATTTATTTTTTCTTTTTAAAGGTAACTTCCTCTATCTTCCCACCAACTTTTTATTATGCCAATAAATTCAATTAAGTGAATTCCATCGAATCTGTTTCCCCACAAGAGAGATACATCGAATACCTCAAAACTTGTTTTGTTATGTCTTCTTTAGCATTCAACACACATTATCTCATTCCACAATTTCTTTGGAACAAAATAAACTTGATTATAGCGTTTTTTATTATCTGGAAGAACTATTTATGACATCAGAAATACAAAACTAAATCCGCATCTAAAAAGACATGATTACTGCTAAAAGCTAAGATGAGGCATGTAAAAGCTATTCCGAATAAAATAACCCTTATTTTAAAGGAAGCAGTGATTAAAACTATGAAAAATGCCAAAAATAAAATCGGTTATAAGAAGTTGATACTTTATTTGAAAAAGATGGATTGCCTAACAGCTTATTTAGCGTTTCTTGGCAAGCCGCTACCTATTTTATAGTTTTATTATAGAGCCTTTAAAAAGAAATTTTGAGTGAAAAAATAAACACAAAAAATACTGAATGCATAAAGGCAGTTATCATGACACTGGCAATATTTATTATCAATCACTCAATTGCGTTCTTATATGGATAAGCCCTTTTTAAAATGTCATAGACACTCAAAAATAAGACTTATCCATAAAATTCATGAAATATAAAAACTATCAGCAGCAGGAGTTTATCCTAAATTAGCTGTCTCTCTCTTTTCTTTTCAAGAAAAAATGCTTTTCAAAGATAATGAGACAATAGAAAGCTTAATGAAAATAACTTTCCCACAGTTCTCTCTAATTATTCTGAGAACATTCACATATTTTAACCAGAAATATTTTCAAAAAATTCTTTCATACGTGAAAAAAAACCATGTGATTGCGGTGAATTTTCATGATTTGAGAGTTTCTCAAATTTTTGCAACAATTCACGTTGTTCTTGTGTTAATTTCTGCGGTGTCTCAATCGTGATATGGATGTAAAGATCACCCCTTGCTTGCTGACGGCGCAACATAGGCATACCTTTGCCTCTAAGGCGGAATTGACGTCCATTTTGTGTCCCTTCTGGAATCTTAACGCGTGCTTTAACACCATCAAGGTCGGAAACTTCAAACTCTCCTCCTAAAGCAGCTGTTACCATTGAAATAGGAACGCGACAGTGAAGATCTGCTCCTTCTCGCTGAAAAAACTCATGCGGTTTAATGGAAAGGAAAATATAAAGATCACCATTGGGGCCACCACGAATACCAGCATCACCCTCACCAGAAAGGCGAATACGCGTTCCATCTTCAATACCAGCTGGAACATTTACGCTTAATGAACGTTTTTTCTCTATACGCCGTGTCCCCTGACATTTGGGGCATGGATCCGTAATAGTTTCACCACGTCCATGACATGTAGGACATGTCCGCTCAATAGAAAAGAAACCCTGTGCAGCACGCACACGACCAGATCCATGACATGTTCCACAAACTTGCGGCTTAGAGCCTTTTCTCGCTCCTGATCCTTCACAAACATCACACGTAACGGAACTGGGAATATTAATTTCTGCAGTTTTTCCTGAAAATGCCTCTTCTAAAGTCACTTCCATATTATAACTCAAATCTGCGCCACGTTCGCGACTATCACCACGCTTACGGTGTGTCCCTCCCATAATCTCACCAAAAAAGTCTTCGAAAATATCCGCAAATCCACCACCAGCAGCAAAACCACCAAAGGGATTTGCTCCCCCTTGACCACCGCTATTTTCAAAGGCCGCATGGCCAAATCGATCATAAGCAGCACGCTTCTGGGGATCTTTAAGAACTTCATAGGCTTCGCCAATTTCTTTGAATTTTCGCTCTGCCTCTTTATCCCCCGCGTTGCGATCAGGATGATATTGCATTGCTAACTTACGAAAAGCAGATTTCAACTTTTTATCATCACATTCGCGAGTCACGCCAAGAATTTCATAATAGTCAACCTTCATCATGTATTCCTGATAATTTTTCTGTCATCCATCTTTATGGATAATATTGCTTTTAATTTATATTTTTAGCAACAAAGTTGCAACTTATCTCAAATAATAAAGCCCCGCCTTATATTTCAAAGGCCGGGTTTATCAATTAATCAACACATATGCTGACACTATTTCTTCTTATCATTAACTTCTTCAAAATCAGCATCAACAACATCATCATTCTTTGCCTCTGTTTCAGTGTCAGCGCTCGCTGCTTGTGAGGCTTCGTACATAGCCTGTCCAAGTTTCATACTGACTTCTGCTAATTTTTGCATCTTTGTTGTTACTTCTTCCGTATCACTGCCTTCAAGCGCAGATTTCAAATCAGATATTGCTGTTTCAATCTGTCCCTTTTCTTCAGCTGATACTTTATCGCCATATTCATTGAGCGACTTTTTAGTTGAATGAATAAGAGCCTCCGCTTGATTTCTAGCTTCAACACCTTCACGGCGTTTTTTATCCTCAGCCGCGTGCTCTTCTGCATCCTTTACCATTTTTTCAATATCAGCATCACTTAAACCACCTGATGCCTGAATACGAATTTGATGCTCTTTACCTGTTCCCTTATCTTTGGCCGAAACATTAACAATACCATTCGCATCGATATCAAAAGTAACTTCAATTTGAGGTATACCACGTGGTGCTGGAGGAATACCAACAAGATCAAATTGAGCCAATAACTTATTATCACTTGCCATTTCCCGTTCACCTTGGAAAACACGAATCGTTACAGCACTCTGGTTATCATCAGCTGTCGAAAAAACTTGCGATTTTTTCGTCGGGATAGTGGTATTGCGCTCAATAAGGCGTGTGAAAACCCCACCCAAGGTTTCAATACCCAAAGATAAAGGTGTTACATCTAGCAACAACACATCTTTGACATCGCCTTGCAATACACCTCCTTGGATGGCAGCACCCATTGCGACCACTTCATCAGGGTTAACGCCTTTGTGTGGATCCTTACCAAAGAAGCTCTGCACAACTTGCTGAATCTTGGGCATACGTGTCATTCCACCCACTAAAACAACTTCGTCAATCTCACCGGCCTTTAATCCAGCATCTTTCAACGCAGCTTTACAAGGTTCGATGGTACGCTGCACTAAATCGTCAACGAGAGATTCAAATTTTGCCCGAGTCAATTTCATTGTTAAGTGCTTGGGACCTGATTGATCTGCCGTGATAAATGGTAAATTAATTTCTGTTTGCTGTGATGAAGAAAGCTCAATCTTTGCTTTTTCTGCCGCTTCTTTTAAGCGCTGTAAAGCGAGTTTATCATTTTTCAGATCAATTCCTTGCTCTTTTTTGAATTCATCGGCAAAATAACCAACCAAGCGCATGTCAAAGTCTTCACCCCCTAAAAATGTATCCCCATTGGTTGACTTAACCTCAAAAACGCCATCTCCAATTTCAAGGACTGAAATATCAAATGTACCACCACCAAGGTCGTAAACAGCAATTGTTTTTCCGTCCTTTTTGTCCAAACCATAAGCTAAAGCAGCAGCAGTTGGCTCATTAATAATCCGTAAAACTTCAAGTCCAGCAATTTTACCTGCGTCTTTCGTGGCTTGACGTTGCGCATCATTAAAATAAGCAGGAACCGTAATAACGGCTTGTTCAACTTTTTCACCAAGATAAGATTCTGCTGTTTCCTTCATCTTTTGCAAAATCATAGCTGAAATTTGTGACGGAGAATATTTCTTTCCCGCCTCTTCAACCCATGCATCACCATTGTCACCTTTAACAATTTTATAAGGAACAAGCGCTTTATCTTTTTCAACCATAGGGTCATCAAAACGGCGCCCTATCAAACGTTTAACTGCAAAAACTGTCCCTTCAGGATTTGTCACCGCCTGCCGTTTAGCAGGTTGCCCAACAAGCCGCTCCCCCCCATCAGTAAAGGCAACAACGGAAGGTGTTGTTCGCGCTCCTTCTGAGTTTTCAATAACTTTTGCGTTTTTGCCATCCATAACAGCCACACAAGAGTTCGTTGTCCCCAAATCAATACCAATTACTTTTGCCATATTATAATCTCCATTCAGCAAGCTACCTCAACCTTCATAAAGCATCTTTTTAAGATAGCTCCTCATAACACCTAAAGCCCGTATATTGCTTCAAGCAACATAAATAATAATAAACTGCAAGTCGCAACAAGCCTTGCTGCCTCGTATATAAGAACAGGCTTTTATTGCTACAAGAGAATAATGAGAGAAACATCTCCAAAATAAAAAATTTATTTTAAAATAGGCACGCTAATGACCCATAAATACCATATTTATGAGAGACTTGAGAGTATAATATATTTTTCTTGCGATTCTTAAAAAATATATCTTTCTATAAAAATTAAAAAATAAAAGAATGATTGCACTCTCGCTCTTGATCTTCTCATCATTGATAAAATCATACTCACGTAAAAGCTTTTTAAAAGGCGAATAATTTATATCACAAATATTATAAATTTTCCTTGGACTAAAATAGTCATCATATCTAATGCTCATATCAGTAAAGGTATTATCTATCGATCTCCTTTCAAAAATTCTCCTTCTAACGGTCTCATTGTTTGCGGCTTTTGAAATCTGTGCTTTAAATTCACCTAAAGCGTTTTTTCTTAACTGTATAATTTTGAACTTTGAAAATATTAAAAATACCTCTGTATAAACGCTTTAAAATGCCAAGAGCTGTCATAATATTAAAAATTGGTAAAGTGGTTGATGATTGTTCTGTATTATATCTTCATTAAGTAAAATAGTAGTGCATCATAGATTTTATACCATTTGCAAATACTATTTATGAGATGAACACGGAAGCGTTAAGAGGTGTGTTGTCATTGTAAATCTTACTGTCTTCTTTTAAATTTCAAGAATTCTATGATTTTTATATTCAAATCAATTTCATTTTAGCATTTCTTTCTTTTATTTTAAATAAAAGCTCTGCTAAAATAAAAAATATTCAAAGTGTGAATCTTATGAAGGAGGGTAAATCAATGATGACATCTATTATTAAGAAAATAACAAATCTCATCTTTAAGAATATAATACATACACAATATCCATACAAAAAGGTTATCATAAATATCGTGTGTGCTCTTCTCTTTGCTGGTATAACCCTGCCAGCAGGTGCTCAGCAATATAAACTTGGCGACATAGAAATTCTCAATCCTTGGACACGCGAAACACTTAGAGGTATAAGAGTTGGTAGCGGTTATCTCTACATTATTAATCACAGTAATACCCCAGACCGTTTGGTTTCTATTTCCACAAACGGAGTAAAAACAACAGAGATACACTCTATGGCTGTCGTTAATGATATTATGAAAATGGAAAAAATGCACAATGGCATTGAAATTCCGGGAAATGGCGAAATCACGCTTAAGCCTGGCGGTGATCATATTATGTTCATGGGGCTTTCACAACCATTTAAGTTAGGTGATAAAATTAGCGCAAAATTAACATTTGAGAAAGCAGGAACCATTGATGTTGATTTCTCTGTAAACGCTATGAAAGTACCATCACCTTCTAAATCCTCTCCTGTTCACTAAGCTCCTTTTATTATAAATACACACTTTATAAAATGAAGAAGCGTGAAATTTTTTACGCTTCTTTATTTTTTGTTTAATGCCATCAGTAAAAAATTATCCCCTTTGATGAATTAACTATGGTCAATTTCAGGAATACGTAAAACTTGTCCAGGATAAATTTTATCGGGAGATTTTAGCATTGGCTTATTGGCTTCAAAAATAAATGTGTTTTTATTACCTTGCCCTTTTCCATAAACCTCTTCAGCAATTTTCCAAAGATTATCACCAGATTTAACCTCATAAAAGCGAGAAGTTTTTCTAGGCGTTGTATCTATAACCTTTAATTGATCAACATCTACAGAAGAGATACCTTGTGAATTGCCAACAACCAGCAGTGCTTTTTCAAGTGTTTCCCTATCTGGAACTTCACCGCTTAAAATAGCTTTACCGTCTTCAACTTGAATATTGACTTTTTCTGTACCGAGTTGAAAATGATCAAATGCTCTCTTAAAATCCTTTTCTTTTGGTTCATGGTCCCCAATACCTAATTTTTCCCCTACAGTTTTAATAAAATTAAAAAATCCCATTACGACCTCCTTTCGTGTAGCAGAAACAAATTTTTGTGCATATATTGCCACATTCTTTTCTTTGCTCTTAAAACACATAGGCAGATTTTCTAAACTTCAACAATCAAAACTACATCTGTTCAATTATGAGACAAATACAATAATAAACTTTGTAATAAACCTTGATAAAAAAAGCCTTTATGAAAATTTTCTCTCAAATGAAGGGATCTTAATAGACGTAAAAACATTATAAATTATGAAAGCAAAACAAGATTTTACAGTAATGACAGAAGGTTTTTTACTTTGCTACAATTTGTATCATATTTGTTTTGCAAAAAAAATATGAACTCCCATATAAATAAGTGTGGGTAATTTGCTACCACAGCAATAGAAAGGTCTAAGAAACCATGAAAGATACACCAACAATCACGCAAACGATTGTACTTGTTGATGATGATCGCAATATTTTGACATCTTTATCTTTTGCGCTTGAGACAGAAGGATATCGGGTTGAAAGCTATACAGATGGAGCATCTGCACTCAAGGGTCTCACACTTCACCCTCCACACTTAGCTATTTTTGATATTAAAATGCCCCGAATGGATGGGATGGAACTTTTGCGTCGTTTGCGTCAAAAATCTGATCTTCCAGTTATTTTTCTTACCTCTAAAGATGATGAAATTGATGAATTATTTGGTCTCAAAATGGGAGCTGATGATTTTATTACTAAACCTTTCTCCCAACGTCTTCTTATTGAACGCGTGAAAGCTATTTTACGCCGTTCTAATGCACGTAACCAACCGCTTTCTACAGGAACTTCTTCCACCTCTTCTCTCAAACGCGGAGATCTTGTGATGGATCAAGAACGCCACACCTGTACATGGAAAGATAAACCTGTTATTTTAACCGTTACGGAATTTTTGATTCTGCAAACCTTAGCACAAAGACCAGGAGTTGTAAAAAGTCGTGATGCTTTAATGGATGCTGCTTATAGTGATCAAGTCTACGTAGATGATCGCACCATTGATAGTCACATTAAACGTCTGCGTAAAAAGTTTAAACAAGTGGATGATGATTTTGCAATGATTGAAACACTTTATGGTGTAGGTTATCGTTTCCACGAGGTATAAAACTACTTTGTCGCAAAAATTTGAATGGCAATCAAATCGATGACAGACAATTTTCAACTGGAAACTTTACAAAAAACAACCGTTAATGGTACATCCTCAACGCCATTTCTTATGTTCGCTCGTTTGCATCTTCGAACACAACGTCTCTTTAGACAATTGCTTTTTTCCAGCCTCACACGTCGCATTGTTATATTAAACATTGCTGCTCTTGCCGTTTTAGTTACAGGCATTTTATACCTTAACCAATTTCGCGATGGTTTAATTGAAGCAAAAATCAAAAGTTTATGTACCCAAGGAAAAATTATTGCTGGGGCTATTGCTGCTTCTGCAACAGTAGATACAAATTCTATCCTCATTGACCCTCAAAAACTCTTAGAGTTACAGACTGGTGAAAGCGTTACACCCGCTCCTCAATCAACCGATTCTTGGGATTTTCCTATTAACCCTGAGCAAGTTGCCCCTCTTTTACGGCGTCTTATTACACCTAAAACGACAAGAGCACGTATCTATGATCGTGATGCTACTCTCCTTCTTGATTCGCGCGTTCTTTATTCTAGTGGAGAAGTTTTTAGTTATGATTTACCCCCACTTAAAACAGAACAAAACATGTGGGATCGCCTTACTTCATGGTATTCAAGCGCATTTTATGGCAAAGGTATTGCTCTTGACAGAGAACAAACAAAAACCAGTGGTATTGCTTATCCAGAAGTGTACCGCGCATTAAACGGATCTCTTGCTACGGCTAAAAGACGCAACAGACAAGGGCAATTAATTGTTTCTGTTGCCGTTCCTGTTCAACGCTATCGCGCAGTGGTTGGAGCTCTTCTTCTTTCAACCACTGGTTCCGATATTGATAACATTGTAAAAGGCGAAAGACTGGTTATCTTTAAAGTTTTTGCCGTTGTAGGTAGCGTACTTTTGGTTCTTTCTCTCTTTTTGGCCCATACGATTGCCCATCCATTAAGTAAATTATCTGCCTCGGCTAATCGAGTGCGTAATGGCAATAATCAGCGTGTAGAAATTCCTGATTTTTCAATGCGTGAAGATGAAATTGGTCACCTTTCAACTTCTATTCGTGATATGACTAATGCCCTTTATATGCGTATTGAAGCCATTGAACGCTTTGCTGCTGATGTAAGCCACGAATTAAAAAATCCTCTCACCTCTCTACGCAGTGCTGTTGAAACGCTCCCTCTGGCTAAAAATGAAGAAGCACAAGAGAAATTGCTGGAAATTATTCAACATGATGTGCGCCGCCTTGATCGGTTGATTACAGATATTTCTGATGCATCGCGACTCGATGCAGAGCTTGCACGAGAAACCGCAGAGATTGTTGATATGACACCGCTTTTGGAAAGTCTTGTTCATGCTGTTCAGGAAGTGTATCGTAATACGCAAACTATTGATATAAGCCTTAATATTGTCCCACGTCCTCATGGAAAAGCTTATCTTGTATTGGGACATGAACTTCGTTTAGGACAAGTGATTTCAAATCTTCTTGAAAATGCGCGTTCTTTTATTCCTCGGAATCGTGGCAAAATTTGCATTACTATGAAAAGTCATGCTTCAACCCTTATTTTAACCATTGAAGATAATGGCCCAGGTATTCGTTCAGAAAATATTGAACGCATTTTTGAACGTTTTTACACAGATCGACCAAATGAAGATGCTTTTGGACAAAACTCTGGACTTGGCCTTTCTATTAGTCGGCAAATCATCGAAGCTCATAATGGGACAATTACAGCCGAAAATATTATTGATCCTACACTTGGGAAGTGTAAAACTGGTGCACGTTTTACTATTATACTTCCGCTTGCTAAATAAATCTTTTATCCAAAGTAAAAGACATGAAAACAAAATGTGAAATACTCCACGCAAATTGCCTTCAACTGGGCGGCAAGGGGCTGTTAATTATAGGTCCATCGGGATCAGGAAAATCAACCCTTACCATTTCTTTGCTTGACCGCGCTGAGTGGTCAAAACGTGAAGCGAAGCTTATCAGTGATGATTATACAATGTTGCGTGCGGAAAATGGAAAGCTTCACGGATACACTCCTGATAATTTAGAGGGCGGCATCGAGATTCGTGGCGTTGGTCTTTATATGATAGAATTTAAAAAGCACACAACTATCGATTGCGTTATTTTTCTCGGTCCGGAATATGAACGTTTTTCCACAAATAAAACTTTTCAATTTGAAAATTTGCACATTCCTCTTTTAAAACTTCCCTCTCTTCGTGAAGCCGATTGTACAGCCATTTGTCAAGCTATTGAAGCATTTTTGTTTAGAAAAATATGGCAAAAATCTGTCTAATTTTTTTCTAAAGATAAAAAAATCACAATTTTTGCCTTTTTTTTGCAAATTTTTCTTGGCAGCAAGATAAAGCCTTGTACAATGTCTTTCCCACCAACTATGGTCGGGTCTTATTAGTTAACAGGAGTTTGCGTAAATGATTGGACTCGTGCTTGTAACGCACGGTGAGCTGGCTGTCGAATTTTTACATGCCGTGGAACATGTTGTTGGAGTACAAGAAAAGTTCGCAACAATATGCGTTTATCCCGATGACGATATAGATCAGCGCCGAGGTGATATTATAGCCGCAGTAACCGATACAGATACGGATCATGGCGTCATCATATTAACAGATGTGTTCGGTGGAACACCATCAAATATAGCTATCCCTGCTATTGAAAAAGGACGCGTTGAAATGATTGCGGGTGTTAATTTGCCCATGCTTATTAAACTGATTTCTATTCGCAAATGTCCTGATATTTCATTATCAGACGCGTTAAGAATAGCACAAGAAGCAGGGCGTAAATACATTAATGTACCAAGTATAATTTTATAGCGGATAATAAAATACCAATGTTTTCCAAAGATACCCTCCCATGTATAAGTCGTCATTTCAATATCTGTAATAAACGTGGATTGCATGCACGTGCTTCTGCAAAATTTGTACAAACTGTTGACAATTTTAATGTTACTGTTGAAGTTGAAAAGGACGGAAAAATTGTTGGCGGATCATCAATTATGGGACTTATGATGCTAGCGGCTTCATCCGGTTGCAACCTCACCATTCGTGTTTCAGGACCAGAAGCAACAGATGCTCTTAATGCTCTTGAAAAGCTCATCAATAACAACTTTGGAGAGGAAAACTAGTGCTTTTTCATCATAAACAAGGATGATGATTCTTAGAAAATAGGAACTTTCCATCATTATTTTGAATTTTAATTTCTCTTCCCGCTTTTATACCAATATTCATATCCATTATAGATTGGCATAATTATCATAAATGTAAAAGCTTATAGTAATTTTGTTATGCTCGATTTTTTTCTTCCTTTCCTAACATTATTTGACCAATTTGAATAGTTTTGCGTATTATGGCTATTCCCCGATTTAATCATATAATTAAATTTTTACAGAAAAGAGAACTCTTCACCTTGTATTAAAGTATGCTTTATTTTAGACTAAAGATAAACGTCAAAATAATTTCGCACATCAAAAATCTATCAACTTTTCTTATTTTCTGCTAACTTTGTAGCCTTTATAATACACAAGTAATCTTCCATTGCACATCATTGTGATACAGATCCTGAAAACGCAATTCTTATCAATGTCATAACCATTTCTTAAAACGAATAAGCTTTGTACGCTCATAATTATAGTAAGCATTTTTTAGACATTCTTTTTCTATACTATTGCCTTGTTTTCTGTGATACGTGCCCCGCCCTTATTATCTATATTGCGCTTGAGATAGCATCTTTCATTATAAGGAGATAATATCATGGGTCGTCTATTTAGTGCTCTTCAGATTCCTCAACAAACAACAAAAGCCCTCGTATCATTGCAAAATGGCTTACCAAAAGCGCAATGGATCAACCCGCAAAATTTTCATGTCACCTTATCTTTTTTTGGCGAAGTTGAAAGCTCCTTAGCAGATGAAATTATGCATACCTTTAACACTATAGAACTTCCTTCTTTTACGCTACAGATAAAAGGTTTTGAAGTTTTTGGTTCAGAAAATGCTCCTCATTCTCTTGTGGTTCGCATTGAACCTTGTGAAAAGCTTATTCTTTTACATGAAAAGACGCAATATATCCGGAATAAATTAGAGTTAAAGCCTGATAAAAGACTATTTATTCCGCATATCACTCTTGCACGAATATTTGATATTAATCTTAAAGATCTTTCTTATTATCTATCTTTTCAAGATGATTTTTTTGTTCCTCCTTTTGAGGTTGATCATTTTGTTTTATTGTTATCGGCCTCTCCCTTAAATAAGGCTCCCTATATTGTAAAAGGAAGTTGGGCGCTTCAAAGATAAAAGGGTGTTTATAACACCCTTTAAAACCCCTTTAAGAAAAGACTTCATATATGTGTGATTGCAGGGAATACTGCATTTTATGTTAGAGATTTATTATTGATGTGTTTTAATCCGAATCAGCTTCAACAGAAGCTTCTTTTGCTCCTCCTTTAGCTACACCCACTATAGCTGGACGCAGCACCCTTTCCCCGATAATATAACCTGCCTGAACCACTTGTTGAACAGTATTATCTGGAACATCAGCATTGGGAATTTCAAACATCGCTTGATGAAAGTGAGGATCAAATTTTTGCCCCTCTGGATGAATTTTTTGCACCCCATGACGTTCTAATGCTGCCATCATGGCACGTTCAGTCATTTCAACGCCTTCTGCCAATGATTTCAAACCAGCATCACTCTCCCGTGCACCTTCTGGAATAGCTTCCAAAGCACGATTGAGATTGTCAGAAACCGATAACATATCCCGTGCAAAATTAGCAATGGAATAAGCCTTTGCATCCGCCACATCTCGCATAGTACGGCGTCGAAGATTTTCCATATCTGCAACAAGACGTAAAAGTTGATCTTTCAATTCTTTATTTTCATCCTGCAAAGAGGCTAAAAGATCACTAATCTCATTGCTTTCAGTTTCAACGACTTCGTGTTCCTCTGTTTTATGTGTTTTTAAAAATTCATCGGCTGCCTGTTTAAGTGTATTACGATCAGCTGGATTTTTTAAATCACAATTTTCAAATGAAGCGTCAGTAAATTTGTTTTTTTCATCAGACATAAAAATTTTATTCCTTCATAAGATTCGTTATTCTCGATATCGAAATTCTACAGACAAAAATCAAGGGGTATCGATGTATATAATACAATGAGCTTTTATAGTACAAATACTTACTTGCATCGTTTTAACGCAATAACTGTGACACAAGTTGAGCTGTATAATCAACCATGGGCACGATCCTTGCATAATTAAGCCGTGTAGGACCAATAACACCTAAAGCACCAATGACTCTTTGTTGTGAATCACGATAAGGTGCTACAACTAAAGAAGAACCAGAAAGTGAAAATAACTTATTTTCTGAACCAATAAAAATTCTAACCCCAGAACCTTCATCCGTTAAATCGAGAAGCTGTGCCATACTCTCACGCGTTTCAAGATCATCAAACAAATGGCGTAATCGTTCTAAATCTTCTTCTGCTTTCACATCTTCAAGTAAATTGCTACGCCCGCGAACAATGAGGTGTATTTTATGATCAGCACCTTCTCCTCCCCAAAGAGCTAATCCCGTTTCAACAAGATGATGCGATAAATCATCAAGTGCAGCCCGTGTTTCTGCGCATAAGCGGGCAATTTCCCCTTTAGCTTCACTCAATGTACGCCCTTGGATATGGGCATTGAGAAAATTCATTGCTTCCGTCAATTGTGCATGAGTAACCCCTTCTGGTAAATGAACAATACGATTTTCAACTTCACCTTGTTGAGTCACCAAAACGGCAAGAGCGTGCTCCCTATCAAGGCGCACAAATTCAATATGTTTCAATGTTCCTTCTTGTTTTGTTGCTAAAACAAGCCCTGCCCCACGTGAAAGATCTGAAAGAACTCGGCTTGCTTGAACAAGAAAATGTTCAACCGATTGTGCATGACCAGCCTCTTTGACTTGCATTTCAATATTTTCTCGCTCTTCGTTTGGCAAATCACCCGCTTCCATAAATGCATCAACAAAAAAGCGTAAACCTGATTGTGTTGGCATTCGACCCGCAGAAACATGTGGTGCATAAATCAAACCGAGATGTTCAAGATCACTCATCACATTGCGAATCGTCGCAGGCGATAATGTCTGTTGTAAAAGCCGCGAAAGATTACGTGATCCTACAGGTTCACCATCATTAAGATAAGCTTCAACAATATGGCGAAAAATATCACGCGAACGTTCATCAAGATATTTTAGTTCATTATCAATAGTTTTGTGCTTCATCACAATTGTTTCACTACTTCTAAAATCCTCATCTCTTATATAAGTTTTGCCAAGGTTTGGTCAAATAGTCTAAAGTAGTATAAAAACATATTATCCTATTGAGCTGTAAAATGCTACCTTTCAGAGTGATGCTTGATAAATTACGCGGGAAATATTTTTTGTTAGAGTGTGTGAGAAATATTTAAGATTAAGAGTTGATCTGTAAAGTGGTCTGCTGTAGGGACTTGTCAAGAAAATCTAGATTGATTAAAAACCGCTGTAAATAGAAAATTTCACCCTTTAGAGCAAGCAGAAAATTGGAAATTTACCATAAAATGCTATCATAAAAAAGACATGTCTTTCTTATCTTTGCAAGATTATCTTCGTGCAAGATAAAAATTTTTATTGGAATAAAATATCATAAAACGTGTAAAATAATCATATCATGTAAAATCAAGCAGAATGTGTGTGTATGAGCATTTAAACCGGTTTTTAGCACAAAAATAATTCCCCTTTCATTTTTGGAGAAATCTATATGAGAAGCATAGCAGATAAAAAACTTGTCATTGCTACACATAACACCGGAAAATTGCATGAAATCACTACTTTAATTACGCCTTTCGGTTTAATAATACAATCGGCAAAAGAACTGGGCTTGCCAGAACCAAAAGAAACGGGAAAAACATTTGAAGAAAATGCTTATATTAAAGCTTTTTCAGCAGCAAAAAAAACAGGACTTCCTGCACTCTCTGATGATTCAGGCTTAGAGGTAGATGCATTGGAGGGTGCGCCAGGCGTTTATACCGCTGATTGGGCAATTCAAGCCGATGGTACACGTAATTTTCCAAAAGCTATGAAAAAAATAGAAAATGAACTCCAAAAAGTCGGAGCACGAGAAAAAAGTCAACGGAAATGCCGTTTTATATCCATCATTTGCATTGCATGGCCTGATGCTCATGCAGATTACTTCCGCGGATGCGTTGAAGGAACGTTCATTTGGCCTCCACGGGGAGACAAAGGCTTTGGTTTTGATCCTATTTTTTTACCCGATGGATATGAAAATACCTTTGGAGAAATGTCAACAGAGCAAAAACACAACTGGAAACGTAATGATCTTCTCCCTCTTTCGCATCGCGCACGTGCTTTCAAACTTTTGGCAGAAAACCTTTTAGCATTCTCATGAATGAACCTTTCGGCATTTACATTCATTGGCCCTTTTGTGCAGCTAAATGTCCTTATTGTGACTTTAATTCGCATGTTCGCATCCATGGTGTTGATCAACCACGTTTTGTCACCGCCTTTAAGCGCGAAATAGAAACGCAATACCACAAAATAGGCCCACGCCATATTACAAGTATTTTTATTGGTGGAGGAACCCCTTCTCTTATGGAGCCACAGACTGTCGATGCCCTATTGCAAGCACTTGCAAAAAAATGGGTAGTCGATGATAAAGTTGAAATTACATTAGAAGCCAATCCATCCAGTGTGGAAGCAGAGCGCTTTCGTGGATACCGTGCGGCAGGTGTTAATCGCTTATCTCTAGGAATACAAGCGCTCAATGATAAAGCATTGCGCAAACTTGGCCGACTCCATAATGTGGAACAAGCTCTTTGCGCCATTACTTTAGCACGGAAAATTTTTCCACGTTTATCCTTTGATCTCATTTATGCCCGTCCCGAACAAACCCTTGAACAATGGAAATCTGAACTTGTACAAGCAATTGATTTAGCAGCGGACCATCTTTCTCTTTATCAATTGACAATCGAAGAAGGAACTGCCTTTAAACGGCTTCATGATGCAGGAAGACTTATCCTTCCCCCATCAGAGCTAGCAACAGATCTGTATCATCTTACTCAAGAAATAACGGCACTAAATGGACTTCCTGCCTATGAAATCTCAAACCATGCAATGCCCGGTGCCGAATCAGCACACAATCTTCTTTATTGGCGTTATCACCAATATGCAGGCTTTGGTCCAGGAGCACATGGACGTTTCATTGAGCATACACCGAATCATTCCTATTTCTGTTCAAAAACATTGTCATCACACCTTGAAAACCGCGAACGTTATGTCACAATAAATGAAAAGCATCCCGAACAGTGGCTTAATTTGGTAGAAACAACAGGACATGGCTGTATTGAAACAGAACATTTAACCACTGAACAACAGGCAAATGAAATGCTCCTTATGGGATTACGCCTTTGCGAAGGCTTAGAACTTATACGCTATGAAACCTTAAGCCCTAAACGCATTCCAATGGAAAAACTGATCGATTTACAACACCAAGAATTGATAGAAATGGTGGATAACCAACGCTTAAAAGCAACAACCAAAGGACGTATTGTTCTTGATCACATCATCAGCCAACTCGCAAACTAAAGTTTTTATAACAACATACTTATTTTAATCATAATTATCATTTTTCACAGCAAAGGTGAGATTAGAATATCGTGAGATTCTCTCATTTCAAAACTATTTATAGCAAGCTAGTTACCGCCATTTGCTTACACCTTAAAAAGGGAGAAGCATGTGGATAAAAACTATAAAAAGGAGTAAAAAGGCCTCTGATGAACACTCTTAAATGCTAAAAGCTATTGCAATATTTTGAGCTAGAAAATGTATGGTGCTCTAACTTTATTTTTCATAAACATAAAGATGAGGAGGCACTGTAGACTTTATACGCTTCACGGAAAATTTTATACTACACTATTCATAAGCACCGTAGTGGCATAAATGTGATAAACATTGAGAAAATTTCTTTAAAACAAGTATGTGAATGCATAATACGATAATGTATTGTTCTTTATGAAATCGTGGCACCATTTAAAGAACCAGAGAAATAAGCATGAAGCCATGCATCAGTCTCTGATTATTTAAAAAGATATTACTCTAGTTACTTTTGAAAACCGTAAAGCCGAATAAAAAAGGAGAGTAAAAAAGCACGCTGATTTTCACCTTTATACCTTTTATATTTTCCCTCAATCAGGTTGTGGTTGTATGTCTGTTTCAGAGATTATAAAAAATAGATATACACAATACTTTTATCCTATTCTGGCATATAAAAGCTGTTGTCGCAAAAAATACTGAACCAATATTTATTTGAGATACGCGGCTGTATGATTGGTGTTGATTTATAGATAACAGCAACATCATGAGCTTTATTACACAAATAATGCACTCAAATGGCAAATATACCAAATATGAATCGAGATTGCTTTGTTAGCGAGCGAAATGACATTAATCCCATATAATTTCACTTGTATGCGTACATGCTTATGAGTATCTATACGCGTCCTTTAAGGTTATTTTATTAAAAAATTGAGAATAATACTAGGACAATCCTTGGCTAAAGAAGTCAACGTGATGCTACAAAAGAATTTCTGTGTACCTTTATCATAACCAATATTAAAGCTGATTAAATAAGCTCACCTTCTATCTCGTAATGATATTGCAACGGAAGTTCTTGGGGACAAAAAAAGCAGAGCAAAATATATGAAATAAAATAAACTTAAAGCGCTTTTCCTATAGTCTTTATTCTAAGAGAGTCTAATTGAAATAAGAGGTACCTTTTGTGAGAGCTCAGAAACCATATTAAAACATGAGCTGTGAATGAGCGCATTTATGTTGTACAAACTTTTTACAATAGCAACATGTTTTTGTGTGTCTTCATGGCTTCAACCTGTCACTACACAATGATGATATAATATTCATTGTTTTCCATATATGATTGCACTGCCTTTCTACACCTTAAAGAACGAATATTTTCAATCTAATATGGTCTAAATAGTTCTGCTTCTTCAAGCAGTCCTCTTTTGGCTTTCCAATTATGTAATTCAATTAACTAAAGATTCTACAGACAAGAATCCCAACTTAAGAATATTCATCACTTACTCTAAAACCACTTAATATATTAAGTTTTACGGAACTCGTATCACCATACCTTAAATGGTAATATCTTATGGCACAACAAGATAAAAGTATTTTTGAACCAGCAATCTTTTCTTTATGAAAAAAAATCAATAATAAAACGCTCATAAATAGTAGTAAGCGTTTCCACTGCATCAAGGGACACACACTCATCTACCATATGCATCGTTTGCCCTGGTAAGCCGAATTCAACCACTGGGCAATAATCCTTAATAAATCGCGCATCCGAACTACCACCTGAAGTGGAACATTCTGGTATATTCCCTGTTACACTTTTAATAGCATTGGATAAAGTTTGAATAAGTTTATCATTTTTGGTTAAAAAAACATCCCCTAAACTTGGAATCCATTCAAGCTGATAAGAGGGATATTGGTTACCATTGTTTTTTGATTGCACCAAAGCAAGACGCTTTTCAATTTCCTCCACCAGTGTTTCTTTTGTCCAAAGATCATTGTAGCGTATATTAAAACGAACTGTTGTCTGCGCTGGGATAATATTGACTGTTAAATTACCGGTATCGATGCTTGTTAGCTCTAGATTACTAGGTTGAAAATTCTCTGTCCCTTTATCTAAAGCAGTTTGTGTCAATGCTTGAATAAGCTTACTTGCCAAAGGCAAGGGATTAGCAGCCCGCTCTGGAAAAGCAACATGACCTTGGCAACCCTTCACGGTAATAATACCAGAAATCGATCCGCGGCGACCAATTTTGATAATATCACCAACAGTCTTTACGCTTGTTGGTTCCCCCACAAGAGCCGCAGTCCATTTTTCACCTTTTTTTTCTGCCCATTTGAGAAGTTTTACCGTACCATTAACAGCAGGCCCCTCTTCATCACCAGTAATTAAAAGGCTTACCCTTCCTTTAATGGGTCGTTTCTCAAAAACTCGCGCTAGAGCCGCAATAAAACAAGCGATTCCACCCTTCATATCAACAGCACCCCGCCCATATAATTTTCCTTGATCTATGACAGCTTCAAAAGGTGGATAAGTCCAATCTTCCAATGCACCTGGCGGTACGACATCCGTATGACCCGCAAACATAAGATGGGGTCCTTCACTTCCCATTTTTGCATAAAGATTTTCAACATTGTCTGTATTTTTATCCGTAAAAATAGGGCGCTCGACATGAAATCCCATTTTTTTCAAAAATTGTTCCAAAGTTGATAACGCCCCTGCTTCATGAGGTGTAACAGAAGGACAACGAATAAGTGCCTGTAATAGCTGAAGTGGATCTGTAAGAACAGACATAAAAAACCTTCCCATTTTTTATAAGTCATCGGAACTTAGGGTTATTACGCTGAATTACAAAAAAGATAAAGTAAAAACATTGAAGACACTCAGCAAACCAAGCAGGGGAGAACAATCGTGCTGAGAGCTTCAATGGCTTCCTCATTATACATGAGCAAGCACACACACAACAAAACACTCAACAAAAAGTTCCGTTAAATATTGCCTTCATTTGAAAGTTTTTTACGCCTCTAAATTATATGAATCAAAATTAATTGCATGCAGTCTAGGAGCATTTTCTTTCAACCAAGCACGATATGTTTTACTATCAGGACATAGCTCTTCACAAAGAGCCCAAAATCTTGGCCCATGATTCATTTCAACAAGATGAGCAACTTCATGGGCAACAACATATTCCACAACTTCTTTTGGCGCCATAATAAGGCGCCAAGAAAAAGAAAGACGCTTATCTATTGAACAAGAGCCCCAACGACTTCTCGTATCTTTATAACAAATGGATTTGACTTTACGCTCTACCTGATGAGCATAATGTGCCACCAAAGGCGTTATAATAAGCGCCGCTTGTTTTTTTAAAACGTCAGCAATGCGTCTTGGAAGATATTCTAATTGACCATAAACAATAATTTCAGGCCCTTGCTCCGCATCTGCTGTAATGATTTCTGTTACTCCACGTCCCTCTCTATGTTTTATGGTATGAGAAACACCCAATAAGGGAATTGTCGCCCCCTCTTTGAGATAAGCATTTTTATGAGAGATTTGTACATGAGCAAGACGTGCCTCAATCCAAGATCGATGCTTTTCAATAAAATTTTCAACCGCATAGAGATTTATTGCTGGTGGTGTTGTTACACAAATCTCCTGACTTCTGGCATCAATACGTAAGGTAAGACGGCGCGCATACTTATTTTCCCGCACCCGTACAGGTACAGAGCGCTCAGAAAAAATAAAATGCTGTTTAGAAATGCTCATATATTTTTATCTTCATCAATAAATGTACCCCTTACTTTGCATTAATCTGATTAATAAAAGATCTCAATACTGTTTCAAGGCAATCTAAATCTTGTGGACGAGAAAAGCGATGATCTGCATCACGAACAAGTGTCAATGTTACATCATGGAGAGGTAAATGATCAAGTAAAGTCAATGTATGCTGATAGGGAATATCTTCATCTTCCATCCCTTGTAGAATATGGACTGGACACCCAACATCAATGCATCCTTTCATAACACAATTTTCGCGCCCATCTTCAATCAATGTTTTTGTAAAGGGCATTGGCTCTGTATCATCAACTGCAGGTCGTTCAATATAGCCTTTCTCCTCCAAAATCTTCCATTCTTCTGGGCCTAATTTTGGTTCCACCAATGTTTGTGTAAAATCAGGTGCTGGAGCAATCAATACCATGCCAGCAAGCTTCTTATTTTTCTGTGCTAGCATCATAGCAAGCCTTAGCGCAATCCACCCACCCATAGAGGAACCAATCAAAATTTGTGGACCCTCACAATAGGTTTCAAAAGTCGCTAAACTTTCCTTAACCCAACGCGAAATTGTTCCTTGAAAAAAATCACCTTCAGATTCTCCATGTCCAGAATAATCAAAACGTAAACAAGACAAATCATTCTTCTGAGCAAACTGATCAACTAACGTTGCCTTACTTCCTAACATATCGGATTGATAGCCAGGAAGCCAAACCAAACCTGGAGATTGGCGCCCCTTGCGATAGCGTACTGCAAGTGCGGTGTTCTCAAATGAAAAAAACTGACAAGGAATATTTTGATCCATGATTCTTTATCCTCCATAAAACAATTTCTTTAAATTAAGAGAAAAACTTTTATAATCTAAATCATTCCAAAAAGTAATAAATCAAATAATGAAAATAACACGAATTATAGTTGTTTTTAGGTACATAATTGTATATTAAATTAACTGTAGTTGAATCAAAATTTAAGGAGCATAAACCATTCGTAAACCGTTTAAAATGACACCTACCCAAAAAGACGGACCACGTTCAAATCAGGATATTCGGGTACCTCATGTTCAGCTTATCAATGATGAGGGACAACATCAGGGAGTTGTTTCGATACAAGAAGCTCTTGCTATGGCTGCAGATGCGGGACTTGATTTGGTTGAAATTGTACCAAATGCGGAGCCACCTGTATGTAAAATCATCGATTTGGGAAAATTAAAATATCAAACCCAAAAAAAAGCTGCTGAAACACGTAAGAAGCAAAAAGTCATCGAAATCAAAGAGATTAAGATGCGCCCAAATGTTGATGTCCATGATTATGGAGTCAAACTCAAGGCTGTTCATCGCTTTATTGATCATGGTGATAAAGTAAAGATTACTTTGCGTTTTCGTGGTCGTGAGATGGCTCACCAAGATCTTGGATTAAAGCTTCTTCAGCGTGTGAAAGAAGATACAAGTGAAATTGCTAAAATCGAATTGGAGCCAAAGCTTGAAGGCCGGCAAATGATGATGGTGATAGCACCTAAATAGTTTTGCATTGGAATAATATTCGCATGCAATTCATCAAAATGATGTGTATAGTATTATTTAGAAGCACCACATAGAGTTTTTGTGGTGCTTTTAAGGTTTTATAAATGTGTATAAATCCTTTTAAGAGTTTAATAATGCTTGATCGATTTATAAGAAGAATTCATTATTTTGCATATTAAATGAGAAAACTCAAACATCGTAAGGTCTTCTTATTTCAAGCTCTCTGTATCATGCAATGCGGCAAAATTGTTTGCTTACACATCACAAATGGAGATGATACATAAAAATTATCAAAAAAGCAGAAATGTTTTTTGTGAACTATTTCAAGTGCCAAAGACTATCACAATATGGAAATTGGTAAATACAATAGTGAAACTTGCCGGTACCTTTTATTGAAAACTAAAAATAATGATGAACAACGAATTTTCGTTATACCTTTCACAGAAACTTTGCACTACATTCTTCACTCTCACCATCGTGAAATTGATGTGATGAACCTTGAAAGAAAAAGCTATTTTTGTAAAAAAGATTAAGGGGCTTCTTAATTAAGAGTGTTTCAATCTTGCATAAAATAATGAGAGAATATAGAAGCTCTTCATGGCTAAAAAACAAATTTCCTCTTTTGACAAACATCTTATTATCCGCCTTTTGCGAGAAAATTTTCGTAAACATATGCGTTGGTATAGTGCGGCTATCTTCTCAATGATCATCATTTCTTGTACCACAGCAACCAGTGCATGGATTATGCGGGATGTTGTTAATCAGATTATTGATGCACAAAATTTTCCTATGATTGTTTTGATTTCTAGCTTCATTGCTTTTATCTTTATTCTCAAAGGAGTTGCAACTTTTTTCCAAACTTACTTTCTAAACAAAGCAGGCAATAGTATCATTGCTGAACAACAGCGTAAAATTTTTGCACGACTTATGGAACAAGGAGTCTCTTTTTATCATAATAACACTTCATCTGATCTTCTTGTTCGTGTAACTCATAATGCGACAGCCGTACGTAATATAATTGATACTATTATCACAACTTTTGTACGTGATTTGCTTTCCGTTAGTGGTCTGTTGCTTGTCATGTTCATTCAAAACTTTGTGTTAATCTCCATTACTTTAATCGTAGGACCACTAGCTTTTTTAGGCGTTCGAATGGCTTTAAAACGCGTTCGCAGCTTGATGGAAAAAGAGCTCCTTTCACTTGGTGAAATTATCAAAATCGTACAGGAAACGGCTGTTGGTATTCGAATCATCAAGGCCTTTTCACTAGAAGAAGTCATGAAAAAACGGATGGACAAAGCCATTTGTGATGTTGAAAAACAAACAAACAGTATTGCAACACTCGAAGCTATTACCAATCCAATTATGGAAACACTCACGGGTGTTGCCATTGCAGGTATTATTTGTTTTTCCGGTTATCTTGCAACCCAACGCGCAGGTGTTCAAGGTGAATTTATGTCCTTTATTGTTGCTTTACTTTTAGCTTATGAACCCGCAAAAAGACTAGCAAATGTACGTGTTAAAATTGAATCTGGCTTGGTCAATATCCGTACGATGTTTGAAATACTCGATTGTCCCCTTACAGTTGTAGAACATAAAGAAGCTAAAGATCTGAATAAAACGCAAGGAACTATTCGTTTCGAACATGTTTCTTTTGCATACACTAATAACAAAATGATATTGAAAGACATCAACCTAGAAATAGAAGCCGGAAAAATGACAGCATTGGTGGGACCATCCGGTTCGGGAAAATCAACCCTTATCAACCTTATTATGCGCCTCTATGACCCCACAAAAGGACGCATATTGATTAATGATCAAGACATTCGCTACACAACATTTCGCTCTCTGAGAAACCTGATGGCCTATGTAGGACAGGATACTTTTCTCTTTCAAGGAACTGTTAAATATAATATCGGACTTGGAAAAGAAGGAGCTAGTGATGACGAAATTATCGAAGCAGCAAAAGCAGCAAATGCTCATGACTTTATTATGAGTTTGCCAAATGGTTATGATACACAGATAGGTGATAATGGCTGTAATCTTTCAGGGGGGCAAAAACAACGACTCGCTATCGCTAGAGCAATGATTCACGATAGTGAAATTCTGATTCTTGATGAAGCAACGAGTGCGCTCGATTCACACACCGAAGCACAAATTAATGAAGCTATTCATCACCTTACTAAAGGACGCACAACGATCATTATTGCTCATCGCCTTTCAACGATTGCTCGTGCTCATAAAATTGTGGTCATACAAAATGGACAACTAATTGAACAAGGTACTCAAAAAGAATTGCTAGCAAAAGAACATGGGTTTTATAAAAAACTTCATAATATCCAGTTCAAAAAACATACCTCCTAATTTCTAGATCCTTAAATAAAATTTGAAATAAAAAATGGATAGAAGGTAATGCTCCATTTATAAAAAAGACTTGTTACCAAGAAAAAGCATTACTTTAATCAAAGTTTGCGAAGAATTTATGGTTTATTGAAAATAAACTTCTTGGATTTAAATGAAAACTTTACTCGCTATTTTGTTGAATGCAATTGACTTTAACCATGAAATTTCAAAAACCCCTTCCCTTCCTCAAATAAGTGTTGAAACATTCATAAGTGTTGTGAATCCTGAAAGAGAGAGCATCAAGGTTTGAAAAAATTATCGCGGATGATAATGAATCTGGATCAATACAACCTTTATCCGTGTTTATCCCTGCACTGATAATTTTTTTCTCCACACAACTTTTAAAGGACAAAGACTCTACCCAATCTGATCTGTAAACAATCTAGATTTTTATTGAGCTCATTCCACTTGATAACAACTTATGTGATTCACTTATACAAGGCTTACCCTAAATATTCACCACGTGCTTTCAGAATACTGTGTCAAAAAGGCTTACATACCTTATATCACCACACCTCAAATGTCGGTCTTTTATGGTACAACAGAATAAGCTAACAATTATAAATTGTGTTGCAAATTATAGATACACTCCGTTTAAAAGAAAAACATTGAAAAAATAAGAGAGGTTTTATTATAAAACTTTTTTACTGTTGTAGCTTGCTTTAAAGCAAGCTTTGCTGTTTTTTCTACATTTAGAAACTAAAATGATATTCCTCCAATACTTTAACTGCTTGAAGAGTTTATAAATGCACAACGTTAGTGCTTATATAAGGCTATAATTTCAATATGCAAAAAAACAGATGAAAAGCAAAATGACATTCCTCTTTCTTTTAACCGCTAAAATAGAAAAATACGACATATAACTCTGATAAATATTTTTACAAAAATATCTTTTAATATACATTTTAATACTTTGATTTATAATCATAATTTGTTATTTTACATCTTAAACAAAAGATAAGATGTAATTTGCTTATTGCAAATTTTCTTTATATTTATGATGAATCAATCAAAAGCGCTTGTTGTACGTCATAAGAGATATTGGTATATGCATAAAAACTCTTAAGATAAGCAATAAAAATACCTCTACACTTTCAAGTGAAAAGATTGTCAGCAACATGAGAAGCTGAAAAATAGAATGATAATGCCGGCTTATAGCTTTAGTAAATACTTATACCTTTATTAATAACGGTAGTGTGGATTTTATACCATTCATAAGAGGTACTTTATACCATTTCACAAGCAATCTTATGAAATAGACTCAAGCGCACACTGAGAAATGTTGCTTTAAAACAAGTACATAAACTTGCAATACAATAATGTTATATTTTGGAGTATTCTGTTCGCGGAGCTATTCGTTATAAGAAAAGTGATCTCATTCAAGACACAATAAACAAAAATCTAAAATAATAGGTAATTTTTATTATTAAAAAATATTGCTTTAAATGCGTTTGACAATAAAATCGATGTCTTATGAATTCTCCGCTTAACGCTTTTGTTTATCACGTTCTTTAATGGAATCATGTCCTTCACATAAAAACAGAATGCCATTGTGTTGCAAATTCACGTGCTTGTTTTAAAGAAATCTCTCTCAAAGTCTTCCCCAAGCCCATTTCGCGATAACGTCCGTGAATTGTATAATGATAAATCCATTAAGCTGCCCTATCTTTACGCTTATGGAGTAACAAGCCGGCACCATTCACACTATTCTGCCAGTCCCTAATGTTGCGACAGCTCTTAGTTCTCGAGATGATTCATAAGAGGCATTTTTAGTCATTTCTTAATAGTTTTATCCACACAGAATTCTCCGCTTGTAGCATGCAAGCCGAATGGTTTTGATTGATTCAATACGAAAGAGATTAGTAATGAGAGAATCATATAATATTCAAAGTTCTAATTCAAGTTGAATAACAATAAATTATCTTTATAAATCAATATATTGCACACACTCCATTCTTTAGGCAACAGCACGATATGGGCTTGAAAACAAGGTAAGGTATTTCTCTAAAATAAATATATAGCAGCAAAATAACATACTATCTTTCGTGAAGATTTTTTCCCTTTAGAGAATAGCATAAACAAAAAATCGAATATTTCAGATATATCTCTTCACGCCTCAACAAAAAGCTTCTTCTTTTATAGGATTTCTAGTCTATCTCTTCTTCCTCAGATTTAGAAATGAGAGACAAAAAACGAAGAAATTGTTTTTTTAAATTCAATCTTTAATAATCTCTTTCATAAAAGAGACCTATACTAGAATTTTGTTCATTTCCTATGGCACCTTTAGCTTTGAGATGACGCGAAATATCTAAATTAATTGTCCCTTTCGTCGTTCCATCAGACCCTGCTTCAAAGCCCAAATAAATATTATTGTGTATGTAGCGTCCAATACGTAAGCCTGTATTCCCCTTCTCATTAACGATAACATCAAGATCATCAAGTCCAATTTTAGTTCGTAAAGTATTCAACAAAGATGTATTAGAACTACCTGCAAGATCAGCCGCTGCTGCTGCAAGTTGAGCAATCTGAAATGGTGATAATTCATTAAGAGAGCGATTAAAAATCAAACGCGCCAAAATCTCATCCTGAGGCAAATTTGGTTGTGATGAAAAATTAATATCAAGATTATCAACCGTCCCACTTACAGTTACAGTGACGCGAATATCACCACTGTTATTGTTGGTTACAAAATAAACCGTAGGATTAAGATTACCACTAAAACTCGCTTGTCCTTGATCAAAATTAAGACGTTGCGACAGGATATCAAAACGTCCACGAATCATTCTAAATTCACCAACTGGATGCACATCATTCAATGGACCTGCTAGATTAATGCGTCCTCCCAGTTCAGCATCTAAGCCTTTTCCGCGTACAAAAAATTGATTGCGTGCTGTAATACGCATATTTGATAGCACGACAGATGAAGATTCTTGTGTAACTATACGGCTTTTGCTTTTGTTCGTGTTCTTAACATCAGCACGTTCAAGTGTTGTTTGAATCGATTTAGTTAAATTCTTATTTCTAACATCAAGAAACTTGGCACTTTTAAAATGATCAGGAACAAAAACTTCAGCTTTTTCAACGATGATATCACCACCAAGAACAAGACTATTTAAAAAATGACCTGTCATTGTCATCTCACCTGATAATGTTGCCAGAATCATAGAACCATCATTATAATTGGCATTATCAAGATGAAATATCAAATCTGTCTCTAGACCATTAGAGATACGACCTGAAGCAGAAATTCCTCCCCCCTCAAACGAAGAAGCTGAAGCTTTTTCTATAAGGATATGATCACCTTTCAATTTGCCTTCAATCGTTATATTATTCAATCCTACATTTGTTTGTGAATCAAAAAAGCTACCGTCGCCTATAGAAATATTTCCTATCAATTGTGGCTTTGATAATGACCCATTAAGAGCTGTATCAATTCTTGCTGTACCCGTTATATGTGCACCACGCTTAGCTAATAAGAGATTAACAAAATCAAGAGGCATTATCCCTTTAACGTTTAATTTTGCCTCTGAACCATTAAGAGATAAAGGCCCATGGATGGAAAGATCTAATCCTTTATCTCCAGTAGCTATCATATTTTCAATATGAAATGTCGATTTTTTATAAGAACCACGAGCATTTATATTGATTGACATCGGTCCTTTATGCGTCATAGCGGTTAAATTTTGACTAGAAAGCTCAAAATGAGCAGATGGATCCTTCATTGTTCCATCAATATCAACTTTACCTATTACTGTCCCATCAAGCGCTTGTCCTGCAATAAAACCATTCGCCAAACGTGCAGATAAATTTTGCAAATTAATATGAAGATCAAGCGCATTTTTCTCTAGAGATACACGCCCCTGAGCTTGTGCTTGTACTCCTTCTCCTGTTAAATTTGCATTCAAAGTAAGATTTTGATCTACAGTGTTTCCCGTAGCAGAAAAAGAAAAAGGCATAATTTTTTTATCTTGAAAAGCAACGGTTGTCAGTCCCTCACCTTTTATATCGTAAGTTATATCAGTTTTTTTTAAATGACCACGAATCATAACCTGCCCTGTTACACTCCCTGCTGCTCCAAGATCGGATTTCCACAAATTAACTAAAGTAGCAGGAAGGGCATTCATTGTAAGTTGTAAATTCAGGGTATCTTGAATATTTCCTGCTAAGATGATGTTGCCCCCATTTATTGCAATTCCTAATTCATTGATTGTCATTCCATCTTTATCAAAAGAAATTATAGATGGCTTCGGCAATGTTGCATGAAAAGTGTGTTGTTTTAAGTCCACAGCTTCAATTTGCACTTCTCGTTTTATACTTTCTGGAAGTTTCTCAACCATTAAACGACCAGAAAGCCTTGCATTGAGAGTATCATGCAACATCGCTTGGACAGTAAAAACCGTTTGTCCATTATTCCTATCGGCGTGAGCATTTAAACGATTGACCATTACCAAAGGTGTTTGAATATGTTCTGCATTGATAACTCCTTCAAACTGAGTCATGCCAAAAGGATCGAATATGTCAGCATCTATTGCCAATTTTTTTATTTTATTCTTGGAAAAATTCAAATGGTTAACATGCGCCTTCACATTGGTTTTTTGTCTGCCATTTTGTTCATCAAAAATAAAATCTCCTTTTACTTTTCCACTACCATCCTGCAAAAATAACGCTGAAAGTACGGAAATATCATCGGCATCAATATGCAGCGCTCCTTTCAAAAAACCGCCAAGTTGTTGAGAAAGATCACCCGTTATTTTTGCACTTCCCCCTCTAATATCAATATTTTCAAGTTTTCGAATTTTATGAGAATCTTCAAAAGAGGCCGATAAATGCAAAGGTTTCTTAGCAAAAATTCCTTCACCCTTTACCACCCCCGTTAAAGCAGTAACTGGTGCTGTATTATCTACAAATGCATCTATGTTAAATGTTGTGTTTTGAAGTTTCTTCCCTACAATTAATGCTTCAGAAATATGGGCACGTGTATTTAGTTTTATATGGCTATTGCGCCCTCTCGCCGTACTTTGAATTGTAAGTGCACCACTTATCTTTGAGTCTAATTTGGACAAATCAGATATTTGAGCAGATAGATCCATTTTAGCGCTTTCATCTGAAAAATAACCATTAGCCTTTATGTTTGTATATTGATTTTTCAAATTAAAATGACGTAAAGTGAAGCCCTTCGTATTTCGAGCAGCGCCACCTGAAAGAGTAGTATTTCCTTTGAATAAACGATCAAAAGACTGCACGCCTATTTTCATATCGTCAGCCATTCCTGATAATTGGAGATCAAAAATGCCACTCAATAAATTGATCGTTCCTTTGGCTTTAATATCTGCACTACCAGAAAGTGATTGTTTACTGAACACTTCCAAAGGAGTTAATGTTTGAGCTTTTAAACCGAGATCGCCTTTAAAAACAAAATTCTCCATTGTCCCTTTTAACCAAGAAGAAAAACCCTGAGCCGTAACACTCAGATCATGAATCAAAATTGGTTTGTTCGAAACAATATCCGTATCTAAATGCACATGAACCGCTTGGCTTAAATTTTCTACTAACGCTCCCTTAATCTTTTTAACCCCTTGAAGCGTCCCTTTAACCTGAACACCAACATGACGAGAAGCTGCATTATCAAGATTTTCGCTTACTCCTCCCATATCAAAAATTGCATCGCGAATATAAATATTTTTATTGCTTAAATGATTTACAACCAACCGCCCATTCCAAGATTGTTGACCTTCGCGACCATAGTCAATGTTCAAAGCAAGAGTATTCGCATGTTTTGGCACTTCTGATATAGGTAAATGAACAGACTCCTTTTCGTTATCAAGAGCCATTTTGCCATCAACAAAAAGCCGTCGCAAGAATCCATCGGCGGTTATTTCAGCATTGGCTATAACATTCATTGCTTTGTTCTGAATAACCATCTGATCAAGGTGTGTCACACCTTCTTTTGTTCTTCTTGCCTTTGCTTTTAATGTTATATCAGATTCGAAGAGATTACGATATTGAACAGGTATTAAAGGGCTCAGTGTTCCCTCTAATTTCGTAGAAAAACTCTGTCCTTCTGGAACACTTGCAAGAATAACATTACCATCTAAAATAGAATGATGATCGGACTCTAAAGAAAGTTTGATAACCAAATCATCAAAAGTACCATCACCTTTCACGACGAGACTTAATGCTGGACGTTGTTCAATGTTAAAAATATTCGCCAAAATACCGTTTTGTGGTTCGTTAGCAGAAATATCAATTTGAGCTGTACGATTACTATCAGATATCTTGGTGAGAACAGAAAAAGAACCCGGTGCATCTAAACGATGCGCCGCTATATCGACATCAAAATTACCACCAGCCAAGGTGAAATTGCCTTTTAAGGACATATCAGCAGAAAAACCAAAAAGATTCTGTTCAAATGTCACATGTTGAGCTGTAAGCGTATTGATAGAAAGAGCAAGCGGCAATTTTGGTAAAGAGAACTTACCCGTCTCAAGGGAAGAAACAAAAGAAGAATTGCCTTGCGGTTTGCGTAAAAATGTAACCTGTTCTGCCGAAAGCTGGTTAATATCCATCCGCCCTCTCAGCAACGCTAGACGATTCCAATCCATTTTAGCATTGGTAATTTTAAGCCAAACCCCTTTTTTATCACTGACAGTAATAGTATCAATTGATGTTTGAGAAGACAGTGTCCCTTGCATATTGTGTAAACGAACTTGACGATTAGGTGCTGAAAGCTTTCGTTCAATTAAAGAAACAAACCATGAGCGATCATCTGTTTTCATTTCGCTAGAGGGAAGAATGTCTCCTCTTTGCGCAAAAACAAAACCACCCACCCAAAAAAACAAAAATACAAAGAAGAAAGCTGATAAACGTACACCTTTTTTCATTAAAATGCTTGCCCTATACCCACATAAAAACCAATGCGAGGGTCACCCTTCTCTCTCTTTAAAGGAAAGGCTAAATCAACGCGTAAAGGACCAAGACCCGTCATATAACGACCTCCTATACCGGCTCCCCATTTAATTTTTTGAGAAAAATCAAAATTCGTCTTTTCCCCTACTAAACCTCCATCAAGAAAACTGACAAACCCTATTTTATCATTTAAAGAAACACGCAATTCTGCTGACCCCTCAATAAGCGCCCGTCCACCAACAACCCCATCATTTTCTGTTTTGATACCAATATTACGGTAAGCATAACCACGAACAGAGCCCCCACCACCAGCAAAAAAAAGCGTATTTGCGGGTACTTGTGCTGTATCATTCCCAAGAATTGTACCAAGCTTTGCCCGCGCAGCAACAACAAAACGATCCCCTTCATCCAACGCCCAATAAGAACGACCTTCTGCTGTTACTTTTGCAACAAAGTTGCTAAAACGCATCTCATAAAAAGGCTCAATGAAAACTTCACCATATAAACCTTTTGTTGCATTAAACTTATTATTACGACTATCGTAAATCAAACCGCTAGGGAAACCGATTGTTGTAAAATTACGGCTCCCAAAATAGATATCGCGTGAATAACCATTTGAAACTTCTACAGCAGCCTGTCCCGATAGATTACCATTAAAAATATGCGTAATACCTAATTTTCCTTTGATGGCTTTTGTCGTATAATTTTCTAAAACATCTTGTTGTATTTTTAATTCTGACCTGAAATCTGTATCTGGCGTGAGTACACCGGGCTTTATAAATGTGCCACCGAAAAGATAATCAAAATTTTTAAAATTATATGATTGCTTTTTATTGCTACCAACACCACTTATTTTTGTTTCAATTTTAAGAGTCTCTGCATGACCAAAAAGATTGTTATGCATCCAATAAGTCTCAAAACCAGCACCGTCTAAAGTTGAATAGCTACCGCCTACACCAAAACGACGCGGTTTACGTTCTTGTACAACAAGTGCAAGCGGTAAACTACCATCTAGATTAATAGTATCAGCCTCACGTATATTGATAGCACGAAAAACACCAAGGCGCGCAAGACGTTCATTTGCCTTAGCTAACGCATCAGAATCGTATATCTGCCCTGGTTTCAATCCGGTCATCCACGCGATATAAGCTGAATCTACACGTGGTTTCTTACTTATATTACGCACACTTAAAGGACCATAATAAGCCTTTTGTCCAGGAGCAACAACAATCCGTCCTTCAACACGCAACGCAGCATGGTCAGCCACGACCTCACTCTTCATAATTTTAGCTTTAGCATAACCTTGTTGCCGCCATCCTTCTATCGCCCATTTTTCTGCTTTCAAAATGGTTTCAGATTTAGCAATAGCCCCAACTTTATAGCCCAATTCTTCAATTGTGGGCATTTTATGCGCTTTACGTTTTTCAAACGGAGCTACTTTATCAATATTTGCAATACTAAAAACATATTGTGGACCAGCATTAATTGTAATAACAATATTAGACCGTGCTGGAAGTTGAGTTACCGGACTTAAATCAGCGACTTCTAAGCCATTAATTTTAATACTAATAACACCACCATAGCGTCCATCAGCATAAAGAGCAGAAAGAATTGCTCGATAATCTGAACGCGCCTTGGCGAGCAAACCAGAAGAACTGGCGGATGCTTTCTCTTTATCAGCAACAAGAGAAGAAACAGATTTAACTATTTTTATACCTTCTAATGGTGCACCTGGCGGTGCAACAACATCAACTTTATAAAATTTCTCTGTACTTTTGGCATAATGTGAAGAAGAATTTGTTTTCTTTTGACCAAAAAGAGGGATGCCGAAAAAATCAAATGCAGCAAGTGGCTGTGGAAAAGAAAAAGCAAAACACAAGCCTATAAATACACAGCGCACAGTCCCTGATTTTAACAAAATTCTTGTCTGGTATACCATAAAATCAGATACCTTATAATACACTTTGCATCTACTACGCTTTAAATAATATAAAAATAAGAAAGGTAAATATAATTACTTTGCACATTTTACACGTTTTATCACATCAAATAACACTCTGCGATACATAACGTTATCCTCCCCTTATATTTTCATAAAATTCTGCACTGTTGTATAACACGAACAGCCTCATTCTTTTTTTCTTAACATATTTATTTAGCTTATTATAAATGTTTTATTGCGTCCCATATCATCATGGTTAAATTTGTACAAATGACTTTCCATGGGAATGCTAAAAAACTGCCCACGTATATAGTTCTCTCTATAAAAAAAGCTATAGAGATGCTTCTTGATTTTTATAAATAGATATGATTGTCTCTACCAAGTCTAAAGGGGGAAAATAAATAAATGATCGCACGTATTACAACTGTTGCTTTTCGCGGTCTAGAAGCAGTACCTGTCGATGTACAGGTTATGATTTCGTCTGGTAAAATAGGAATGGCTATTGTTGGATTAGCTGATAAGGCAGTTGCAGAAAGCCGTGAACGTGTACAAGCAGCCCTCCACGCTTGTGGACTTTCTATGCCTACTAAACGAATTACGATTAATCTTGCACCAGCTGATTTGCCTAAAGAGGGATCGCATTATGATTTGCCAATCGCTGTAGGCTTAATGCTTGCTATGGGAATCCTCCCTCCCGAAGTAGCTCAAGACTATATCATTTTAGGAGAATTATCACTGGATGGTTCACTTACCGCTGTTAATGGTGTTTTACCAGCTGCCATGACAGCTTTATCACTCGATAAAGGACTGATTTGTCCCTTCCAATGTGGACCTGAAGCAGCATGGGCAAATGCAGAAATAAATATTCTTGCCCCAGAGACTCTGCTCACTATAGTCAACCATTTCAAAGGAACCCAAATTCAAAAACGTCCACAACCGCGCCAATATACTATCGAAACTGGACTTCCAGATCTTTGCGAAATCAAAGGACAAAAAACAGCCAAACGTGCCTTAGAAGTTTGTGCTGCTGGACGCCATAACCTTTTGTTTGTAGGTCCCCCTGGTGCTGGAAAATCTATGCTAGCGCAACGCTTACCTTCCATTTTGCCACCTCTTGATAGCCGTGAGCTTTTAGATGTCTCTCTGATTGCTTCTATTACAGGAGAAACGGTTCATAATACCATTTCACTTCATTGCCCCTTTCGTTCCCCACATCATTCTGCTTCCATGGCCGCAATGATTGGTGGAGGGCTTAAAGGACGACCAGGAGAGATCTCCCTTGCTCATAATGGTGTGTTATTCCTTGATGAATTGCCTGAATTTTCTCCACAGGTTCTTGATTCTCTTCGTCAACCTTTAGAAAGTGGGGTGTCAGTTATCGCCCGCGCTAATCACCATATTAGCTATCCTGCTCGCTTCCAACTTATTGCCGCAATGAATCCTTGCCGTTGTGGTATGGCAGGCGAAAAAGACCATGTTTGCCCTAAAGGGATACGCTGTCAAATCGATTATCAGTCCCGTATTTCTGGTCCTCTGCTTGACCGAATTGATTTACGGATTGATGTCCCTGCTTTGACGGCTATGGACCTTATGCAACCAGAACAATCAGAAAAAAGCTGTGACGTTGCCAAACGCGTCGCACGGTGCCGTACCATTCAAGCTAAACGTTTTTCAACAATGGGGTTTGATCATATTCGTACCAATGGCGATTGCCCTGCCAAAATTATAGAACAGATTGCCATTCCTGATAAAAGTGCGACCATACTCTTACGAGATGTGAGTGAAAAAATGCACCTCTCTGCACGCGCTTATCATCGCATTCTCAAAGTTGCACGCACAATTGCTGATCTTGACGGATCAGATACTCTTTCACGCTATCATCTCGCAGAAGCTATTTCCTATCGACTAGGCGCAGAAAGATTAACAGCCCTTAATTAAAAAACTACTCATCAATAAAAACTTATTGGAAAATAACGCAAATAAAGTTCTGTAAGTTTACCATCCTCTTCTAGAGATTTCAGCGCATAATTGAGTATATCAACCAATTTTTCATTCTTTTTTGCAACAGCAAGCTGCATTCCTTGCCCCAATAACTGTGGCGCCATATATGCCCCCCCAACAAAATGGCAGCAATCAACAGATTTTTGTTTTTTGAACCATAATGATAAAGCAAATCCATCATCAAAAATAAGGTCAATTTTACGCTCTTGTAATGCTTTATAGAGCTCTTCTCTCTTTTTAAACCCTTGCCATTTGGCTTTAGGAAAATAATGTTGAAAGAGTTTTTCGTGAACACTTTTAGACAAAACACCACTGGTTAAATGTATCAATTGATCGCTTATTGGCTCATCGAGATTTAAACGTCGAGAAGCAACAAATCGCGCTGGAAAGCGCAAATATGACTTTGTAAAAACAAGATCTTGCTGGGTTTTACTTGTTTCTTTTAAACCCGCAATAATGACTTCTGCACCACCATTTTTAACATGTTCTACAAGCTCTTTCCAAGGAATCACTTCTATTTCACAAAGCTTCTCTAATTTTAATTTTGAGCAAATAGCGCGCAATAAATCGATATTATAACCTGCAAGATACCCCGATTGATCAATAAAATTAAAAGGAGGAAAATCAAAACTTGTTACAAAACGCAAACGAAAGATATCCGTTGTATCAGGTTGTACCAAATGTTCATGCGAATCAAAAAAAGAAGGCAGCCTTTCAGCTTCTGCGTAAGAGGAAAATAGAATCCCCCCTGCTACAAATAAAATACGAATAAAAATATTGTATGGATTATTGAATAAAAAGTACTGTAAACGCAATTGAAGATGTTTCACATATATAGATTTTTTTATTTTCAAAATCTCTCCCCCATTTTTCAAAACTAAGATGCAACACTTCTTAACTATTATCTAACGCACTTCACCAAAATATCTGGCGTTTAATAAATAAAATTCTTGCTATTTTTGAAACCATTGAAAATGCTTAGATTTCTGATGTTAATTTTCCAAAATGAATATATAAAAAGTAATTTTAGAGAAAAGCGATTTAATTTTTTAATATAAGAAATAAGCTGTATATACTTTAGTGGTACACTTTATTTTATCAAAATATCCCGCGTACCTTAAAATATTAAGACCATTTCCTTGCGTATCACAACCTGGGAAGTATATAGATACTATTGAAGAAAAGAGTAAAAACACCCCTCAAATGCCGAGGGTTTTCTCAACATTAAGGTTGCACCAACATTTAAGAGCTGAAAAATAAAATGATGATTCTGATTTGCACTTTATTGTCACGATGGGAAAGATGGGGGACATAAATCTTGTAGTATTCACAGGGTATTTTGCGTTATACTATTCAAATATCGTTGTAAAATGAGTTTGGGAACATTGAGAGATGCTCCTTAAAAAAGTGCGTGAATAAACAGTACAATGGCGTTTTGTTTTGAATGAGCGATGCAACCTCACGAGAATACAAGAAACAAAAGCGTAAGATAATGCGTCATTACCCTCCTTATTCAAAAACATCACCGTAAGACGTTTTTTTTAAATTGTAAAGTTGAATATAAAGATGATCGTGGAAACATGTTTTTACATTTACGCATTTATATTTTCCTCAAATAAAGCTTTTTTCACATTTTAAAGATGACACAAACCAATATACATAATATTTTCGCCTCAATCTAACATACAAAAGTTTGAACTGCTTAGAGAGCTCGCAACCTTTGTTTTAAATATATGGTAGAATTAGGATTGAAAAATTGATTTATGGATAAAACAAGTGAGACCTTTATTAGTGTAACACAAAATGCATAACTAATTCTGAAACAGAACGTATATGCAAAAATAAACAAAGTAAATAGCATCGTTTATGAAACAGCTTTTTGTATAAGTCATAAGTGTTTATTCGCCTTATATCACCGCCCTAGTGTTTTACAGCATAACAGTACACTATCATTTTATCATTCTCTCCATTATATATCGACAGATATTGAATCTAGATCTGATATACGGTAAATATTTAATGTGGTTATTCCATAAATAACTGATCAGAACATTGAGCTTTAAAAAAAGCGGATAAAATATTGTAAATTGAACACAGGAATGGACTAACTTATGAGTGATGAAATAACCTCACCAGCACAAAGCAATAACTATGATGCCGCTTCTATCAAAGTTCTCAAAGGTCTTGATGCTGTACGCAAACGTCCTGGTATGTATATCGGTGATACTGATGATGGATCGGGGTTACATCATATGGTCTATGAAGTTGTAGACAATGCTATCGATGAAGCTTTAGCCGGTCATGCAACTCTTGTAAACGTCACACTCCATGCTGATGGTTCTTGTTCTGTTCGTGATAATGGACGTGGAATTCCGACAGATATCCATCCAACAGAAGGTATTTCTGCAGCTGAAGTTATTATGACACAGCTTCATGCCGGCGGAAAGTTTGATCAAAACTCTTATAAAGTTTCAGGCGGATTACACGGTGTTGGCGTCTCTGTTGTGAATGCATTATCCGTTTGGCTTAAATTGCAAATCAAACGCAATGGTAAAATTCATGAAATATCATTTACCCACGGGGTAGCTGATGCTCCATTAAAAGTTGTTGGCGATTGCGATCAAGAAAGTGGAACAGAAATTAGATTTTTACCAAGCTCTGAAACCTTTACTATGGTTGAGTTTGATTTTGAAATTTTGGAGCGCCGCTTACGGGAATTAGCCTTTCTAAATTCTGGGGTTTATATTCTTCTTGTTGACGAGCGTCATGCTGATATTAAATCCGTTGAATTGCATTATGAAGGTGGATTAATAGAGTTTGTGAAATATATTGACCAATCAAAAAAAGCTCTGCTTGATACTCCTATTTATATTGCAAGTGAAAAGGATGGTATGAGCGTTGATGTTGCCCTGTGGTGGAATGATTCCTATCATGAGAAGGTCTTGTGTTTTACCAATAATATCCCTCAGCGTGACGGTGGAACGCATTTGATAGGTTTTAGAAGTGCCCTTACACGCCAAATTAATGGCTATGCTGAATCTTCAGGTATTGCTAAAAAAGAAAAAGTGAACTTAACCGGTGATGACTGCCGTGAAGGATTAACAGCTATTCTTTCTGTCAAAGTTCCTGATCCAAAATTTTCTTCACAAACAAAGGATAAGTTAGTCTCTTCTGAAGTGCGCCCTATTGTTGAAAGTTTGGTCAATGAAGGTCTTTCAATATGGCTGGAAGAACATCCTCATGAAGCAAAACTTCTCATTAGTAAAGTGGTAGAAGCTGCAACAGCACGTGAAGCAGCACGCAAAGCACGTGAACTCACAAGACGAAAAGGGGCGCTTGATATCACTTCTCTACCAGGAAAGCTTGCCGATTGCCAAGAACGAGATCCCGCAAAATCAGAAATCTTTATTGTCGAGGGGGATTCGGCTGGCGGTTCAGCAAAAAGTGGGCGCTCACGTCAAAATCAAGCAATTTTACCCCTTCGTGGAAAAATCCTCAATGTTGAACGAGCACGTTTCGACCGCATGCTCTCATCTGATATGATTGGAACACTTATTACAGCTCTTGGAACGTCTATCGGTAAAGATGAATTTTCACCGGATAAATTACGTTATCATAAGATTATTATCATGACAGATGCGGACGTTGATGGAGCCCATATTCGTACTCTGCTGCTCACTTTCTTTTTTAGACAAATGCCCGAGTTGATTGAACGTGGACATCTTTATATTGCTCAGCCTCCTCTTTATAAAGTGTCGCGTGGAAAATCTTCCCAATATATTAAAAATGAAGCAGCGTTTGAAGAATTCTTGATCGATACTGGATTAGAAGAAACAACGCTTGAGCTTTCAACGGGAGAAGTTCGTGCAGGGGCTGATTTGTATCAACTCGCTAAAGATGCTCGTATATTACGTCAACTTTTAAATGGTCTTCATACCCGTTATGACCGTAATATTGTTGAACAAGCAGCAATTGCTGGCGCTTTTAATCTTGAAGTCTTTGCAACACAAGAAAAAGCGCAAAAAATAGCAGATACTACAGCACACCGCCTTAATCTGATTGCTGATGATATGGAACAAGGTTGGAGTGGACAATATACAGCAGATGGAAGTTTATGTTTTGAGCGTATTTTGCGTGGTGTTAAAGATGTTGTTACGCTTGATGTGGGACTTATAAATTCAACTGACGCACGCCAAATTGATCGCATTTCCCAAAATTTTATCGACATATATCATCCTCCTGTTCTTTTACGTCGCAAAGATAAAACAGAGCGTATTTTTGGTCCTATGAGCCTTTTAGAGAGCATTTTTACAAACGGTAAAAAAGGTGTTACTCTTCAACGTTATAAAGGTCTTGGGGAAATGAATGCTGAACAACTTTGGGAAACAACGCTTGATCCCAATGCACGTTCTCTTTTACAAGTAAAAATTAATGATGCAACCGATGCAGATTCACTCTTTTCTCGTCTCATGGGTGATGAAGTTGAACCTAGACGTATTTTTATTCAAGACAATGCCTTAAGCGTTGCCAATCTTGATATCTAAAGGTACTCTTCTGTTTTTGGCTGTGTAAACGTCGTAGTTTTATACGTTGTTTTTTCGTAGTTGAACATTCCCTCTCTATTTCATTTACGATAAAAGAAAAATAAGGAAGATCATATACATGGCAATTGAAACAGAACGTGTAGGAACCAAGGGTGGCATGGAGCACTCTTTTGGTTTTACAAGAGTAGATGAAACACAAAAACAATTCATGGTGGATGGTGTGTTTCATTCTGTTGCTGAAAATTATGACAAGATGAATGATATCTTATCCTTAGGGCTACACCGTGTGTGGAAAAATTCCATGATTGCTTGGCTTTCCCCACCAGCACTTTCTCATTGGAAAGTTCTTGATGTCGCTGGCGGTACAGGTGATATTGCTTTTCGTATTCTTAATGCTTCACGCCAAAAAGCCCATGCTACGGTGCTTGATATTAATGGCTCAATGCTCAGCGTTGGCAAAAAACGCGCACAAAAAAATGGTCTTGCCCCTCTGATTGATTTTGTTGAAGCCAATGCAGAAAATCTACCTTTTGAAGATCGAAGCTTTGACGCTTACACGATTGCTTTTGGAATTCGCAATGTTCCTCATATTGATCAAGCTCTTAGAGAAGCTTTTCGTGTTTTAAAGCCCGGTGGACGTTTCTTATGTTTAGAATTTTCAAATGTCGAGATGCCTTGGCTCGATAAAATTTATGATCTTTGGTCTTTCCATGCTATCCCTAAGCTGGGTCAATTTATCGCAAATGATGGCGATGCTTATCGTTATTTGGTTGAATCTATCCGCAAATTTCCTAAGCAAGATGATTTTTCCCATATGATCAAGCATGCGGGGTTTTCGCGGGTATCGTACCGCAATCTCACCGGTGCGATTGCAGCGCTGCATTCAGGTTGGAAAATTTAAAAATGGTGCAAATTTCCCCTTACTTTCAATTGATGCGTGCAGGATGGGTTTTAACACGTGAAGGTGTTTTAAGTGCTCTTCCTCATGATGATCTTCAAGGATTTCCAGCGCTATGTCATCGTATAGCGAGTGCATTAGCACGACGCAAAACAAAAAAGAAACAGCGATCTGAAAATATTTCATATGCCATTAATAAGCTTGGACCCTCTTACATAAAACTTGGTCAATTTCTTGCAACAAGGCCTGATATTGTCGGCCGTGATATTGCGGAAGATTTGTCACAACTACAAGATCGTGTCCAAACATTTTCTTGCACCGCCGCTATTGCTCAAATTGAAAGTTCTCTTGGTCGCTCTATTGATGATTTATTCGTAAATTTTTATCCCCCCATTGCCGCCGCTTCTATTGCTCAAGTTCATCCAGCTGAATACAGTGATGAAACTGGCCATAAGAAAAAATGTGCTGTAAAAGTTATTCGTCCCAATATCAGAGCACGTTTTTCTAAAGATCTTAGAGGATTCTATCTCATTGCTCATTTGCAAGAGCGCTATATCCCTGCCTCTCGAAGGCTTCGTCCTGTTTGTGTGGTGGATACTTTAGCACAAATAACACGACTTGAAATGGATTTACGCTTAGAAGCAGCAGCTATATCTGAAATGGCTGAAAATATTCAACATGATACAGGCTTTCGGGTTCCACGTATTGACTGGGAACGGACAGGACGTAATGTTCTTACAATGGAATGGATTGATGGTATAAGAATATCCGAAACTTCCAAACTCAAAGAAGCAGGATTTGATTTGAAGGCGCTTGCTATTACGCTTATTCAATCTTTTCTTCGTCATACACTGCGTGATGGTTTTTTTCACGCCGATATGCATCCTGGTAATTTATTTGTAGATGAAAAAGGATGTATTGTCGCTGTTGATCTAGGTATTACAGGACGGCTTGGAAAAAAAGAAAAGCATTTCCTTGCTGAAATTCTTTACGGCTTTATTACCCGCGATTACCATCGAGTTGCACGTGCCCATTTTGAGGCAGGCTATGTTCCTTCACACCATAATATTGAAAGCTTTGCGCAAGCCAACCGCGCTATTGGCGAACCAATTCACGGACAATCAGCACAAAGCATTTCCATGGCTAAATTGCTCACTTTATTGTTTGAAGTCACTGAATTATTTGACATGCAAACGCGACCTGAACTTTTATTGCTGCAAAAAACGATGGTTGTCGTGGAAGGTGTTGCCCGCACATTAGACCCCACTTTTAATATGTGGAAAGCTTCTGAACCCATTGTCAAAGAATGGATTAGTAAAAATTTAGGACCCGTAGGCGTTGCAAAAGACTTTAGTGAAGGAGCACAAGCTCTCCTTTCGCTGGCACGCAAAACACCACAATTGGTTCAAAATTTCCAACAAATAGAAGAAGATTTTAATCAAATGAGAAAAACAGGTTTTAATCTTTCTCATGCTACCCTCAAACAACTTGCTGTAGAACAAAGTCACAGAAACCGTTATGGTCGTTATAGTCTTTTCATCATTGCACTTTGTTGCGCTTGTCTTACTTTTTACTTTTTTCATCTTTTCTAATCTCCTTAATATGCTAAAAATATCAACAATGAAATCATTGCAATCATTTTATTTCTTGGAGGTATTTTATGGCCAGTATTACCATTCGTAACCTGTCTCCTGAAACCAAAGAAGCTTTGCGCATACGCGCCGCGCAAAATGGTATTTCTATGGAAGAAGAAGTCCGGCGCCTTTTAAGCAATCCCTCTCTTCTCACCACACAACCCCTTCATGCTAGCGCTGTTGAAATGCAATCATTGAAATCAAAATCTCTCCTTCTTATTATTGGTGGAAGTATTGCATCCTATAAAGCACTTGATTTGATTCGCCGTTTACAAGAACGTGGAGCACATTTAAAAGTTGTGATGACAAAAGCAGCGCAAAAATTTATTACGCCTTTAGTCGCTGAAGCTTTAAGCGGTGGTACTGTATATACTGATTTATTTTCACGCGAAGAAGAACACGATATCGGACATATCCGATTAGCACGTGATGCTGACCTGATTATTTTAGCTCCTGCTACAGCCAACCGTATTGCAAAAATAGCCAATGGCATAGGAGATGATCTGGCTAATTGCATTCTTTTAGCGGCACGCTGTCCACTCTTGATTGCACCCGCTATGAATCCGTCCATGTGGACGCATCCAGCCACTATTCGCAATGTTGCACAATTGCGCGCAGATGGCGTTCATATCATCGGACCAGAAATCGGAAATATGGCTGAACGTGACGAGATGGGATATGGACGCATGAGCGAACCTTTAACTATTGTCGCTACCATAGAGAATCTTTTGAATGTGCATGAAAAACCTCTCTCTGACCGCCATTTCATCGTTACCTCTGGCTCTACCCATGAACCAATTGATCCAGTGCGTTATATTGCTAATCGGTCTTCAGGTAAACAAGGTCATGCCATCGCAACCGCTCTTGCACATTTGGGTGCAAAAGTAACACTTATTTGTGGACCTGTTAATCTCGCAGACCCACAAGAAGTAAAAACCATTCATGTTGAAACAGCACAACAGATGTTACAAGCCGTTCAAACCGCATTGCCTGCTGATGGTGCTATCTTTGTTGCCGCTGTTTGTGACTGGCGCAGTCAAACGCAGTCTTTACACAAAATTAAAAAGAATGCTCATAAAATACCACCATCCCTTCATATGGTTGAAAATCCTGACATTTTAGCAACGATTGGACACGCTCCAAACCGCCCCTCATTGGTCATTGGTTTTGCTGCTGAAACATGTGATATCATTGCCAATGCACAAAAAAAATGTGTTGAAAAAGGAGCTGATTTCATTCTTGCTAATGATATTTCTCTTCAACTAGATGGTACAAGTGTCATGGGCGCTGATACAAATCAAGTTTATCTCGTAAGTAGAAAAAAAGTTGAACAATGGCCCCATATGAGTAAACAACACGTAGCGCAAAAATTAGCAAACGTGATTGTATCATTTTTTGCCCCCAAAACACCTACTCCTCATGAGGAAAATATACCCCTTTGCAAATAAGAACTCTTCAAACGCGTTGATATTAAAACACCTTATAAAATAGAACTGACAATAGGTGTCTATCCATCTCAATTAGTATATAATATTTCTGGTTTATAATGATAATATCGCATTGTTCATATTAAATTAGAATCCCAAATATCATAAGATTCTCTCATTCCCAATCTCTCTCATGTTGAATCAATAAAAATCATTTTCTTGCACGTTGTAAACAAGGATAACTGTATGAATACAAAACGTTTCAGAAAGAACTAAAAGCGCTTATAATGGACCGTCTCAAGAACCAAGGGCTTGTCTCGGACAAACACTGAGAATGATGGTGCCAGCGTGCTCTTTTTATTAAGCGTAAAGTTAGTGATGCCCTATAAGTTTTATATTATTCACGAGAGCTTTACCCATATACCATTCACAAACGCTGTTGCGAAATGGGTGTGATGAGCGTTGGGAAATGTTTTTTTAAAAAATCCTATCTCACCCTAGCCTTCATAAAAGTAGGATCTATTGCACCACTGTCTCGCCAGCTTATAAAAAAAACAAGCTATCATTCACTTTGGCTACCATCAATTTTGACAAAGCTCTTGTAATGGATAAAATTTATAAAAAGCATTTTCTTTCTTCAATGTTTTTATCCACATATCGGTCATATTTATGATATGCAAATAAATGATTTTGATTGTTTCATGATGAGAGCAGCTAATGAGAAAATATGAAAACTTTATTTTGAGCTCTTATTCGCTATGAAAAATAATGTATAAATCAATGATATTATAACATCTCAATGCAATTTGAAGCATATCTCACACTGACGCTTATAAAGAGTGTAGACAAAATTCACTGCACCACTGTCTATAAGTTTATGAAACTGAAGCCTTTATTATTTTTCTCAGTGATCGGTCTTTAAAATTAAATGTATGTGTCCTCTCTCCAGAATACCAAGACCACAAAAACTAGAATTTTATCCATGATATCCTCACATTGTGATGTTTCATGAGAAGCATTTTTATTCCTTTATTGAAAGCTTTGTATCCATACATTGGTCTCGCCTATAATGTGTACGTAAATAATTTTTTGATGTTGAATAGAGTCTTTGAAATTAAAGAATATTTCTATATTTGGGATTCTTATTCAAGTTGAAAATGATCAATTCTCTTCGATAAATTAGTGGTGTTATTATCTAAAAATTATTTGATACAGTGCACCACTTGTATGAAAAGTGCTTCAATGAATGCTTACTTCATTGCACTTATAGCTTTTAAAATTCAAAATCTCATCATTTTTAAGCATCCGTGGTTTCTCCCTTTCTTTGCTTCCTCAAAAAACTGCTCTTCTATGGGATCGGACGGTCAATCGCCTAAGCTTATTTTTTCCACTTCTATCATATTAATCATTCTGTTGCCCAAAATTAGAATATCTACGGAGCTACTACGTTACCCCTATTCCATTGAACTCAATATTTTTTTGAAAGCGAGGGGCAAAAGCATGCCGCCAAATAGTAGAAAAGTACAGAATTTTAGGAATTGTGTAAAACAATTAAGCACTTAGATAAACGAAGTTAGATAACTCTACTGAATAAATAGAAGTAAACAACTTTTCTCCCAAATAGTTCTTATTCCTTAATTTTTTACATATATCATATAAACGCAATAATCTACACTATGTACAAAAATACTAAAAATTTCTTCTACAACAGCTACTTTTTAAATTCTTCTTTGTTTTTAAAAATCAAAATTTCTATTTATTCAAACTTTATTTTTAACAAAGAAACCTTAACCGTTTTTTATAATGTTCTTGAAAAAAATCTTGTAATTCAAAGAAAGAAAAAATTACACTGTACATACTTTAAATATATTTCTTGTTTTTTTTGCTTCTTTCCTTAGTTTATTAATCTATGATTTTTACTGCTGCTTATCGTGCTTTACAACGTCTTATGACCTCGCAATATCGTATTATGATACTGAAAGCATTGGGGGTTACTTTTTTCATTCTCACCATTTTATGGTTATGTGTGCACCAACTTTTTGTGTCTTACTTTTGGCCCTGGATTGCTCAATTTCTTCCTGGACTCCCTAGTTGGGCGGGATGGATTGGTTTTAGCATGCTTATCATTTTTAATCTTGGTTTGGCTCTTTTGTTGGCTTTTTTGATTGCACCGATCTCAGCTATGATTGGTGGTTTTTTCATTGACTCTGCTGCTGAAATCATTGAAAAAGAGGATTACCCAAACGAGCCTATTGGACAAGCTTTGCCGTTTCAGCGTTCTCTTATCATTTCCTTTAAATTTGTTATTTTAAGCCTTCTTGGTAATGGAATTGCTTTTATTTTATTCTTCATACCAGGTATTAATTTAATTGCTTTTTATCTTATTAATGGTTATTTGCTCGGTCATGAATATTTCTTGTTTGCGGCTTACCGTTTTCGAACAGAACAAGATGCCCGTGCTTTTTTACATACTCATTACACAACGGTTTTTGGCGCAGGATTATTGATAGCGCTTTTTGTTTCGATTCCAATTCTTAATTTAGCAACACCGCTTTTTGCAGCTGCCTTTATGACATATTTACACAAAATGCTTTCCCAAAAGACCATGGCACGCATTACACAAAAATAGTGTTCCTTGACTTTAAGGTTAATAAAACTTGCCAGCCAAAGAAAACATAATATAAAATTTTATGCTTTATCTTTTATTAAAGCAATATATTGATTTATAATGATAACTTATCGTTTCACAACATGAGTGAAAAACCTAAATATTATGAGGGTTTTTCATTTTAATCCTATTCATATTAGGTCAATTGAAATCGTTTGTTAATATGTCATAAACGGAGGTGGTGTGCGGATAAAAGTACTTTCAAAAAGGCGTGAAATATCTTTATATGAATCCTCTTAATGCAAACATTATCGTCGTATTGAAAACTGAAAAAGAATATGATGGTGTCGCTTTGTACTTTCTATTTCAGTAAAAACGGATAGCATAATGTCTTTTATACCATTCATGGAGAGTGTATACTCTTCATAAGAGAGTTTTGGAAATTATTGAAAGATATCTGTGTAAAATAAACACGTAAATGAGTAATATAATGGTATTTTGAGCGTATTCTATTTTAATTGTGAAAAGCACGCGCTTTAAAAAAACCTTTTGAAAAAAATCTTGCTCTGATGTTAGCGTTTCGCTAATATGATGTCGTCTTATACAGTATTTTAAATGGATTATTTTAGCCTTATTAACGCCTTATATTATAAGGTTTCTTTTCTTCAGAACCGTTGATACGAGTGATTAATTGGATATTCATTTTTATTAAAAAATAAGGGATTTGTTAACCATCGCAAGGAGTGAATTTTAATACCAAAGTAAAAAAATAAAAACATGTAAGTTCTTAAACTTATGAGAAATTTGTTATAGGGAATACTCTTCATAGATATGATTGTTATGATATTGGAAAATTAAAAAGTTAAAAAACAAGCTATACGTACACTGATAAAAGTATTAAATAGACTCCTTTGTTCCATCGGTAAAGCAAATGTGACTGCTTAGGTTCATATTCTTTCAAATCATGCGAAAGATGTGTAATATTTAAAGGAAGGTTATAAAGATGAACTGGATTACAAATTATGTTCGTCCTAAAATTAACTCTATATTGGGGCGCCGTGAAATTCCAGAAAATCTATGGATTAAAGATCCTACCAGTGGTGAAATGATCTTCCATAAAGATCTGGAAGCTAATCAATTTGTAGCTCCCAATTCTGGCCATCATATGCGTATCAGCGCTAAAAATCGTCTCATGCATTTTTTTGATGATGGTGTTTATACAGCTCTTGAAAATCCAAAAGTTGTAACAGATCCTTTAAAATTTCGTGACGAAAAACGCTATATTGACCGGTTAAAAGATTATCGTTCTAAACTTGGTGTTGATGATAATATCTTAAGTGCACGTGGTACGATTGAAGGCTTACCAATCATTGCAACCGTTCAAGATTTCGCCTTTATGGGTGGATCACTCGGTATGGCTTCAGGAGAAGCTATTATCAAAGCTTTTGATACTGCCATTGCCGAAAGGCGTCCGCTGGTTCTTTTTTCTGCTTCTGGTGGCGCACGCATGCAAGAAGGAACGCTCTCGTTGATGCAAATGCCTCGTACAACTGTAGCGATTGAAATGTTGAAAGAAGCAAAACTTCCCTATATTGTTGTGCTGACTAATCCAACCACCGGTGGTGTTACTGCTTCTTACGCCATGCTTGGTGATATTCACATTGCCGAACCTGGCGCTATGATTGGTTTTGCTGGTCCACGCGTGATTCAACAAACTATACGCGAAACCCTACCAGAAGGTTTTCAAAGTAGTGAATATCTGCTCGAACATGGTATGATTGATATGGTTGTCTCACGTTTAGAAATGAAAACAACGATTGCGCGTCTTTTACGTTTGATGATGAAACGCCCTGCTGTTTTTAACCCTTCCGATCCATCCCCTACAGACTCTCAAACATCGCTTTCTACAACAAAAGCAGCTTAAATTTATGCAACAAAGCCAAATACAAAAGGTGGTAGATGATTTACTAAAAAATTATCCGAAAAAATTTGATCTTTCTTTAGAGCGTATTATTCACCTTTTAGAGCGTCTTGGTAATCCACATTTAAAACTTGCCCCTATTATTCACATCGCTGGAACAAATGGCAAAGGATCTGCCTCAGCAATTTGCCGTGCTCTTTTAGAAAGTGCAGGATACTGCGTTCATGTCTATAGCTCACCTCATCTCGTCAACTGGAATGAACGCTGCCGGATAGGTCAAAAAGGAGGTGGTCAACTTGTTACAGAAAACCAATTGGCTGAGACAATCCGTGAAATTATAAAAGTAAATCGTCAAGAGCCGATTACTATTTTTGAAATTTTTACAGCCGCTGCCTTTATGCTGTTTAGTACACATCCAGCTGATGTTGTCATTTTAGAAGTTGGGTTGGGAGGACGTTTTGATGCTACCAATGTCATTAACAAACCAGCTGTATCGCTTATTATGCCCATCGATTATGATCATGAGAACTTTCTTGGAAACACAATTGCTCAAATCGCTTTTCAAAAGGGGGGAATTATCAAACCAAACGTTCCAGTAGTCATCGGGAAGCAAAATTATGAAGAAACTCTTGCTACTTTAATACCCCTTGCCGATAAAAATAAAGCACCTTATTCTCTATTTGATCAAGATTATCAAAGTTATAAAGAACATGGACGTATGGTTTTTCAAAACAATCAAGGTCTCATGGATCTTCCCCTTCCTAACCTTATTGGAGGCCACCAAATTGCCAATGCTGGCGCATCTCTTGAAGCAGTCTATCAAGCGGGCTTTCAACTTTCAGAACAAGCCATAAATGATGCTTTGAAAAATATCTATTGGCCTGCACGGATGCAACATCTTATCCAAGGACATTTGGTTGATCAACTGTCTCCTAATATTGATTTATGGTTAGACGGTGGTCACAATCCTGCTGCTGGAAAAGTTATTGCAGCAGAACTTACACAATGGAGAAAAAAAACAGATCGTCCTATTATTATGATTGCTGGCATGCTCAATACCAAAGATGCTGTCGGTTATTTTCGTTCCTTAGCGAACCTTGTCGATAAAATATATACGATACCGCTAATTAACAATAATGCCAGTATCTCTCCAATAAAATTAGCTGAATCAGCGCAAAAAGCAGGAATCTTTGCTACTCCACAAGCACATCTACAAGATGCTTTGCATAAGATTAGAGCCGAATATAAAGAGGCAATTGTCCTTATTAGTGGTTCCCTTTATCTTGCGGGCGATATTTTACGTGACAATAAAACACCTCCATGCTAGAAATTGATTATTTTAAAGCTTTGAAAGATAGACTTTTTAATCATGCAACTTGATTGTGCACTTTATCAACATCCTAAACTTATTACTGTTTTTGGCGGATCTGGTTTTGTAGGACGACATGTCGTTGAAACTTTGACTAAGCGGGGATATCGCGTTCGTATCGCTGTTCGTTATCCACAAAAAGCTTATTACATGCTCCAAATAGGAGAAGTAGGACAAACCCAAATGCTTAAAACGGATATCAAGCATCGTGCCTCTGTTGCACGCGCGTTGCTTGGAGCTGATGCGGCAGTGTTTTTACCTGGTAGCTTAAAACAAGCAAATCAATCGAATTTTAAAAACACACAAATTGATGGTGCTTACAATGTTGCTGAATTAACAGCACAAGCTGCTATTCCGCTCATCTATATGTCAGCACTTGTGGCTAACGAGAATGCTTCATGTCTTTATGCACGTGTTAAGTTTATGGGTGAACAAATCGTTCATAACAAGCATCCTCAAGCAATTATTATCCGTCCATCCGTTATCTTTGGACCAGAGGATTGTTTCTTTAACACCTTAGCAGATTTGTCACGTTTTTTACCAATTATGCCTCTTTTTGGGGGTGGGCAAAGCAAATTGCAACCCGTGTATGTTGGTGACGTTGCTGAGTTTATCGCGCGCGCTTTAGATGGACAGGTTGCTTGGGGAAAAAATTATGATCTTGGTGGTCCCCAGATTATCACCTTTCAAAATACTCTTGAAAATATACTCAAAATTATTCACCGTAAAAAAACAATCCTATCCATACCTCTTTCTGCTGGTCTATTGATTGGAGGAATTTTGGGAACTATCGGTAAATTGCCTTTTGTACCAACACTTGTAACAGCCAATCAGATACGTTTTTTGCAAATGGATAACATTGTTTCTAAAGAGGCTATAGAGAATGGATATACTCTAGAAGGTGCGGGAATTACCCCCAGAGCAATGGCTGCATTCTTGCCAAGTTATCTTTGGCGATTTCGTCCACATGGTCAATTTTCCCAAAACTTACACGTCTAGAATAAATTTTTCCAAAACTGAGTTATTATTTGATTTATAATTTATAGCTCGTTGTTAGCGATTCTGAAATCAGAATGCTCAATAGAGTAATGTTTTTGCGTTTTAAATGCTCTATTCAGTATCACAAAAAATGTTTAATCGTATACCTATAGTATTTTGATAAAAATCGTTGAAAACAGGAGAAAAGCACTTCTTATAAACTGTCTTTATCCAAGAGCAGATGCAACATTGGAATCCTAAAGAACCGATTCTGAATTGCCTATTCATAAATATGATAACCTATGACTTTGCATTATATTATTTTGGTAGAAAGCTTAATAATGAGATTAAAGTAATTCTTCCTTTTTCAACAACCGCATAAGTGAGTAGAATACGAGTATAATACTTTCGATATTATCCCATAAAAAATCGATATAAAAACTGTGAAGCAATGCACAATTTTTATTATTTAAAAGGTATTCTCTTTGGAGATTTTTAAAAGCTTTAAAGTTACGTGAAAAGGATAGAGTTTTGTTTATATAATAAGACTTATCATGAAGATCTCTTATTCTATCAGTAACATCATTATTCAGATTCATAAATGCATATTTGTTGCACAAATTTATGGAGATTTTAAAAGAGCTTTTTCACATAAAGAAGTCCTCTTCTTGTCTTGCATTTTTTTTTAATTTCTCCTACCGTCTTGGAAAAACTTATTTTAAAGGAATAAAGAATGGCAGCTCAAGATTTTGTTGTCAAAGATATTGCACTTGCCGCTTATGGTCGTAAAGAACTTGATATTGCTGAAACTGAGATGCCTGGTTTGATGGCTTGTCGTAAGGAGTTTTCCTCTAATCAACCTTTGCGCGGAGCGCGTATTTCTGGCTCATTGCACATGACAATTCAAACAGCTGTTTTAATTGAAACATTAAAAGCGATTGGCGCCGATATACGGTGGAGCTCTAGCAATATTTTTTCTACGCAAGACCATGCAGCAGCAGCTATCGCCGCAACTGGTATTCCTGTATTCGCCGTTAAGGGTGAAACATTGGAAGAATATTGGACTTATATAGATGCAATTTTCCAATGGCCAGATGGTAATCCTTCCAATCTTATTTTAGATGATGGCGCTGATGCCACAAACTATATTTTAATGGGAAGTCGTGCAGAACAAAATAAAGATATCCTATCGCATCCAAAAACAGAAGAAGAAGAAATTTTTTTCAAACAAATACAAAAGCGTATGGATGCAACGCCAGGATTTTTTACACGACAGCGCGCAGCAATTAAAGGTGTAAGCGAAGAAACCACAACAGGTGTAAACCGTCTTTATCAGTTACAAAAAGAAGGGCTTTTGCCTTTTCCTGCTATTAATGTCAATGATAGCGTCACTAAATCAAAGTTTGATAATAAATATGGATGTAAAGAATCATTGGTCGATGGTATTCGACGTGGAACAGACGTGATGATCGCTGGTAAAACTGCCATTGTCTGTGGTTATGGTGACGTAGGAAAAGGTTCAGCAGCATCTCTTTCTGGTGCTGGGGCTCGTGTTAAAGTAACAGAAATTGATCCTATTTGCGCTCTTCAAGCAGCTATGGATGGCTATGAAGTTGTTAATTTGGATGATGCTGCTTCCAGTGCTGATATTATCATCACGACAACAGGCAATAAAGATGTTGTTCGTTTAGACCATATGCGACAAGTAAAGGATATGTGTATTCTTGGAAATATTGGTCATTTTGATAACGAAATCCAAGTCGCAGCCCTTAGAAATTTGCCATGGACAAATATTAAACCACAAGTTGATATGATCACCTTTCCCGATGGAAAACGCATCATTTTGCTCTCTGAAGGGCGTTTGTTAAACCTCGGGAATGCGACTGGGCATCCCTCTTTTGTCATGTCAGCCTCGTTTACTAATCAAGTTTTAGCGCAAATTGAACTTTTTACCCGTGCAGAACACTATACAAATGAAGTCACTGTTTTGCCTAAACATCTTGATGAAAAAGTTGCACGTCTACATCTTGATCGGTTAGGAATAAAATTAAGTGTTTTATCAGAAGAACAAGCCGCCTATATTGGAGTCACACCACAAGGACCTTATAAACCAAACCATTACCGTTACTAAACATTTCCTTGGGTTAAAAAAGGGAAAGATATCGTGCGCAGCTTTGGTGACTATAACCCCAAAGAAAAAGCTCAAAAAATGATTCGAATCTATGCGTATATATTTTGCCTTTTTTTCTTTTTTTCTCCAACATGCGCTGTTGCTCAGTCATTGGAAGGTTATTTACCATTTTTCTTCACTTTGCCGAATGGTCCATGGCTGCTTTTAGCGCTGTGTGGAGGAATTTCTTGTGCTTCACTTCTCACGTGCCTAGCTGTTATTATGCGTGCAAAAAAAACTGCACAGAAGACTTTGAAGATAATTCAGGCAAATTTTTCTGAAAAACTTAAATATTATGAATGGCTTCTGGAAGAAACCGAGCAATTCCTTCTTATTTGGGAAAATCCAACAACCTTACCCCGTGTCGTTGGTGCCCTTTCTGCATTGCAAAAAATAGGAATCGACCAGAAAGATTTTCAGCGTTTTGAGCTCTGGGTTGAAGAAAATTCTCTTCGAGAACTTGATTATGCATTGACTCAACTACGTTGTAAATGTCACCCTTTTGATCTTTCTATCACCACCACAAACAATGTATTGCTGCAAGTTACAGGAGTCATCGCAGGAACAGTCGCTATTGCTCGTTTTCAAGATATCTCAAAACAACAGAGTGAAAATGCTCGTTTACAGAAAGATATCGCCCGCCTTCTTACTGAACTGAGAATGCAGCGTAATCTTCTTGATCTTATTCAAGAGCCCGTATGGATAAAAGATTGTGAAGGAAAAGTTTGTTTTATCAATCGCGCCTTTAGAGAAATGACAGATTTTCGTGAAGGCAGTGATGAAGTGGGGGATCTTTTCAATGAAAATACACAACGCAAAACAAATGAAACAGAAACAATTTTTCAAGAACATGTTCACACAGTTATTGATGGAGAACGACATCGTTTTCATCTCACACGTATTACAACAGCCGAAGGGATGGCAGCTTTTGCGCGTGATGACAGCGCATATGAAAATATTGCTCATGAATTAAGTTATGTCCTTCAAAGCCATTGTGAAACACTTGACCAAATTTCAACAGCTGTAGCTATTTTTGATACAAACCAAAAATTAAAATTCTGTAATCATGCTTTTAAAATTTTATGGCCGTTGGAGACTTCCTTTTTAGAAAGTGAACCAAGCCATACATTATTTCTTGAACGTCTACGTGAAAAAGGGCTCATTGCTGCACACCCCGATTGGCGCGCATGGAAAGAAGAACTTTTTAAAGCCTATCGACAAACAGAATCGAACCAACAAATTTGGAATCTTCCAGATGGGCGTACGGTGCGTGTTATCTCGAACCCTCATCCACAAGGAGGTGTCACTTGGCTTTACGAAAACCTTACAGAAAAAATTGATCTTGAACGCCGTTATAATACACTTATTAAAATACAAGGTGAAACACTTGATAAACTTTCCGAAGGCGTGGTTGTTTTTGGTACTGATGGACGCCTTCGTTTATCGAATCCTGCCTTGTCGAAATTGTGGTCTCTTCCTTATAATTTACTGGTAGAAGGGACCCATATTACACAGTTACAAAGCCATTGTTCAGCCTTAACCTTAGGACAAGAATGGGATCAATTTACCAAATTCATTACCGGTTTTGCTGAAAAACGTGAAACATTTTCAGGTCGTATAGATCTTAAAAATGATATGATTATTGACTATACTCTGGTCCCTCTTCCTAATGGACAAACGATGCTTACTTTTGTGAATGTTACGGACACTGTCCATGTTGCGCGTGCTCTTCAAGAAAAAAATGAAGCATTAGAAAGTGCTGATCGTTTGCGTAATGAATTTGTCCAACATGTTTCTTATGAATTACGCACACCTCTCACCAATATTATTGGATTTTCCGATATTTTACGTGATCAAATTTTCGGCTCTATCAATGAACGTCAACAAGAATATCTTGAACACATTCATTCAGAATCAGGAACTCTTTTAAATATTGTTAACGATATTCTTGATCTTGCTACCCTTGATGCAGGCATTATGGAGTTGGACATAAAATCGGTTAACATTGCCGATGCTATGATACAAGCAGTAGCACGTGTAGAAGATCGCCTTAATGGACGTCATATTACGCTTTTACAACAAATTTCTCCTTCCTTAAATTCTATTTCTGCTGATGAAAAGCGCTTGCATCAAATTTTTGTGAATGTACTGAGTAATGCTATTAATTTTGCAACGGAGGCGAGTACTATTGAATTTTGCGTCGATGAACAAGATGATAACATTGTCTTTAGCGTTCACAATCAGGGCTCTGACATCCCAGAAGACATCCTTGATCGTATTTTTAAACGTTTTTCTTCCCATTCACACCATGGTGGGCGTGCGGGAGCGGGTCTTGGCCTTTCCCTTGTAAAAAGTTTCGTTGAACTACACGGTGGACATGTTGAAATTCTTACCGGTTCTGGAAAAGGAACAACAGTTAAATGTTTTTTCCCACTCTCCAAAGGAGATAAGATTTTTTAATTTTAACCTTTATGATAACAAAAATTTTTCATCCATTTCATGGAACTTTTAATGAATTTTAGTTTTTTTCTTGAAAATGAAGAGGCAACAAAGCTTTTTGCACAAAATTTAGCTCTTTCTTTAAAGCCAGGAGATCTTGTGACGCTGCAAGGGGATCTTGGAACTGGAAAGTCAACCATTGCACGTACAATCATTCAAACACTTGCGAACAATAACACTATGGATGTTCCAAGCCCTACTTTTACTCTTGTGCAAAGCTATCAACTTCCAAAGTTTGAAATTATTCATGCTGATCTTTATCGCCTTTCTATGGCAGAAGAAATTGATGAATTAGGGCTTCATGAAGCTCGTGAGAAAAATATTTTACTTGTTGAATGGCCAGAAAGAAATACAGCTCTTTTAGAGCTTGCCACTTTTGCAGTCACCTTACACTATAAAGAACATGGGCGTCATGTAACAGTTAGATCAGCGCAACATTCCATTGAATGTTTGCAACAGTCTTTCGCAATTCGTACATTTTAAAAAAACATGAACATCATCATTTTTTAATTTGATAATACCTCAATACTACCTATGAAATCTGAGATGATGGACAACATAAAGAAGGATTCATGGAGGTACCAACCATGGAAGATGAAACGAAATGCTGACTCTTTCATATAACAATGACATAAATTGCAAAGGACAGCCGTTAATTTATAGGAATTCATCAATTTATTTTAGAGAATCTGATACCTACAATTTTGATTCTAGAGAATAGTATAAGAGAATTTTAAATTGAAGTGGTAACCCTTTAGAAGAGCATTATATAACCTGTAGTGAATTGCTTGTTTCTTTCTGCTTAAAAATTGTGAGCTTCAGAAAAGTAATTTGCAAAGTTTTTGCTTAAAATCTCCTTTTATGTGTTGAAAACACTATCTATTTCAATAGTCTTATCTAAGAAGAAATACCTTTATGAAATTATCATTCACCTAATATTTTTAACGCGCCTATAAGGAAAGAATTGCCTATATTCTTCATACAAAGCAATTTTTTATAAAAAATAGTCAATTGAAACATGCATAAAAGCATGAATTCTTAAATTCATTTAAAATTTTGATTTTTATTGTCTTTTCATTATAATATAATGCAAAAAAGAATATTTTAAAAAAGTCAAAAGGAGAGACAAAATTTCTCTCCTTTATAGTGATTATATGTGGAATTAACTAAGCCCATCTTTTATCCATTCAGAAAGACGTCCTTTAGAGGTAGCGCCAACCATATTCGATGAAATATTTCCATTTTTAAACATTAATAATGTAGGGATAGAACGTACTCCGTATTGGGTAGCCAGTTCCGGATTTTCATCAATATTTACCTTAGCAATTTTAACTTGATTTTGCATTTCTATTGAAATTTCATCCAAAATTGGAGCAATCACTTTGCAAGGGCCACACCATTCTGCCCAAAAATCAACCACAACAGGGATGGAAGAGGTTAGAACTTCACTTTCGAAATTGTCCTTATCAACTTTTATACACGTCATTTATTTATCCTTTTATATTCACTTTTTATAGATTGGTATAATAACAATTCATATCAAGTTATTGCAAAGATAAATTATTAAAGGACTTTTTTACACCAGGGATTGTGCGTTGTGTTTGTTTGAGCGATTTTATGAAAGTAAATAAAATGTAAAAATGCTTTGCAAGGAAAAGAGTAACTTATAAGGCAACTTCACGAAGAAATGCCTCAAGTTTTTCTGGAGGAAGTTTAAAAATTTTGGCTTCTTTACTGTAGATAAGCAGAGCCTGGATATCTTTATCGGGATGAATAGCTTGCAACAATTTTTGGTAAAGGGCCATTTGCAACCAGTGATGGGAAGCAATAGCAGCTTCATTTTCTGGTGGAGTTCCGGTTTTAAAATCGGCAAAGATAATGCTGTTTTGCTTGATGTAGAGACGGTCAATTTGACCAGAGATTGCTTGTTCTTTTCCACGAATTTTCACAATACCCATTAAGGAGACCTCAGCACGTGAATGCTCAGAGAAAAGGGGTTTGAGATAAACATGATCTAATATTTTCCAAATATGGCAAAGAGCATCTTCTCTTTGACTCTCATGCCAATGAGAGGCTTTGATATTGAGATAGTTTCGAGCATAATCTCGACGTTTTTGTGGGGGACAATCGGGCAAATATTGTAACAATCGGTGAACGAGATTACCATATTCAATGGAAAAAGCTCTGTTTGTGTTCATGGCTCCTAAAACAGGTGAAGTGGTAAGCTGTTTTGGACTTGAGGACAGCTCTGTATCAGCTTCAATGGAAAGGCTCGCCACTGACGGTTTTAACGGTTTTGGTAACACTGGTTCTGCTGGTACTTTATGAGAGAAAAAAGCAGGCAAAGGTGGTAAGGTTTGGCATTCAGCGGAAGGAACTTTTGAGTTTATAGAAGCAGAAGAAGCAGGTGTAATGCAATAACGCCAAGCTGCAATATCTTCCGAAGAATCTTTTATAGCAAGGGCATGCGGTTCAAGGGCTTTTTTTACGAGTTGTAACCATGTATGAGATGGCGTTTTCGGACCTTTATACCCACAAATAAACAAGCGATCTTCAGCGCGTGTCATTCCTACATAAAGAAGACGCCTATATTCTTCTTCTGCACGCTCTTTTAAATATGAAATTGCTTGTTTAGAGAGTTTTGTATCAAACTTTTCATTGGGATGCCAAATAAAGGCTTGTTTTCCGTTCCATTGTGCATTGTTTAAAGGAACTTTAAGCAAGTGAGGCGCATGCTGAGGATGCCAAATCGCACTACCAGGATCGACTAAAAACACAACAGCAGCCTCTAGTCCTTTTGCAGCATGAACAGTCATGATACGAATTTCTTCATTACTTTGTTCAAATTCACGTTTAATTTCTGGTTCGCTTGCACTTAATGTTTCTAAAAAAGCTTGTAATCCTGGTAATCCTGTTTTTTGAATAGTGAGCGTATAATCCATAAAAGCATCGAGCACATCATTTGCTTCAGATCCTAAACGAGACAGAATTTTTTGTCGTCCCTTATCATTGTTCAGAATATAGCTATAGAATTCAAAAACTGGTATTTTATCCACTAAAGCGCGATAATGGTTTAGCTTTTCAAAAGCATCTTTAAAAGATACCTGCGATGATATATGCGCGCACAGACTTTGCCAAAGAGAGCCGGTGCGGTGTACGGCAAGCTGATAGAGTTCCTCTTCACTAAGAGCAAAAAGTGGGCTTTTTAAAACACAAGCAAGAGAAAGATCATCTTGTGGCTGCAAAACAAAACGCGCAAGCGCCATTAAATCACGGATACTAATATGTTTGGTAAGCTGTAAACGATCAGCCCCTGCTACGGGAATATTACGGTGTTTAAGAGCACGGGAAAGAGCTGAGACAAATTGATCACGTTTACGGACCAAGATCATAATATCACTTGCACGTATTAAGCGTCCTTTTGCTGGAAGCATTTCGCCTTTTTGTAACCAGTCGGCAATCGTTTCAGCAATTTTTTCTGCTAAACGAACTTCAGGTGTATCTAAATGATTAACAGTTGTATGCCAATCTTGAGGAAAGTCACTCGTTTCTTTGGAAATGGCATCCCATATAACAACTTCACCGGGACTGTGAATACGGATAGCTTCATGCACCGTTTTTGTATTTTCTGCCGAAAGCCCTTTATAGTTTTCTGGTGTTTCAAAAACAAGATCAACACTTTTAAGAACATCTGCTGTAGAGCGAAAAGAATAATGCAGTTGTATTTTTTCAAATTGTTGATTTGTTTGTTGCACTTTTTTTTGAATAATTCGTCCATTTGCAGCAAAATTTTCTGGAGCAGCGCCTTGAAAAGAATAAATAGATTGCTTTTCATCTCCAACAGCAAAAAGAGTCCGTATGTTTGTTCGTTGGCTATACCCTGAAAAAAATTCCTGTGCCAACAGTTGAATAATTTGCCATTGCTCAGGGTTGGTGTCTTGTGCTTCATCAAGTAGAATATGATCAAGTCCCTGATCAAGTTTATAGTGCACCCATTGGCTTGCACCTTTGCGCTGTAACAAATGAAGTGTACGCTCAATAAGGTCATCAAAGTCTAAGAAGCCATTGGACTTTTTTAGATTCTTATAAATTTTGAGATAAATAGTACAGAGCTGAAAAGCAGCCATATTGAGGGTGGCAACCTTTGCGCATTGATATTTTTCTAAAAGAACAGAAAGCTTGTTTTGTTTATCTTCAAGCATTTGTTGAATAAAAGGCCAAATTTCGTCTGATTTTTTATGAGATAAATGTGAAAAATTACGCGGCTCACCTTTTGTTGTAAAATAAACATCAGAAATAAGATTGAGAATATTTGTCTCATCATGTACCTTTTCTAATTGGGAAAGTTTTGCCACCATATCCTTAAAGCTTTGATTACCATTGATTTCACAATGCTTAAGAGCATAAAGAGGAAGGCGCGCTGTTTGTTTAATTTGTTCCAGAAGATATTGATTTGTTTCATTGGGCGCTAAGTTAAAAAGCGCGCGCAATTTTTCTTCTCCATTTTCAGATAAAAGAGAAGATAAAAAATCAGACAATTTATGTTGCTTTTCAACTGCCTCATAGAGCAATTGGTTAAAAGTATGTTCGCTAATAACTTGAAGTAACTGTTGCAAAGCAGGTTGTACATCACGACGAGCTAAAAGTTGACGACGAGATTCTTGTCGTAATTTTTTTCGACTGATATCATCGGGAAGTTCAAAATGCCCTGCAATATTGGCTTCTAACATAAATTGATGCAAGAGAGATTCACAAAAAGCATGAATCGTTTGGATTTTTAAGCCACCAGGCGTTTCGAGGGCACGCGCAAAGAGTTGCCGTGCATAAGTTAGTTTTTGCGCATTAACAGTTTTTTTTTCAAACCGTGTTAAGGTTTCTTGCAGCTGTGCATCATCGAGCTCATTCCAACTGGAAAGCGTGCGAAAAATTCGTGATTGCATAACAGCAGCAGCAGCTCTTGTATAAGTAAGGCATAAAATACGTGCTGGAGGCGTACCGTTTAAAAGCAAACGGATAACACGTTCACTTAAAACGTGGGTTTTTCCAGATCCAGCATTTGCAGAAACCCACACGTTTTTTTGGGGATGTGTTGCTGTTGCTTGTGCATCAAGAGCGGCTTCAGGAATAGAAAAAAACGTCATGATTACTCTTCTTTATGAAAACCACTTGACCATTCCCACAACCGAGCCAAATGGTCGTAGTCACCTTCATATCGTTTTGACATGGGGACAGCATGTGAGAGATAGCCTTGTTGTGGATTTCGATAATAAATTATGAGTGCGATAAGATTTTCCCATGCATTTTCAGCAAGATCAACAGCACTTAGATAAGTTTTTCCGTCTTTTTTCTTTAAAAGAATTGATTGGGATTTAATTTCACCTTTTTTGTTAAGGGGAATGTAAAATAAATTTGAAGGTGTAAAATCTTGAAAATCTGGGAAGCCCCCTTGTATGAGTAAAGCTGTTTCTAAAGCCAATTGCGGAAATAATAATTCACGAACTTGTTTTGATAAAGGAGGCGTTCCGGTTTTGAAATCTAGAATTTCAACCGTTTTATCTGGCAAAACATCAAGACGATCAGCACGTCCTGAAAGGGTTACCCCTGTTGTTCCTATAGGGATTTTTTGTGATACTACTTCCGAATATCGCTCTCGCAGTCCTAAACTTTGTTCCCATTGAATAAAGCGTGGAGCAAGATTTTCAAAACTATTCCACCAAATTACTTCAATATCGGGTGGAAAGTTGAATTTATCAAATTCTTTACGTCCAATAGAAAGCAGTACGTTGAGTGCATTTGCATCATTTGGATTTTTCATTTGTGTACAAAAAGCCGCAAGAATAGCGTGATAAAGTGTTCCACGTTCTGAAGCGCTAGGATCATGAATAAGTTCTTTAAGTGGTTTGAGCCTTAAGATTTTTTTGGCATAAATAGCATAGGGATCATATCGCAATGTTTCTATTTCAGTGACTGAAAAATGGCGCGGGCGTATATCAAGAGGTGGAGAAGGGCAAGGACGTTCCACCTCAGAAGTTATGCTTGTATGATCAAGTATCTTTGCCCAATGGCGTAGTATTTCACCTCGTTCACGGATTTGTTCCCAAACCTGTTTTCCTACAACTGTTTCCATGCGTTGTAGCCAGCGTGAAGGAATGGAAGGCGTATGATTAACGCGCAATGCGCGACTCATCACCACTTTATCCATTCCCATTGCCCATTGAAAATCATGCGCAGAAAGACCAATACGCTGCTCTGGTGGTTCCAGAGTTAACATCATTTTCATCGGTCGCGATAAAAAAGCATCATTTCGGGTTGATATCGGCCATGACCCTTCATTAAGACCGCCGATGACCACTGTATCAACCGTTTGCAAACGCGATTCCAAAGTACCCCAGATGAATAAACGTGGATGTCCTCCAGGCGAAGGTGCGACGGAACGAGTTGCTATTATAGCAGAAAACATAGCAGGCCATTCACAAAGATGAAATGTTAATCCTGATTGATCACTGACCAATTCACGTAAAAACTTTGATAGGGCTTGTCCTGCTTCGTGTTGATAAAGATGTGCAAGAGAATTATCCTCATTGCGACCAAAATTTTCAAAAACTTCAACAGTTGCTATCGCAGCTTCGTTGATGGTGCATTCTTTCTCTTGTTTCATAAGAGATGTTAAAGGTTCAACAGCTGTCCTCAAAAGATGACAAAGGAAACGTGCTTCTTCACATTTCTGCTGATCAAGAGCGTTGATTTCAGAACTATTATGAAAGTATGTTTCAATCCATTTTTCAAGAAATTGATCACACTCGCAAAGATTGATGCGCCCTGTATTCCCTCGAAGAACAAAAAGTTCAAAATTTTCTGCCATTTCCCGTAAACGATGACGATTTTGTTGGAGTGTTGTAAGGGGATGTTTAAGAAGAGAAAGAAAAGCAATGGGATCATCAGGTTGCAATACATTTTCTAAGATAAGTCGTAAGAGAGTTACAGGCAATGTTTGGGCAAGTGGTATTCCCCCTGAATCATTTGCTTCAATTCCAAATCGTTGTAATTCCACGGCAACACGGCGTGCTAAATTACGGTCATTTGTAATAAGAGCTGCGGTTTTTTGGGGTTCTTCAATAGCTTTGCGTAAAGCAACAGCAATAGCGAGAGCTTCTTCACGTTCATTGATAGCTTCAATAAATGACCAGTCTGCACAAAGAGCCTCATAATCGTTACGGACAATTTGTATCCATTTATCTGTCGTAGAAGCTGGTCGAAGTGCCTCTGATAAAAGAGCCATTCGTCTTTTCTTTGTGCTACTTTGTTGGCCAATTTCGCAAACATGATGACGTTGACACTCCATGAGAGAAAGAAGTTTTTTTAAATGATATTGAGGATGGCTAAAAACATTTTCTGCTGGATCAAAAAAATCGCAAGCTGTTTTTTCTTTATTGCTTGTGCTTAATGCATTCCATTGTTCTTCATCCATATAGAGATCAAGACCAGGAAGAACAACAGCCCCTTTGGGCAGAGAAGCTATAACCTTTAAAAGATGAGAAACTGCGGGCATAGAACCCGACACACCAGCTGCAATGATCGGTTTATCAGGCAGCATACGTCGTAAAGCCTCTGCATGCATTGTGAGTGCTTGATTACGCCATTCAACGGGATTGCTTCGTTGTCTTTCTTTCAAGATTTTGGGCCAATTTTGTGTAACAATAGTCAGAAAGTCAAGCGTTATTTGCCACCATTCAGCGACCATATCAGGTGCAATATCTTTAAGTTTCGACCAATCTGCTCCTTCTGTTTCAATTTCATCCATCAAATGCGCTAAATCCTGAGCAAACCAAATTGCATCAGCACTATGAGCCGGAATAAGCACATCTTCTGTACCAAACATGGCACGCAGATGCGCAGGTAAATTTTCACGCCATGGACGAATAAGGCGCGCTAAAAGCAGTAAGCGTTCACTTTTTCCAATGGGTGGATTCAGAGTGCTGGTATGATTTTCAACAAAAAGGAAACTGTCTTCATCGACATCTCCTAGAGCACGAATAGTTGGCAAAAAGGTTGATTGTGTATTACTTCTTTCAACAAAAGCTAAACGCAAAGCGCGCGCAGCACGACGTGTCGGAACATAAATAAGGCTATCAGCAAGAGCAGTTTGAATATCTCCATTGGGAGCAAAATTATCAATAAGGCTACCAGAGAGCAGTGCATCAACAAAGTGAGGCAAAAAATCCGTTCCAGAAGATATAGAAAAGACACGTGGTTTATAAGTCATATGATCTCATATTGGGAATAACAAATTTCATCTTATTGATTATTTGCTTTATTTTGACTGTATACAATTTTCATACAAGAAAAAACTGAAAAGCTCTATTTATACAGGAGATTTTTAACTGACATTCAAAATACTTAAATATATGAGCTTGTCTTAAGCTATTGTGAAAAAATATATCAAAATTTTAAAAGACGTTACAATTACAAATATATTATAACTTATTGAATATTATAAATAAATTTACCGTATTCTTTATACAGTGCAATTTGAAAGTGTTCTTTACATACTCCTTTTGTTTTCAGAAAAAATAACAATATTCAGATCCCCAACTCAATATGAAAAATCATTACCAACCAAATTGTTACATAAAAAATTCTTCTTTACATTACAAGCTTACTTGATAATCTTTAAAAGTAGAAAATTTTATCTTAGGAGCTCTTTCTGCTTCATAATTTAATGAAAAATGGTTCTCCGCTAAAAAAACTGGATCACCTTCTAAATCATACGCAATAGCAGAGCGGTGATTGCTGAGAAACTTTTGCAACTCATCTTTGCTCTGCGCTGAAATCCAACGGCATAAATTAAAGCGCGCAGACTCAAAATTCACTGGCAAAGAATATTCTATTTTTAATCGTTCTTTTAAGACATCAATTTGCAAAGCACCAATAACACCAATGAGAGAAGGCGACCCATCATCAGGAATAAACAATTGTACAACCCCTTCTTCAGCCATTTGTTGCAAAGCTTCTTTGAGCTTTTTTGCTTTCATTGGATCGCCTAAACAAACACGACGCAAAATCTCTGGTGCAAAATTTGGTACTCCCTTAAAGAGGATATCTTCTCCTTCAGTCAAAGTATCGCCGATACGCAATGTTCCATGATTAGGGATTCCTACGATATCACCAGCATAGGCTTGATCAGCAATTTGGCGCGAACGCGCAAAGAAAAATTGTGGAGCCGAAAGTGTCATCGGTTTTCCTGTTCGGACCAACTTTGTTTTCATACCACGTTCAAGTGTTCCCGAACATACCCGAAAAAATGCAATACGATCACGATGATTAGGATCCATATTCGCTTGAATTTTAAAAACAAATCCCGTCATTTTAGGTTCAGTTGCTATGATATTGCGCTGATCTGCACTTTGATCACGAGGACTTTGACCAAAATCAATAAGTGCATTGATCAAATCACGAACACCAAAATTTCGTAAAGCTGAACCAAAATAAACCGGAGTCATATGACCTTCACGGAAAGCTTGAAGATCAAAATTCTTGCAAACACTTTGAGCAAGTTCTACCCCTTCAATAAAAGTGGAACGTTGATATTCAGGGAGTAAATGGAAAATCTCTCTGGGATTTGAAACTATTTGCTGTGTTATCTCATCATCTTTTTGACGAAACCGATTATGATGAAGGTCATAGGTACCAACAAAATCTTTACCCGTCCCAATGGGCCATGTTATAGGGGCGGTATCAAGAGCAAGCTTTTCTTCAATTTCATCTAAAAGCTCTATAGGATCACGTGCCTCACGATCCATTTTATTGATAAAAGTAACAATAGGAATATCCCGCATCCGACATACTTCAAACAGTTTTAGTGTTCTAGGCTCAATCCCGCGGGCCCCATCCAATACCATGATAGCACTATCAACAGCTGTAAGCGTGCGATAAGTATCGTCTGCAAAATCTTCATGGCCTGGGGTATCTAGGAGATTAAAAATATGATTTTCATATTCAAACGTCATCACCGAAGTCACAACGGAAATACCACGATCACGCTCAATATTCATCCAATCAGAACGGGTTTGAATACGATCTTTTTTGGCTTTTACTTCTCCTGCAAGTTGAATAGCACCACCAAACAATAAAAGCTTTTCTGTTAATGTTGTTTTCCCCGCATCTGGGTGAGCAATAATTGCAAATGTACGGCGTCGCTTTACTTCCTGCACTCTTCGTTCCATTATTCCTCCATAGGTCGTGCAAGTGTTTCAGCAATCAGTGCACGCATTTCATTAATCCCATAAAGCGCTATAAATGATCCCCATCGTGGACCTCGCTCTTGTCCAAGAAGAACTTCATACAACATTTGAAAAAAAACATTGGAAACACCAGGCCCACCTTCAGGGCTTTTTTTGCTATGATCTTGATAGCGTTCCGTTAACCGTGCAACATCAAGAAGCATATTTTGTAATATGTTGCCATCAACAGTTTCAGGTAAATGAGCTAATTTTTCATCAATTTGTGCTAATGTTGCTCGTTCGCTATCATCTGGTATACGAAATTTCTTGTTTGGTTTAACAAAAACATCAAAATATTTAATGGCAAACTTCACCAATTGATCAAGTTCTGGATAAGTTTGTGCATTTGCTCCTTTAGCGTAACGAGAAATAAAACCCCAAAGAACTTCTGCATTCTCCGCATTTGAAGCACTTACCAAATTTAAAAGCATCGCAAAGGATACAGGCAAATCAACCTGCGGTGGACAACCATTATGAATATGCCATACAGGATTACTAAGCCGTTCTTGCCAACTTTGACGACCATAAGCAGAAAGATGAGCATAATATTCATCCACAGCTTTAGGAATAACATCAAAATAAAGCCTTTTTGCTGTTTTAGGTTTTGAAAACATATAAAGTCCTAAACTCTCTGTTGGGGCATAAGTAAGCCATTCATCAATGGTTAAGCCATTTCCCTTGGATTTGGAAATTTTCTGCCCTTTCTCATCTAAAAAGAGCTCATAGTTGAATCCTTCTGGGGGCTTTCCACCTAATACTTTACAAATTTTAGAAGAAAGATTTGTGGAATCGATAAGGTCTTTTCCGGCCATTTCATAATCAATGCTAAGTGCTGTCCAACGCATTGCCCAATCTACCTTCCACTGACACTTAACTTTGCCCCCAGTAACCTCTGTTTCTATGGTTTCTCCTGTTTCAGGTTCAATATAAGTGACAGTCCCTTTTTCAACATTACGCGCAATCATCGGTACCTGTAATACTTTTCCAGAAAAGGGAGAAATCGGTAGAAAGAGTGAATAGGTCGCTTGCCGTTCTTCACCTAATGTTGGTAAAATAATTGCCATAACCTTGTCATAACAAGCAAGGATTTTTAAAAGTGTTTCATCAAAACGACCGGAATTGTAATAATCCGTAGCACTTGCAAATTCATAATCAAAACCAAAACGATCAAGGAAAGCCCGTAACCGCGCATTATTTGCCGCTCCAAAAGAAGGATAATCATCTCCAAAAGGGTCGGGTACACGGCTCAACGGTTGACCAAGATAATGTTCCATCCTCTCGCGATCAGGCACATTCTCAGGAACCTTGCGCAAACCATCCATATCATCAGAAAAACAAAGTAATTTTGTTTTTACTTTATTCTCCGTGAGAATATGAAATGCATGACGCACCATGGTTGTACGTGCAACTTCCCCAAAAGTTCCAATATGCGGTAAACCAGAAGGGCCATAACCTGTTTCAAATATCACACTGTCTGGATAACCCGTTTTTTCATACCGTTTGATAATCTTACGTGCTTCTTCAAACGGCCAAGTTCTCGATTGAGAAGCTGCATCTTTTAATTCAGGCGTAAGGTTGAGGGTATCACACTGATCACGCATCATTATTATTTATCCTAAAAATTACACTCTTTCAAAATAGGGTGTATGGTTCTTGAATTTATTCGTCAATAATAGCAAGCAAAAAGATGAAAATTTCTTTATACTCTTAAGCCACAATACAAAAACCGCCCTCGTTATAAACATATTCTGTTCTGATAAAAATCAAAAACATTCAATATTATAAAGCAAAATTGACTTGTTTTGATTATCGAAGCCTTCATTGCTATTATTATCATGGGTTTTGCTTATTATATTTATTAGCGCAAAAGATAAGCTTCTAGTATTGAACGAAAGAACGGTAAAAACCAACAGAAAAATGCTTAAACTAGGCATTTCATACAAAAGCACTGCACCTACTTTACACTTGTCACCGTAACTTTCTATTTCTTTTCTTTATCACCTTGATGATGCATTGCTAATGTACGCAAACGTAGAGCATTTAATTTAATAAAACCAGTTGCATCTCTTTGATCATAAACACCTTGATCATCCTCGAAAGTTACTAACTCACTGGAATAAAGTGATTTCTTACTTTGGCGCCCTTCAATAATTACATTCCCCTTATAAAGCTTTAACGTGACTTCACCTTCAACATGTTCTTGAGATAAATCAATAGCTGCCTGCAACATCTTACGTTCCGGCGAAAACCAAAATCCATAATAAATGAGTTCTGCATAACGTGGCATCAACTCATCTTTTAAATGAGCTGCGCCACGATCTAACGTTAAAGATTCTATAGCTCTGTGAGCCGTCAAAAGAATGGTTCCACCTGGTGTTTCATAAATACCCCGCGATTTCATACCCACAAAGCGATTTTCTACCAAATCTAACCGACCAATACCATTATCGCGCCCGTAACGATTTAATTCTGCAAGTAAAGTTGCAGGAGATAAATTTTTTCCATTGATTGAAACAGCATCGCCTTTTTTAAAGCCAAGAGTAATTCTGGTTGCTTGATCTGGAGCATCTTCCGGCGAAAGAGTACGCATATGGACATATTCAGGAGCAGGAAGTGCTGGATCTTCTAAAATCTTTCCTTCTGATGAAGAATGCAATAAATTTGCATCCACTGAAAAAGGCGCTTCACCTTGCTTATCCTTTTCTACAGGAATTTGATGAATACGAGCAAATTCAAAGAGATCTGTCCGACTCTTAAAATCCCAATCACGCCATGGAGCAATAATCTTTATATCAGGATTAAGCGCATAAGCGGAAAGCTCAAAGCGTACCTGATCATTGCCTTTTCCTGTTGCTCCATGAGCAATGGCATCTGCCCCTGTTTCCTCAGCAATTTCAATAAGGCGTTTTGAAATAAGTGGACGTGCAATTGATGTTCCTAAAAGATAAGTCCCCTCATAAACGGTATTGGCTCGAAACATCGGAAACACAAAATCACGCACAAATTCTTCGCGCAAATCTTCAATGTAGATCTCTTTAACACCTAGCATTTCAGCTTTACAACGAGCAAGTTCTAGCTCTTCCCCCTGCCCCAAATCTGCTGTAAAAGTTACAACTTCAACACCTAGCGCACTTTGCAACCATTTAAGAATAATTGACGTATCCAATCCACCTGAATAAGCCAAAACAACTTTTCTAATATTTTGCCACCTTTTCATTTTAACGTTCTATATGAGCTACTTTTTTATTTCTACCCAAAAATCGAAACGATGCAAAAAATATAAAAATAAATTCTTTTTAAGCAACATTAAAAAGACGCAAAAAGCGTAAATAAAGGTGCCTCAAAGTATAAATAGTGAACACTGCTTAAAATAAAAGGAGATTTACGTGTCATTTCTACCGGAGTGGTCTATTGTTGTACAATTTGCTTTAGCATCGTTGATTTTAGCACTTATTCCAGGACCAGATATGATGCTTTCTGTAGGACGAACCATTACACAAAGCAAAAAAGCTGGAATTATGTGCGCCTTGGGTAGTGCAACAGGGTTTGCCATTCAGGTTACGGCTGTAGCACTTGGCTTATCAGCGCTTATTTTTGCTGCACCACATACTTTTGTTCTTCTGAAAATTGTTGGCGCCTTTTATCTTTTATGGTTTTCCTTTCAAGCGTTACGGAGAAACCCCAATTTTTCCTTTGAACAGACATCTTCTAAATCTCAAAGCGCTAAACGTAACTATCTTGCTGGTATTGGAATTAATCTTCTCAATCCTAAAGTTATACTCTTTAACGCGACATTCTTACCACAATTTATCAATGCGAATGATCCTATGGCAACACAAAAATTACTCTTTTTAGGACTCTCTTATATCCCTATTTCTTTCCCCATTACAATTGCAATCGTTTTTACAGCGCATAAATTTACCAAAACTCTCAAAAAGAACCCTCTTTATATTCGCTTTCTCGACTGGCTTATTGCTGGTACTTTTACCAGCTTTGCCCTCCATCTCCTTGTGGTTACAAAACATTGATTTATAAGTGTAATGTATCGCTTTTAATTTAAATAAAAAAACAAATATTATAAGATTTTTTCATTTCAAACCTGTTTATTTTGAATAAAACAATACCTTTCCTTTGTACATCACAAGAGAAGCTGGAGTTTTCGTATGGATAAAAACTATCTAAGAAAAGAATAAACAAAAGCATGAGCCACTGCACAATCTCCACTTTTTAAAAGATATTACCGTAGATTCTTTTAAAAGACACAAAACCTAATTAATGAGTATGATAATAAGGTAGAAATTAGTTACAATCCTTAAGACTTCATATTCCCTCTAAATTAGGCTTCCTTCTTATTTCAGAGATTATGCAAACAAGACTATAGACAATATCTTACCCCATTTAGCATATAAACGCTGAAACTGTTCGTCTAGCACTTATCCATCTTAGTATCTGTCTCACATATGCCATCGCATGAGGTTTGGATATTAAATTACAAACAAAAAAGCATAGGCCTCGATATAGCTGAAAATTACGTTAACTAATCACCAATGGCATTTTCAAGTCGTAAACGTTCAGATTTACGTAAGCGCTCTGAAGCCGATTTAAGCTGTCCACATGCAGCTAAAATATCGCGTCCACGCGGTATCCGAATAGGAGAAGCATAGCCCGCTTGATTAACGACATCAGCAAAACGCTCGATTTGCTCCCAATCAGAGCACTGATAATTACTCCCTGTCCACGGATTAAAAGGGATTAAATTAATCTTAGCAGGAATCCCTTTCAATAACTGAATCAATCGCTTAGCATCATCTAAACTATCATTGATATCTTTCAGCATAACATATTCAAATGTGATTCGTTTTGCATTGGAAAGACCAGGATAATTACGGCAAGCCTCCATTAGTAAAGCAAGCGGATATTTTTTATTAATGGGAACAAGCATATCCCTTAGTGTATCGTGTACTGCGTGGAGTGAAATTGCTAACATAACACCAATTTCTTCTCCAGTTCGGATAATTCCAGGAACAACTCCACTAGTTGAAAGCGTAATTCGACGTTTTGATAAAGAAAGTCCATCGCCATCAGAGGCAATCAATAAAGCTTTTTTAACAGCTTCAAAATTATAAAGAGGTTCTCCCATTCCCATCATAACAATATTGGTAATTTTTCGTCCTTCAATGGGAACAATTGCTCCATCAGGGGTATTCTTATCAGGAAAATCACCCAAACAATCACGTGCAACCAATAATTGTGCCAAAATTTCTTCTGCGGTCAGATTACGAACAAGCATCTGCGTTCCCGTATGGCAAAAAGAGCAGGTTAACGTACACCCTACTTGCGATGAAAGACATAAAGTACCACGTCCTTCTTCAGGGATATAAACCGTTTCAATTTCAACAGGCCTTCCAGCTCCACGTGCAGGAAAACGTAAGAGCCATTTACGCGTACCATCTTTTGATATTTGTTCTCCAACAATTTCTGGGCGCGCAATGGAGAAATGACACTTAAGTGTTTCTTGCATTGCTTTAGAAATATTCAGCATATCATCAAAATTTGAAACACCACGCACATAAAGCCAATGCCAAAGCTGACGCACACGCATACGCGTTTGATGCTCTGGTACACCAACAGTCTTTAAAGCTTGCATCATTTCATCTTGCGACAAACCAATCAAAGAGAGCTTAGAACTCTCCTTCACGACCACATTATCTGTTTTTCGTACAAAACATGAACCAACTGGTCTAAGGTCATAGGAAATGGCCATTGCTTTCCAATTCACATCACTATTTTAGAGTTATCGAAACCTTAATGGCACTTTTGAACTGCATTTAATGCAGCAGTGACCCCTTTTAAGGAATAAGTATAAGTGGTATGCGTTCCTCGTTTTGATATCGCTTGCACTGTCATATTGCTTCCAGCACGCATAGCAGAAACAAGCTGCTTTTCTAGCTCTGATGACGCCAGCCAAGCTGAGGAATCTTTCGTGAAAAAATCAAAGTCCTTACCTCCAATGGTCACTGTCACTCTCGACCCTTCTTGAAGGGTATAACCAGCCATAAACTGCGGTTCAAACGAAATAGGTGAATGAGAACGCTTGGTAACCAAGAAAAAGTTATCACCATGATTAACTGTCGTTGGAAGAGCCTTCAAAGGTACCGATAACACATAGCAAATCGTATTTTTGGGCGATTTATAAGAATAGGCTCCCCACGCTTCAAATTGATTTAAACGGCTTGGCGTTTGTGCATATGCCACTCCCGCTGTAACAAGAACCATTACAGATGCAGCAATAACAGTCTTTTCAAACATCTTCATTTAGCTCACTTCTTTAGTCTCTAACAAGATTTTCTTCATTAGAAAAATTCAACAAAAACTCCTCGATATTCATGTGTTATTGTCCTAATTCCTTCAATAAGCGAAATATTTTCACACTAATCAAAATAGATTTCTACGTTTCATTGTGACCTTTTAATCGTTACCAAAACATAAACTTGTTATTCAATAACCACATTAAAAAATAATATCTTCATTTTACGCTACTTATTTCGTTTTTGTATAAAAAATGATTTCTTTAAGCTATAGAACTTCAAAACGAGATAAAAATATACCATCACTCTGTTAAGAAATAAACCATACTCTTTATATCACAAGCAATCTGATGCAAAATTTTGAAAATACACCCCGGACTCCCCGCAAAAAAGCTTAATCGCCTTACGAATATCACTTCTCGACTTTATGCATTCAATACATTTATGTTCGCAAAATACTCCATCTTTTACTCATTATAGTGCATTCATATTTCGTATTCAATATCGTCCCGATAACACTTTTTCTCAATCTTCAAAATACCTTGTAAAAATAATAAAATATTATCAAGATATTAATAATAAAACATAAAGAATTTAGATTCTATCTCAATAATCACATACAACTTTGTTTCTTTTGATCTTATTTCCTTATATATTTCATATCCAATTATTAATTTCTAAAATGATTTTAGTAGCTTATAATAGCTTAATCGTATTATTTTAATGTATTAGACGATATTTTTCTTTCTGTTATAAAAAACTTCTTAAGAATTCTTTGGGAAAGTCTCCTTATCTTATTTCTAAGTAATTTATAAAAAGAAATATAAAACTTTTTTCTATAGCAGTTCTAACATTACCGTTTTTTAAACAATATTTTAATCAATTAAAGACACTTAAATAAATCTTCCTATGCATAAAAACTCTTTCACCCAACCTAAAGGTATAATTTTCATTCTTACCGTACAAAATTGTTCTTTAGCATGAGCTCTATACAACAGCAGACATCTAAATCATATCTATAAAATAGTTGATCTCTCCACTTGTGAAGAAGAAAGCTGGCACCATAACACTATTTTCCAGCTCCCAATGTTCTGCTACAACTCTCGATACTTGAGACGATTCATAGGAAGCATTTTTACCCCTTTCTTGTACAGTTTTTATCCACACGCTAATTCCGTTTACAACGTGCAAGGAAATGGTTTTGATTGATTCAACATAAACAAGTTTGGAATGAGAGAATTTTACAATATTCGGATCTCTCATCCAACATGCGAAATAGTGAATTATATTTAAAATCAATATCTTGCTATACTGAAGATACAATATATCTCTTATTTCTTCTTGAGCATTAAAATATTATCCCTAAACACTCAAACTCAACTTACAAAAAAATTCAATGCACAAATAAACTTTTCTGTTGATTTCTTTCCCGCTTTCAAAGGACGAAGATTCTTAATCCAATCTGGACTGAAAAAGTTTGGATTCTTGTCGAGCGGTCTCCTCTTTTCTTCCCACTCATGTGATTCACTTAACTAAAGGCTCTACAGACAAGTCCTGCTTAAAAATATTTACCACGCACTCTAAAGCACTTAATATATTAAGAAGACTTACAGAATTTATCTCACCATATCTCAAATGATAGTGTTTTTACAGTATAACAGGATAAAAGAATCCACGAACATAATAATTAGATGCTTTAATATACGAGAACAAGAAAGGACAAGCCCTTCGTTTTTGTTGCTTGCTCTTTAAAAAGAAGGTTCACTTAGAAGTGATTTTCTTAAATCTCATGACATAACCTTTTGTTATTAGTCTTAAGATGCAAATTATATTATTTCCTACGCTCTGTAGTGCATACCTCGCAATTTATACGCTCATAATAACTTTTAAGCTGCATTTGATTCTGAAGTCTGAATCAATAAAGAATAAAGCGCATTGGCATTATGCGTACTGCGAAACTTTTGTACAACATCAGTGTGACGCAAAACACGTGCGATCTGTGATAAAGCTTTTAAGTGATCTGCACCAGCATTTTCAGGTGCTAAAAGGAGAAAAACGAGATCTATAGGTTCGTCGTCAAGAGCTTCAAAATCAACAGGACTTTCAAGACGTGCAAATATACCAATGATCCGATTAATATCAGGTAATTTTCCATGAGGAATCGCAATACCTCCACCCAAACCCGTTGAACCAAGCTTCTCGCGTTGTAAAACAACATCAAAAATCACATGCTCACTAAGACCTGTTAGCTTGGAAGCTTTTTCGGCTAAAATTTGCAGAACCTGTTTTTTCGAATTAGCATTAAGAGCCGGAATGATCGCTTCCGGTGCTATTAACTCACTCAAATTCATACTTTAATTTTCCTCTTACACGCTAAAATGCTCATCAATAAACCTATAAACGCTATAGATACTTAATGTTCTTTCACTTTTCGCAACATCGCATGTGTTTTTACTTTTCAATTTATAATGGGTGATGGCTCAATACATCTCATATCACTTCTAAAACAACAATAAATATTATTCGGATCATCATTAACGGCATAAGAAACCAAAGAAATGAAGTTGTTCATAAAGTTAATTTCCTTACGACTCTAGAAAAGGCCATTATTCATAAATTTATTAAACTTGTCATAAGAGTTGATGTATAATCCGCCATCAGAGTTTTTCTTTCTTTAAAAATGAGCCCTTAAATTAAGATGAAAAGCATACTGAGCAAAATGGACCTTTACTTTGAAAATTACTGTATAGCTTGAACATCGACTTATAACAAGAATATAAAGATTTTTAGAAATTTAATGATTATTTTAAAAGATTTATAGATTTAGCCTGATATCTGTAGCCAAGCTCCTATTTTCAAATAGGCCATATAAACCAATAAAATACGACAACTCCTATTGAATAACCGCAATATATAAACCGGTGCTCCCATCAAAATACCTAAAACAGCATCATCGATATATGATTTGATTCGACAGAGAAAAATATGATAAATATCTCTTACCTTTCAATAACACACGCATTTATTGAGCGCTTCGTTTATCACTCATTATCACGTTAATCTAGTGATATCTTTTCTATGATACAATTATGAGTAAGCTAAACTTATAAAACAACAGACTAACCTCTAATGATGAAGCCTTTTTCACCACTCAATAACAACATTAAGGTTATAGTCATAAAAGAAGTTTTGGCATAAATAAGGAGATTTTCAGTAATAATGTTTGGTTAAACTTAAATGGAAACTCGTGAAAGCTGTAAAATCAAAGAGAAAACTGATTTCCCAAATAAATTCTGCGTACATCAACGTTGTTGATAATATCGTTAGGACAACCGTGAACTAACACCCGCCCTGTATGAATAATATAAGCGCGATCGACAAGCCCTAATGTCTCACGCACATTATGATCCGTTATTAAAATACCAATGCCACGCCTCGTTAAATGACGAATAAGTTGTTGAATATCGAAAATAGCGATAGGATCAATTCCTGCAAATGGTTCATCAAGTAACATAAAATGGGGACGAGAAGCTAAAGCGCGCGCAATTTCAAGTCGCCGACGTTCACCTCCAGATAACGAAAGTGCAGACATTTTACGTAAATGATCAATTTTAAATTCATGTAAAAGGCTATCTAACTCTTCACGTTGTTTAAGGCGATCTTTTTCAACGACCTCTAAAACAGCTTTAATGTTATTTTCTACTGAAAGACCACGAAAAATAGACGCTTCCTGTGGAAGATATCCAATACCTAAACGCGCACGTCGATACATCGGAAGATGCGTAATATCAAATCCATCAATTTTAATGGATCCTCCATCAGATTTTATAAGCCCTGTCACCATATAAAAACAAGTTGTTTTACCTGCCCCATTGGGCCCTAAAATGCCAACGGCTTCTCCCGTACGAATGCCAAAAGAAACACCATTAACAGTTCGTCTTCCTCGATAAACTTTAATCAAATTACTGGCAATCAAGGTCCCTTTTAAGGGATTTTTTGAAGCTTCACTTTCAAGATTATACCTATCGGTCTGTTTTTTTCTTTTGATTCCAAACATGAAATCTTAATGGCCATTCTTTTGATTTTGTTTTAAAATAATAGAAACACGGCCTTTTTTCTTAGGCGTCTCACAACCTTCTAAAAAAGCCTTTCCGCTTTCCATATTTGCCGTTAGTTTGCACCCCGTTGCCACATTGTCACCATCAGTTAACACAACATGATTCCCTGTCAAACTCATCATTTTTGACTTTCCATCAAAAACGCCTTTATCACCCGTAGCAACTTGCGTAGCAATTTTTATATAAACTTTTCCTAAAGCTTCCATTTTTTGTATACTCGACGAACCAAATAAAGAAACAGATGATGCCTTTGTATCTTTCCTGTTTTTATCAATTTCTTTATATGCTTTATCGTAGTAAACAACTAATTCTGCCGTTCTTAAAAGACGTTCACCTTGTACCACTGAAACGTCACCCTTAAAAAGCGCTATCCCTTCTTTATCACGTATTTCCAAAGAATCTGCATGAAGTTCTACCGGTTCTTTATCGCTTGATAGACTTATTCCAAAATGGGCCACTTCAGCATATCCTAAAACTGCTCCTTCTCCTAACATTCCCATGCTAAAAGCCAACATCACACCTATCCATCTTTTGTACGATTTCATTATTTCAATTCTTCTGTTTGTATATACACATACTTCTCTTTATAAATATCCTTTAAAGATTTGTATTGATATTGCGTTATTGCTTTTGAAGCACTAAATGCACACCACCATGGAAATATATGTTTTTTCCTTTTTCTCGAATTTGTAAGGCGTTTGCGGCAAGATTCAAACCGGCTTGCTGAATATTAACACGTTGATCTGTTTTTAACTGTCCCTCGGATAAGTTAATACTAGCTGACATAAATTGTACCATCATCCCATCATTTGTCGTAATCGTGAATGGCTTATCCAACTGTAAAAAACCATTAATGTTATCGTAACCCCCCCCTTGTGCTGAAAGAAAAACCTGTCTTTGTTGGCCCATAAATGCTCTAGCTGTAATGTTTTGCAACCCAATCATTCCAGCGTGGGTATGGTCTTGAAATGCCTTTTCTGCTTTAAGCCAATAAGGTTCATGAGCACGCGTATACCCTTCTAATTTTGGATTGAGCATCGTCAAATTCATCACGCCACTTTCTCCATTATTCAAAGGCATAGAATCAGAAGTAACGGGAACCAAGAAAAACGTCAACCAGCAAAAAACCAGCGCTGAAATCAACGCTAAGAGAGGTAAAAAAATTTTTAATATGCTAATGCGACGCGAATGACGAGATGCTTTTTTTAAAACATCTCCAAAAGATGATTGCGTTGAAAAGGCTTTATAATGATTGTGTACGGACATACTCTCCTGATCTCTTAAATCCTCCGCATTTTTAATCTGTATACCCTTTATAGAAGGTATTTTCAAATTTTGTTTCTTGCAATTTGTTTTTTCTTGATTTTATTTTGCTTTTATCCGTTTATATATTGTAATATGCATGGAGTGCACAATTACAAAATTTTTTTGTGTGAAAGTGAGGCTATTGTGGTAAAATCAGAGCTTGTGCAAATTATCGCTCGTCATAACCCGCATCTTTTTCAACGGGATGTGGAGAATATTGTAAATGCTATTTTTGAGGAAATTGCAACAGCACTTGCAAATGGCAATCGCGTTGAACTTCGTGGATTTGGAGCTTTTTCTGTAAAAAGCCGTTCAGCCCGTAATGGACGTAATCCACGAACAGGTGAAGCCGTTTCTGTTGAAGAAAAGTGGATTCCTTTTTTTAAAACTGGCAAGGATTTACGCGACCGTCTTAATCAGTGAGAAACTTATGATAATTAAACGTATTCTTCTAACAAGTATCGGTGTGATTCTCGCAGCGGTTTTGATTGTTTTTATCGTGGCTAATCGTCAAATGGTTCCGTTAACCCTTGATCCTTTTCGAGCAAATCCTGAAAGTTTTACTTATCATGCTCCCCTCTTTATATGGCTCTTTATTTTCTTTGTTTTTGGTATTTTATTAGGAAATCTGATCAGTTGGTTTTCCTACCACAAATACAAAAAAGCTCTCAAAAAAAGTAAAGCCGAGATTGAAAAATTGAAAACATCTATCACAAATCTGGTGTAATGGTATTTAAATGAAATCTTTTCTCTCTGTATTCTATATTCAGTACAGAGTTAAAAGTGCTCTTTTTCTTTTTTATACATGTTTTAATTGACTTTAGCTTTTTTGCACTTTTACGAAACATTTAAGAGTTTTATAATATATTTTTATACCTCATATACCGTGATACAAAACATGCCCGCACAATGCTTTCAATTCTCCCATAACAATAGATATCCGCAGGAAAAGCTGCCCCTTATTTTAGAAACGGGTATAAGCGAAAACTATGCTCTCATTGATTCTGGTCATGGACAAAAATTAGAACGTTATGGAGCTTACCGCATTATTCGACCAGAAGGTCAAGCACTATGGAAACCCGCTTTACCACAAAAAAAATGGGCTGATGTTGATGCTATTTTCACAGGAAACCTTGATGAAGAAGGGGTTGGGCGTTGGCATTTTCCTAAAAAGCCACTTGATGAAACATGGGCTCTTGCTTGGAATGGATTGTCTTTTCTAGGCCGTTTTACTTCCTTTCGTCATGTGGGGGTTTTTCCTGAACAAGATGCCCATTGGCGCTCTATGGAAGAACAAATTGTTAAAGCCGAACGCCCTATAAAATTGTTGAATCTTTTTGGCTATACAGGTATTGCCTCTTTGATTGGAGCACGAGCAGGTGCGAATGTTACCCATGTTGATGCTTCTAAAAAAGCCATTGCGTGGGCAAAAGCTAATCAAGAAAGAGCAGGATTACCAGATCATTCTATTCGCTGGATTTGCGATGATGCTATGAAATTTGTCGAGCGTGAACTGCGTCGTAAGAAAAGCTATGATATGATTCTTCTTGATCCCCCTGCTTATGGGCGTGGACCCCATGGTGAAATTTGGCAACTGTTTGATCATTTACCCGCTATGATCACAAATTGTCGTAAACTTCTCTCTGATAAACCGCTCTCTGTTGTCCTTACGGCTTATTCTATTCGTGCTTCCTTCTTTGCACTTCATGCTTTAATGCGTGATGCATTTGTAAATCTTGGTGGTACGGTCGAATCAGGAGAACTCATTTTGCGTGAAGAAGTTGCAGGACGTGCTCTTTCTACTTCTCTTTTTAGCCGTTGGATTGCTTGAATATGTGTAGACCCAAAACTGGTAGAGTGAAAGAAATTACCTCTCTTAGCAACCCCATCATAAAAAATCTTAAAGCACTTAGCCAAAAGAAAAACCGTAATAGAGAAGGTCTTTTCATGGCAGAAGGATTGAAATTGGTCATTGATGCTCTCAATCTTGGCTGGACAATACAGACGCTTATTTTTTCTAAAAGTGAAATCGGTAATGCTACTATCGAAAATACTGCCGCACGTGCTGTAGCCAACGGTGGTTTTGTTATTAAAGCCTCACAAAAGGTTATGGAATCACTTACCCGACGCGATAATCCACAAACAGTTATTGGTATTTTCAAGCAAAAATGGCACTCTTTTGAAATGATAAAAGGGCAGATTAAAGATGTTTACATCGCGCTTGATCGTGTACGTGATCCTGGAAACCTTGGTACCATTATTCGAACAGCTGATGCTGTAGGTGCTAAAGGTGTTATTTTAATTGGCGAGACAACAGACCCTTTCTCGCCTGAAACAGTCCGTGCAACCATGGGATCTATTTTCTCTGTACCACTTTATCGTTTTGATGAAAACGGCTTTTTAAACTGGTCTTCTCACTTTAAAGGTATGATTGTTGGAACACACCTCAAAGGTTCTCTGGATTATCGCACACTTGACTTCAAAAATGGCCCTATTATCCTTTTAATGGGAAATGAAAAACAGGGATTATCAGATCTTCTTACGAATCGGTGTGATAAACTTACGCGTATTCCACAAAGCGGACGAGCAGACTCGCTTAATCTAGCTGTAGCAACAGCTGTTATGCTTTATGAAATCCGTCGCCCCTATTTAATACTGGAACCATGTGAGGAAAAACATGATTCGTAAATCACTCCCTTTTCTTCTCTTGGGCTTGGCTTTTACAGTAGTACTTGATCAAGCTGTCAAATACTGGGTTATGCACAATATGCCTTTAGGAACAGAAATTTCGCTTATTCCTTTTCTTTCCCTTTATCATGTGCGCAATTCTGGCATTGCATTTTCGTTTTTTTCTTCCTTTTCTCAGTGGGGAATCATCGCCATCACGATCATTGTGATTATCTTTCTTCTATGGTTATGGAAAAATACTGAATATAATAAGTCTTTAATGCGCTTTGGTCTTATTCTTATTATTGGGGGAGCCATCGGCAATCTCATTGATCGTATTCGCTTTCATCATGTCACTGATTATATACTTTTTCATATTGATGATATTTTTTATTTTGCTATTTTCAACCTTGCAGATAGTTTTATCACTCTCGGTGTTATTGCCATCCTTATTGAAGAATTGCGTACTTGGATGAAAGCAAGGCGTCATTCCAATAGTACATCTTCTCATTGATATGTTCAGTGCCTTAGAAAACAGAGATTATTGACCATCACAAGTCTGATTACGCATTGATTTCTCTTAATCAATTCTTGTTGCTCGTCATTTCACGTGTTTCTCTTCATGGGACTATAAGATCTTACTTTCTTTCCAACTTTACATTTCTACACTTAGTTAGTGCAAAAGAAATGAACCCAAATAGAATCAATATTTTTTATCCATGTGTCCTACATCACAATTTTTGAGGAGACATTTCACAGCATTTGAAGTTCTGTTTATTTGATTAGAACAATTGCTTTTCGTATGTTTTTTAGTTTTTACAGATATCGCTTTTACAGAGCCTTTCTTAAGTGCTTCGTTTAAAAACTCTCCTTTTTTATTTTATATATTGTTTAATAAAAAACATTTTTTCAACTATTTTCAATGGTGTCTTGTTAAAGCAACATATTGATTATAAATATAAATTACCGTTTTTCATATTGAATAAAAGCCCTTACTATCCTAAATCTCTTTTATTTGGAATCTGTTCATGTTGAATCCATTAAAACCATGTCTCTTGTAAGACACAAGCAAGTCAATAATCTTGATTGATTTAATATGAACAGATTTTCAACCAGAGAATCTTGCGATATTCGGAGTATCATTTAGCATTCAAAAAGACAATTTATCATTATACATCAATATATTATATAAAAATCCAATTCAACAGCTCTTATAACCGTGCAAAACAGATGCAATATTGGAGGTTGAAAATAGTGTGATGATACTTGCCGCTCTTCTCATAAACGCAAAAATAGTGAATATTTTATAAGGGATTGTATTACATAGTTTCTGTGAACAATAGAAAAGTTTTTAAGTGTAGTCTTTTTATCTTGCAAAAATATGGCAAAAAATGGAAATATTTTTTATTAAAATGAACTATTTCCTTACCAATTTGTAAGGTTCCTTCTTCATATAAATCTCTTGTAATTTTTAAATAAATCTCCATAATAAGAGCATATATGCTGGAATTCTGTCAGTGATTCTTAAGGGTTTTTGTATTTGCCCAATTAAGGCTTATACCAAGCTTATCTGTGTAATGACAGAGACACCTTTAAAGCCCTATACCTGACAGAACATATGCTAAAGGATTTTATATTATGGCTAATTTTAAAGATTTACGTTCGGCACCTGCTTCTCATGCCGATGCATCAATTGATCAGGGATTACGCGACTATATGTTGGGTGTCTACAATGCAATGGCCATTGGTTTGCTTATCACAGCTGCTGCCGCTTATGCAATTGTATCATTAGCAACGACAACAGATATGAGCCAAGCAGCAGCTCAAATCAATAGCAGTGTTTATCTAACACCATTTGGAGTAACATTTTATACATCGCCATTCTCTTATATTGTTATGTTTGCACCACTCATAGCAGTCTTATTTCTCAGTTTTAAAATTAATACATTGAGCACAAATGCTGCTCGTAGTCTCTTTTTTGGTTATGCTGCTCTGGTTGGTCTTTCACTGTCTTCAATCGTTTTGCGCTATACGACAGAAAGTGTTGTGCAAACCTTTGTCATTTCCGCCGCAACTTTTGGAGCTCTTTCACTTTATGGATACACAACAAAGCGTGATCTCACAGCAATCGGTTCATTCTTATTCATTGGATTGATCGGCTTGTTGCTTTCCATGATTGTGAACATTTTTCTTGGATCAAGCGCTTTGCAGTTTGCTATCTCTGTGATTGGTGTTTTTATCTTTGCTGGTTTAACAGCCTACGATACCCAGAGCATTAAGTTGATGTATTATGAAGGAGATGAAAGCGATACCAGAGGACGTAAAGTTATTATGGGCGCGCTGAATCTTTATCTTGATTTCATCAATATGTTTGTCTTCTTGCTACAGTTTCTTGGCTCAAACCGTGATTGATTGTAAAAATCATTACTTAATTAAAGAACCTTGTTTCTAAAAGAGACAAGGTTCTTTTGTTTTTAGTGTAAATCTTTATCCTCTGCTTCTTAGAAACTATTCTTTTCGCAAAATGACAAAAATCCCTTATAAGCAAAAATTCCCTTGGTTTACCGGTTTTATCCAACAAAAACTCCATAGCTCCTTTTTAAATACAACTCACAGCCGCTCTCATCATCAATCAAACATCGTCAATCAAAATAGTAATTATGATCTGACCGTTGCTTCCTATAATGTGCATAAATGTGTAGGTGTTGATAAAGTTTTTAATCCTACAAGAATTGTCCGTGTTATTACTGAATTACAAGTTGATATCCTTGCTCTTCAAGAAGCAGATAAACGTTTTGGGGAACGCATCGGTTTGATTAATCTTCAGCTATTAAAAGCTGAAACCGGTTTGATTCCTGTACCTCTTAATACTACGTCACCTCATGGCCATGGTTGGCATGGGAATGCTCTTTTTTTGCGAAAGGGATATGTACGTGATACTTTACAAGTCACTCTTCCTAGTATTGAACCACGTGGGGCTGTAATTGTAGAGTTGGAAATGGCAGCAGGCCCTATTCGTATTATTGCGGCTCATTTTGGCTTATTACGTTACTCTCGTAAACAACAAACAAAAATGCTCCTTGAAATTTTCCAAAAACGCCCCCTTATGCCTACACTCCTCATAGGAGATTTTAATGAATGGCGAATGGGAAAAGGCTCATCTTTAAATCATTTTTCTCCCTATTTTGATAGCACTTTTGAAGTTGTACCAAGCTTTCCCTCTCGTTTTCCTTTGTTAGCCCTTGATAGAGTTTTTTCTTTTCCCCACCAATTGGTAACAAGTATTGAAAATCATTATTCACCACTTGCACGCATTGCTTCAGATCATTTGCCTATCAAAGCCTATCTTAATCTTTCCAACGCAATCAATATTCTTAAAAATAAATAAAAAAAATTAATGTGCCTCATCCCAATTTTGAGCCGTCATAACTTTTACTTCAAGCGGTACAGATAAAGATAGAACCGGTATTGTAGCATTTTCCATAACATTTTTAACAACAGTCATGGTTTTTTTACTTTCTTCTTCTGGTACTTCAAAAATCAGTTCATCATGAACTTGCAGCAACATTTTTGCTGATAGTTTTTCTTCTTTTAAAGCATCTCCCATATGTATCATAGCGCGACGAATAATATCTGCTGCAGAACCTTGAATTGGAGCATTGATAGCTGCCCGCTCATTAAGAGAACGAATTTTTACATTCTTTGCTTTTATCTCTGGATAATGGATACGACGTCCAAAAATTGTTTCTACATAACCATTTTCACGTGCAAAGATTTTGGTCTTCTCCATATAATCTTTAATTCCTGGAAATCTTTCAAAATACAGTTGAATATAACGACCCGCTTCTTGGCGTGAAATTCCCAATTGATTGGCTAGTCCAAAAGCTGAAATACCATAAATAATACCAAAATTAATCGCTTTTGCACGCCGTCGTATATCTGAATGCATTCCTTCTATCGCAACACCAAACATTTGTGATGCCGTTATAGCGTGAATATCATGCCCTTTAGCAAAAGCTTCTTTTAATGCTTTTATATCCGCAATATGTGCAAGAATGCGCAACTCAATCTGACTATAATCAGCAGAAAGTAACACATGTCCTTTGGGAGCAATAAAAGCTGTTCGAATTTTACGTCCTTCAGCAGTTCGCACTGGAATATTTTGCAAATTTGGCTCTGATGATGATAACCGACCTGTTGATGTTATTGCCAAAGAATAATTTGTATGAACTCGCCCTGTTTTTGAAAAAATATAAGAAGGCAAGGCATCTGTATAGGTAGATTTTAGCTTTGAAAGTTGACGCCACTCAATAATTTTACGCGGTAAAATATGACCTTCAGCAGCCAACTCTTCTAAGGTCCGTGCAGAAGTTGACCATTGTCCACCCTTAGTTTTAGCGCCTCCAGGCAATCCCATTTTGCCAAAAAGGATATCCCCTAATTGCTTTGGCGAAGCAAGATTAAACTTTTCATCAGCTTGTTTGTAAATTTCCTCTTCTAGAATCAAAGCAGCTTGTGCTAACTCTCCTGAAAGACGCAATAAAATCTGCCTATCAATAAGAATCCCCCGTTCTTCCATTCTTGCAAGAATTTCTACAAGAGGCCGATCAAGACGCTCATAAATTTTTGTCATTCCACGAGCAACAAGTTGCGGTTTCAATACTTGCCAAAGACGTAGCTTTATATCAGCATCTTCCGCCGCATAAAGGGTTGCTTGTTTTAAATCTACTTGTGCAAAAGAAGTAATTTTTTTCCCGTTATGCGTTAAATCTTTATAGACAATTGGTTTATGCTCAAGCCAACGTTCAGACAAATCATCCATATTATGGGTTAACATTCCAGCATCAAAAGCATATGATAAAAGCATGATGTCGTCAAAAGAGCTTATCATAATGTCATATTGCTTCATCACCAACCAATCATATTTTATATTATGACCAATTTTTAACACCGCTGAATCTTCTAATATCGGTTTTAAAAGTGCTAAAGCTTTTTGGTCCTCAATCTGTGAGGCAATGCGCCCGCCCCTCAAAAGGTCCTCTTCTCCTTCATCAAAATGTTCAAGAGGTATATAAGCTGCTTTTTCCGGCTGTAATGCGAGTGAAAAACCAACAAGCTTTGCTTGCATCGGATCAAGAGATGTTGTTTTAGTATCAAAAGCAAAAAAACCCTGCTCTTGTGCTTGTGATAACCAGTCTTTTAAAATTTCCTCATCAAGAATTGTTGTATAAGCATCTCTTGTAATTTTTTGAGTCAGCGCTTGATCTTTACGTTTTTGTGCAAAAACTTGTGGAGAATTTTCAGAAAAATTATGAAGAGATGCGCGCTCAGTATTCTTGATATAAGAATCATGCCTGATATCAGAATCATTCCTGGGGCTTAGTTTTTCCCATTCAACATCTATATCAAGTGCGTCAATAACAGCTGCATCGCATGTCGTTGCCTCTGCCACGCGACGCGTTAATGTTGAAAACTCCATCGCTTTCAAAAAAGCAATTAAACGTGGACCATCTTGTGGCTCCAAAATAAAATCATCTAAATCATTATCTATAGGAACATCTGTTTTAAGCCTGACAAGTTCACGAGATATTTTAACTTGTTCTCTATAAGCTTGAATGTTTTCACGTCGTTTTGTTTGTTTAATTTCTGTTACGTTTTGCAATAAAAGATCAAGAGAACCAAATTCATTTAACAACTGAGCTGCAGTTTTTGGACCAATGCCTGGAATACCCGGTACATTATCCGTTGAATCTCCAATTAATGCTTGTAAATCAATCATTTTTTCAGGCGCAACACCCCATTTTTCTATAACTTCTGAGATACCTATATGCTTATCTTTCATTCCATCATACAAAGATACATGCGTATTTACGAGTTGCATAAGATCCTTATCAGAAGAAATAATGGTTGTTTTTGCCCCAACCTTTGTTGCCAACTTTGCATAGGTAGCAATTAAATCATCCGCTTCAAAGCCTTCCTTTTCAATACAAGGCAAATTAAAAGCCTTCGTTGCTTGGCGTATTAGCGCGAATTGAGGAATTAGATCTTCAGGAGGTTCAACGCGATTCGCTTTATATTCAGGATAAATTTGTTTCCGAAAAGTATCAGATGAATAATCAAAAATAACAGCAAAATGTGTTGGAACAACACCCGTAGCTGTATTACGAGCATCACAAAGTAATTTCCATAACATATTGCAAAAACCAGCTACTGCTCCTACAGGAAGTCCATCCTTTTTACGTTTTAAAGGCGGCAAAGCATAATAAGCACGAAAAATATAGCCTGATCCGTCAACCAAAAAAAGATGATCTGTTGCTTTCATGACATTTTTTCTCCATTTCAGCTAAAAAAACAAATTACCCTTATATATTTTTTCACTTTGCCTCTAAAAAGCCATTTTTTCTCTTCATAAGACGTGAAGTCGTTGCACTTTATATTAAGTACCTAGAGCTTTTCTTTGCTGTTACAGGATTAATAGCTTTCATTTTGCTCCTCCTATGATAGCTGAGGTACGATGTAGCGACAGGGTCGTTGTGGTGTTCCCCTCCCCACAACGACCGTTTTTTTTGACATCGATATTCTTTAATTTCAATCGTGACTCTTTTAGATAAAAGATGATGTTATTCATGAATTTTGAAGTTATTCCACAGAGCTTTTTCACCCATTTTGTAGATAAAATCAGCGTGTAACTTTTTTTCTTGCATACTCAATCTTGAAGGTAAAGCCTGCGGGCGAATTTTAACGGCATAAGATGTATCTTTATCGTTCTGGATATGTTCATCAATACCCCTTCTGTTATCAAAACCCAATACACCTTGCTTTCCACCGATGAGCTCAATATAAACATCGGCTAGAATCTCTGCATCAAGCAAAGCACCATGAAGAACACGATGGCTGTTATCAATTCCAAAACGTTTGCATAAAATATCAAGAGAATTAGGACCCATAGGAAATTTACGCCGCGCCATAGCCAATGTATCAAGAATATTATCAACACTGATAAGCGGTTTGTTGACGCGTTTTAATTCTGCATTAATAAAACCAATATCAAAACTCGCATTATGCGCAATCATTGTCGCGTCTTTGATAAATTCCAAAAATTCATCAACAATATCACTAAAACTTTTCTCGTTTTTCAAGCGTTCATTGGTTAATCCGTGAATTGCTACAACTTCATCAGGAATAATAACGCCTTCAGGGTTTAAATAAACATGAAATTGGCGTCCTGTGAGATAACGATCAACCATTTCTACACAACCAATTTCGATTATGCGATCTTTCTCTTTATCTAAACCTGTTGTTTCTGTATCAAAAATAATTTCACGCATAATTTTAATTCTTTAGCAATTTTTTTATCACATCAAAAACCTGTTGACGTGTATTCTCTAAATCTTTCCCTGTATCAATAATAAAATCAGCGCGTTCTCGTTTTTTTTCATCTGGCATTTGTTGAGCGTTGATAAAGGCAAATTTTTTCTCATTCATACCTTGGCGAATCATTACACGTTCTTTTTGTATTTCTGGTGGAGCAGAAACAACAATAACGCTATCCACACGACTTTCACCATTTTTTTCAAACAGAAGTGGAATATCAAGAATAACTAATTTTTTCCCTTGTTCACGCGCTATATCAATAAATTCCCTTTCTTTTTCTTGCACCAAAGGATGAATTATTTTTTCTAATGTTTGTAATTTTTCTTTATCATCAATCAAAATTTCAGAAAGTTTCAAACGGTTAACTTCTCCGTTTTCAACCACACCAGGAAAAATACGCTCTATGAATGACAAAGCTGGCTCACTTTTATAAAGCTGTTGTACTGCTTCATCAGCACTAAAAACAGAAATACCCGCTTGCTTGAAAAAATCAGCAACTGTTGATTTTCCCATAGCAATTGATCCCGTTAATCCTATGATCTTCATTCTCTTTTTTCACTCATATCCTCTAAAATAGCTGTCCGTAACGCTTTTGTTACCTGTGGTCTTATTCCGAACCACTGTTCAAACCCTATAACAGCCTGATGTAGAAGCATCCCAAGTCCATCAACCGTCTTGAGATCACAAGCCTTTGCCTGTTGTAAAAAAGGAGTTATCAATGGTGTATAAATAATATCTGTTACTAATGCCGTTTTTTTTGCTTTATGAAAATCGCAAAAAAAAGAATCACTTTTTTCTTCTGGACTTTTTATGCCAATAGAGGTTGTATTAACAATCAAATCAGCTTGATGAAGTATTTCATGGATTTTATGCCAATCGTAAACTTTAATGATTTTTCCAAAATGCTGAGCTAAATTATCAGCACGTTGTTTTGTACGGTTAATTAAATAAATCTGTTCAAATCCGCGTCTTTTTAAGGCATATATGATAGCGCGTGCGGCACCACCTGCTCCAAAAACAAGAGCTGTTTCCCCTCCCCAATCAGATACAAAATCATCAAGATTAGCGCTAAAACCATAGGCATCACTATTCGTGGCACAAAGCTTATCTCCTTCATACCAAAGTGTATTAACAGCACCAATCATTGTTGCTCTCTCATCTTTATAATCTGCTAAACGAAAAGCTTCCTGTTTATAAGGCAAAGTAACATTTCCTCCACAAAAGCCTATTTTTTGTAAAGACGCAATAAAATGACTGAACTCTTCAGATGTTACTTCTTGTGCAAGATATTCTCCTTGTAAACCATATTGTTTAAGCCAAAAATTGTGAATTCTTGGCGATTTTGAATGATGAATTGGAGAACCAACAACAAAAGCACGCGGATAATTTGTTTTTTTTATTGTTAAGTCAACCATCAATAATTCCTAAGTGGCGCAGTTTTATGAGTAGAGGCAGCAAAGGTAAACCAACAATGGTAAAAAAATCTCCTTCAATTTTTTCAAAGAGATGAATTCCTTCTCCTTCAATTTGATATACTCCCACGCTGTTTAAAACATCTTTTCCTACGCGTGCTAAATAACGTTCAATAAATTCTGATGAGAGTAAACGGACGGACATATGTGCACTAAAAGCTTCAACCCAAATTTTTTGACCATTTTTAAATAAAGCTACCGCACTATGAAGAGAATGGGTTTTTCCTGATAATTCACATAAACGTTGATGTGCTTCTTTAATATTTGTTGCTTTGTGAAAAACTTGACCTTCAAAATCAAGAACTTGATCACAACCAATAACGAAAGCATCAGGAAAACGGTCTGAAACATTTTTTGCTTTTGCGCTCGCAAGAAAACAGCTGAGTTCTTTAGGTGTTTTTTCTTTTGCTTTTTTTTCTACTTCTCTTTCATCAAAAGAAGCTCCTTCAATGGAAAAATTTAAGCCTGCTTTTTTTAATAATTTTGCACGATAAAAACTAAGAGATGCTAATATTAAAGTATCTGCGTTCATGAGAATTTTCTCTCATTTCCTTCACGAAATCGTGATAACAGTTCAAATATTGCAGCAGCAGTTTCTTCAATAGAACGTCTTGTGACATCAATAATAGGCCAACCAAAACGTTCGCAAATGCGTTTTGCATGGATTAATTCTTCAGCTATGTTGATACGATTAGTATAATTATCAAGAGCAAAACCTTCTCCTAAATCTCTATTTTGACGAATATGTGAGATTCTTTCAGCTGAAGCAATTAAACCAATAATTAAAGAATTTTTTACCTCTAAAAGAGATTCTGGCAAATCAATTCCTGGAATAAGAGGAACATTAGCCGTTTTGATTCCGCGATTTGCTAAATAGATGCTTGTTGGTGTTTTAGAGGTTCTTGAAATTCCCACAAGGATCACATCTGCTTCGGATAAGCTACTGGAAGACTGTCCATCATCATGCTCTATTGTAAAATCCAGTGCCTCAATACGGCGAAAATAATCTGCATTAAGATCATGTTGTGCGCTCGCACGTAAATGTGTTGGCATTCCAAGGTAAGACTGAAAAGCATTTAAAACAGGATGCAATATATCAATACAGGGAACTTCTATTTTTTTGCATTTTTTTTGAAGGAGTAGTTTAAGTTCTTCATCAATCATTGTGTAAAGAACAATACCTGGCTCTTGTTGTATTTCATCAAGAGCTTTCTGTAACTGTATTCTATTACGAATCATAGGATAGATATGCTCTGTTGCCTGAATCATTGCATATTGCGATGCTACAGCTCTTCCAACAGAAATTAATGTTTCTCCTGTTGCATCAGAAAGCATGTGTAAATGAAAGAATTTTTTTTCTTTTGTCACAAAAATTTTAACTCCTTGTTAAGACATGTGTATATATCCTCACCGTTTTTTATAAAACTAAAATTTATGAAAAATTCTCCTTTTTTATGCACAAATTAAATGCTTGTGATAATTTAATCCCTCTTATAAAAAAAGAGGGGATAATATCTTTAAGATAGTGATATTTTTATTCTTTTTTCAGTTCCTTTTGTGGATAAAATTGAGGATAAATAATAATCCACACTAAACACAGTTATAAATAAGAATAATCCTTTCTTTAATATAAATTTATTAATATAAATTTCTGTAAAAAATACTTTTGAATAGCATTTCATTAATGCTATAATTCTAACTCACATTTTTGTTATTAAAATAATTAAATACTATTTGGATTTTACATTTTTTCAAGTTTTTCATATAATTACTTAATATTACAGGAACAAATTTCATATAAATGGTACTTGCAGATTAAAAAAATTGAGTGTAGGATATTTTTTCTTAATAATATTTCACTCATAAATTTCCATAAATTATTTAGAACAATCTTCTCCTTAATTACAAAGAGCATATTTCATGCAAAAAATGAAACTACAAGAACTTAAAAGCAAAAATCCCGTTGAGCTTGTTTCTTTTGCTGAAACATTAGAAGTTGAAAATGCCTCCCTTATGCGCAAACAAGAATTAATGTTTGCTATCTTGAAAAAACTTGCTCTACAAGACGTTGAAATTATAGGAGAAGGTGTTGTTGAAGTTTTACAAGACGGATTTGGATTTTTGAGATCTGCTGATGCTAATTATCTTCCTGGTCCTGATGATATTTATCTTTCACCTGCACAAATACAGTCGTTTTCTTTAAAAACAGGCGATACAATTGAAGGACCCATACGCAGTCCAAAAGAGGGAGAACGTTATTTTGCTCTCCTTAAAATTAATACAATTAATTTCGAAAAACCTGAAAAGATTCGTTATAAAATCCACTTTGATAATCTTACTCCTCTTTATTCAAATGAACGTTTCCAAATGGAAATACAAGATCCTACAGAGAAAGATATGTCATCACGCGTGATTGATTTGATATCTCCATTGGGAAAAGGACAAAGAGGGTTAATTGTAGCTCCTCCTCGAACGGGAAAAACAGTTTTACTTCAAAATATTGCTCATTCTATTACCACTAATCATCCTGAATGCTATCTCATTGTTCTTTTAATAGATGAACGACCAGAAGAAGTTACTGATATGCAGCGTTCAGTAAAAGGAGAAGTGGTTTCTTCTACTTTTGATGAACCAGCAATACGTCACGTACAAGTGGCAGAAATGGTCATTGAAAAAGCCAAACGTCTCGTTGAATATGGGCGTGATGTTGTTATTCTTCTCGATTCTATTACACGTCTTGGACGTGCATATAATACAGTTGTTCCTTCTTCGGGTAAAGTTTTAACAGGTGGTGTGGATGCAAATGCCCTCCAGCGTCCAAAACGTTTTTTTGGTGCAGCACGTAATATTGAAGAAGGCGGATCTTTAACTATTATTGCAACGGCTTTGATTGATACAGGAAGTCGTATGGATGAGGTTATTTTTGAAGAATTTAAAGGAACAGGTAATTCGGAAATTGTTCTTGATCGAAAAGTTGCTGATAAACGTATTTTCCCTGCTATGGATATTTTAAAGTCAGGAACGCGTAAAGAAGAACTTCTGGTAGAACGACAAGATTTACACAAAATTTTTGTTCTTCGTCGTATTTTAGCATCTATGAATGTAACAGATGCAATTGAATTTTTGATTGATAAATTAAAGCAAACAAAAAATAATAGTGAATTTTTTGATTCAATGAATACGTAGAGTTATTAAAGTTTTTATTAGGATAAAACCTGTGGATACAATCTTTGCTGTTTCGAGTGGATTGTTACCTTCAGGGGTTGCAGTCATTCGGCTTTCTGGTCCTCATGTTGTGGATATAGTTAAAACGCTTTGTGGTCGTTTACCTAAAGCACGTTTTATGCATTATGGAAATCTTACTGCTCGTGATGGTAGTTTTTTAGATTCTGGTTTAACTGTTTTTTTTCCTTCTCCTCATAGTTTTACGGGGGAAGATTGTGCAGAATTCCATTTACATGGAGGAAAAGCAGTAGTTAATCGTTTTCTCGATGAATTGTCGACATTTTCTGGATGCCGTATTGCAGAGGCAGGTGAATTTTCACGTCGTGCTTTTATGGAAGGAAAATTAGATCTTGTTCAAGCAGAAGGTCTTGCTGATTTAATAGAAGCAGAAACGGAAAGCCAACGGCGTTTAGCTGTTATGGGTACAAGTGGACATTTAACGACGCTTTATCGTGATTGGCGTCATAAGCTTATGAAGGCGCGTGCTTTTATTGAGGCAGAACTTGATTTTGTTGATGAAGCAGATATTCCCAACGCAATATCTGATAAAGTTTGGAAAGATGTTGATGATCTTTGTACTTCTATTCGGGAATATATTACTGAAGGAGAACGTGCGAGTATTTTACGTGATGGATTAAAAATTGTTATTGCTGGTGCTCCAAATTCTGGAAAATCAAGCATTATGAATCGTCTTTCAGGAAGATCTGTTGCTATTGTAACGGAAGAAGCAGGAACAACCCGTGATGCTTTAGAAATGAGAATTATTCTTGGTGGTTTACCTATTTTTTTAACAGATACTGCTGGTTTTAGAAAAACAGAAAATAAAATAGAACAGATGGGAATAGAAGTTGCTAAACAGCATGTTATGGAAGCTGATTTGGTTATTTTGGTTTATGATATAGGAAATCCTACGCAAGTTGATTTACCAGAAACATCGGCTGAAATATGGTGTGTTGGCAATAAGCTTGATCTTTATGAAAAAAGTGCTCAGCGTTGGTCTATACAATTTTCCGCATTAACTGGTTTAAATTTTGATTATTTTATAAAAGAACTTGAATCATTTTGTTATTATCGTGCTTCTGAAATTGGAAATATTGTTCCAGCACGTAAAAGGCAACTTCAATTATTAAAGCAGGCTGTTAAAGAGATTGAATTTTCTCTTAATTATCATTCTCTTGATCTCAGTTTACGTGCAGAACATCTCCGTTGTGCAAGTGATTTTCTTGGGAAAATTACAGGAGATATTGATGTTGAAGATTTGCTTGATATTATTTTTTCAGAATTTTGTGTTGGTAAATAATGATTCACGTGAAACATTGATTATTTCATAGACAGATTATAAAGATTATGTAATTTATATTCTGTTTCACGTGAAACCTTATAATATTTTCTACGGAATGAATTAAATGCAATCATATGATGTTGTTATTGTTGGTGGTGGTCATGCTGGCTGTGAAGCGTCTTCAGCTTCAGCACGTGTAGGAGCCAAAACAGCGCTTGTTACACATAAAATATCAGCACTGGGAACAATGTCGTGTAATCCTGCTATTGGTGGACTTGGAAAAGGGCATCTAGTTCGTGAAATAGATGCGTTAGATGGTCTTATGGGAAGAGCAGCAGATGCTGCTGGAATTCAGTTTAGACTACTTAATAGACGTAAAGGACCGGCAGTAAGAGGACCACGGACACAGGCAGATAGACAACTTTATAAAAAAGCAATTCAAAAATTATTAAAAGAACAAGAAAATCTTACTCTTATTGAGGATGAAGTTATTGATCTGGTTGTTAAAGATAATTGTGTATCAGGTGTTATTTTAAAAAAACAAGGAACAATTTTTTCTGGTGCTGTTGTTTTAACAACAGGTACATTTTTAAATGGCTTTATTCATATTGGTAATAAAACATGGGCTGCTGGTCGTATGGGAGATCAGTCAAGTGTAAAACTTGCTGAACATTTGAAAAAATATCATATAAAACTTGGACGATTAAAAACAGGAACCCCTGCTCGTTTGAGTAAAAAAACAATTGCTTGGGAAGCTCTCAAAAAACAACAAGCAGATGAAAATCCCATACCCTTTTCTCTTTTAACAGAGAAAATTGAACAACCACAAATTGAATGTGCAATAACACGTACAAATGAGAAAACACATCAAATTATTCGCGAGAATATTTATCGCTCTGCTTTATATTCTGGAAATATTGAAGGGTTAGGACCACGTTATTGTCCTTCTGTTGAAGATAAAATTGTGAAATTTGGAGAACGTGATGGACATCAGATCTTTCTGGAACCAGAAGGATTAAATGATGATACTGTTTATCCAAATGGTCTTTCTACTTCTCTTCCTGAAGATGTACAAATTTCTCTATTGAAAACCATTGAAGGATTGGAAAATTCTATAGTTTTGCAACCTGGTTATGCTATTGAATATGATTTTGTTAATCCACAACAATTAACGAGAAACTTAGAATTACGTTCTTTACCGGGTTTGTTCTTAGCAGGCCAAATTAATGGTACAACAGGATATGAGGAAGCAGCAGCACAAGGACTTTTAGCTGGATTAAATGCTGCACGTAAAGTAGGTAAATTAGATGAAATACTTATAAGTCGTTCTACTGCTTATATTGGTGTTATGATTGATGATTTGGTTTCACGTGGTGTTTGTGAACCTTATAGGATGTTTACATCACGTGCTGAATTTCGTTTATCTTTACGATCTGATAATGCTGATACGCGTTTAACACCTTTGGCACAAAAATGGGGTATTGTGAGTAAAATACGTTGGGAATGTTATCAGAAAAAACAACAACGGCTTGATCAAGCACGATCAATATGTCAAAATCTTTTTTTAACACCCAATGAAGCTTCTGCTCATGGATTACATGTTAATCATGATGGAATTCGGCGTTCGGCTTATGATTTTCTTGCTTATCCTCATATGACCTTAGAGCGTCTTTCAAATTTTTGGCCACAATTACAAACAATTGATTCTAAAACAGCAGAATCTTTAGAAATTGAAGCACAATATGCGGTTTATTTAGATAAACAAGCACAAGATATTGCCTCTCTTCAGAGAGATGAGCGTTTAGAAATTCCTTCTTCTCTTGATGTTCAGGCAATTTCAGGTCTTTCAAATGAACTTAAATCAAAAATTCAAGAAGTGTCGCCGCGTTCAATTGCTGATGCACAAAAAATTGATGGCATGACACCCGCCGCGTTATCACTTATTATTACACATATTCAACGTCAACGACGTGAAAAGGCTAAAACAGCTTAATGAATTTTTCTACAGAAAAAAAATATCAACAATTATTAAATATTGTTCCTTCTGTTTCACGTGAAACGATGGAAAATTTAATTCAGTTTGAGTCTTTAATACTTCAGTGGAATGCACATATTAATTTGATATCTGCTACAACTATACCAGATCTATGGACACGACATATTCTAGATTCAGCACAAATTTTTCCTTTGTATGCTCATTCTTTACATTGGTGTGATTTAGGATCAGGAGGAGGTTTTCCTGCAATTGTGATTGCTATCTTTTTGAAAGAAAAAAAAACAGCACATATTAATCTTGTTGAAAGTAATGGGAAAAAAGTTGCTTTTTTGCGAACAGTTATTGCTCAACTTAATCTTCCAGCAACGGTTTATCACGCTAGAATTGAAGATATATATCAAAAAATTCCCATATCTGATATTATAACGGCACGGGGATTAGCGCCGCTTGATACTCTTTTACAACTCATTTTTCCTTTATTAACAGAAAAAACAATAGCTCTTTTGCAAAAAGGTCGGGATTACGCTACAGAAATAAAAAATGCCTCTGCCAATTGGCACTTTGATCTGTTAAAACATAAAAGTAAAGTTGATGAAAATTCTGTTATTTTGGAAATTTCTCATATTCGATCATATAGAGGGTAGAGCAAAATGAGCGAAACACGAATTATCGCTATTGCAAACCAAAAGGGTGGAGTCGGAAAAACAACCACAGCAATTAATCTTGCTACAGCTTTAGCGGCTATTGGTGAAAATGTCCTTATTATGGATGTTGATCCACAAGGTAATGCTAGTACAGGTTTAGGGATTGATCGTAATAGCCGTCCTTTATCTTCTTATGATGTTTTGGTTTCGGGCGTTTCAATTACACAGGCGGCTTTAAAAACAGCCGTACCCAATCTTTATATAGTTCCCTCTACACTTGATCTCTTAGGTGTGGAAATGGAAATTTCTTCATCAAAAGATCGCATACAACGCTTACGTAAAGCTCTCTATGATGATCCGGAAATGGAAAAAAAATTCAATTATATTTTAATTGATTGTCCTCCCTCCCTTAATCTTTTAACACTTAATGCTATGGGGGCTGCGGATTCTGTTTTAGTGCCTATGCAGTGTGAATTTTTAGCACTTGAAGGTTTAAGTCAATTACTTGAAACAGTAAAACAAGTGCGATCCGTACTTAATCCATCTTTAGAGATCCAAGGTATTGTTCTAACAATGTATGATGGACGTAATAACCTTTCAAATCAAGTTGTTGAAGATGTACGTTCTTTTATGGGAGATAAAGTTTATCGTACTGTTATTCCACGAAATGTAAGAGTATCAGAAGCGCCTTCTTTTGGCAAACCTGTATTGCTTTATGATCTTAAATGTGCTGGGAGCCAAGCTTATTTGCGTCTAGCATCAGAAATGATTCAACGTGAAAAACAAGCACGTGCTGCTGCTTAAAAATGTAAAATTTTTTGTAAGAAAACTCAAAGAGCAAAATTATGAACGATGATCTATCAAAAAAAAGACTAGGACGTGGATTAGCGGCATTGATTGGAGATATCAATTTAAACAACAATATTGCACGTTCATCAAGCTTTGATAAATTAAATGAATCCGGTAGTCTTTCTGAGCGATTTATTTCTATTGAATCTATTTCATGTAATCCTCACAATCCTCGGCGTCATTTTACTGAAACAGAGCTTGATAATTTGACACAATCAATTCGTCAACACGGTGTGGTTCAACCGGTTATTGTGAGGCCTTTAAGAGATCATCCTCATCGGTTTGAATTGATTGCGGGTGAACGGCGCTGGCGTGCAGCACAACGTGCAAATTTAAGTCAATTACCCGTTATTATTCGTGATGTGGACGATAAAACGGCTTTGGAATTGGCAATTATTGAAAATGTTCAACGTGCAGATCTTAATCCTATCGAAGAAGCAAAGGGATATGAGATGCTTCTAAATGAACATGATTATACGCAAGTAGATTTAGCGCAAGTTATAGGAAAAAGTCGTAGTCATGTTGCAAATACGCTTCGTTTGTTAAAACTTCCAGAAAAAGTACAACAATTCTTAACTGATGGACAACTTTCTGCAGGTCATGCACGTTGTCTTATAACCGTTGATGATCCACAAAATTTAGCTGAGAAAATTATTCGTGAAGGGCTTTCAGTACGTCAAACAGAAATACTTGCATATGAGCAAGCTAATCCTAAAACTAAAAAGCGTACCAATACGGAGAAAGATGCTGAAACAAAATCTTTAGAAAAATTACTTGCAGATGTGATAGGAATGAAAGTTATTATTCGACATGGTAAAAAAGGTGGAGATTTAAAAATACATTACTCTTCATTAGAACAATTAGATGAAATTTGTCGGCGTTTACAAAGTTAATCAATTGTTCTAAAAAGTTTTTTAACAGTTATCTTTTAAAATTTTTATTATTCTATACATATGCTCTTTAGCAAATTCTATATTGCTTGGAGGTAAAAAGTTTTTTTCATAAGTAGAATTTCCTTCATCAGTAAGTACATACAATGTCGCTTGAAGTGCTAGGTGAGCAATAACAAACTCTTTCGGTGTTATATTATTTTCTTTTAAAATATTCACAAGTTTTGGATTATTAGAAATATAGGCAGCGTATTTTTCAATATTATCATTATAATTATTGAAATCACTTTTTTTATTTGTTTGTTCTGGTTCTGAAGATAAATTTTTACATTCTATTTTTATTTTTTCCAGCTTTAAAAGAAGATCTTCCGTTAAGGGATAATTTGCAATGAAAGGCGGTATAAAAGAAAGATCATCTATTTCTTGTTTTTTTTCTTGAGCGTATGATGCAAAAGGAAAAATGAAGAAAAAGCACAATAGAAGTTTAAACATGACTAAAAATTATCCTTTCTTTTTTGAATTTCAATAAATATTTTTTCGTCTGTTATTCTTTATTTTTATAAAAACATTTGTTAAATATAATCGAAATAAACCCAATTATTAGGAATGATAAAAACACGGTTATTTTTTAATGTGTCATAGCTGATTAGTTGCTCAAAATGAGTTTTTCACAGTTATCTAAAAGAATTGTCGCTTTAAAAAAATGTTTTTTAACAAATTCAAGATTGTTTAGAAATATAGTATTTTTCTCAGTAGAATATTCCTTTTCAGGTACAAATATGAGAAGCGTTGATATTTCTTTAAGAGCTAAGGTTCCTGAAGCAAAATCTTTCGGTGTTATATTATTTTCTTTTAAAATATTTACAAGTTTTGGTTTACTAGAAATATAGGTAGTGTAATTTTCAATACTAGATTGGATACTAGAATCATAAGTTATAAGATTATTTTTTGTTTCTGGAAGTAAGTTTTTACATTCTTTTTCAATTTTTTCCAGCTTTAAAAGAAAATCTTCCGTTAAGGGATAATTTGCAATGAGAGATGATATAAGAGAAGAATTATCTGTTTCCTTTTCCTCTGCCATTGTTTGTTGAATATGTATCACGAAAAGAAAAAGCAGGAACAAACGTAATACGAACTTACGCATAGTTAAAAATTATCCTTTCTTCTTCGAATTTCAGCAAAGACTTCTTCATCTGTTTCTTCTTCCATTACAAGGTTTCTTCGCAACACACTATCATCCCAGCGGAGAAAGGGATTGGTGGCTTTTTCTTGCCCTAAGGTTACTGGTAAAGTCATAGCGTTTTTTGCACGTAGCAAAAAAACTTCCTCTATTCTTTGGTGGAGTTTTTTATTATGTGGGTCAATTGTTAGTGCGAAAAGAGCGTTATTTTTTGTATATTCATGTCCACAATAAAGAAGTGTTTCATCAGGAAGTTTACGAAGTTTTTTTAAAGAATTCAGCATTTGTGTTGGTGTTCCTTCGAAAAGACGTCCACAGCCCAATGAAAAAAGTGTATCTCCAGCAAAGAGTAAATTCTTTTCAGGAAAATAGTAAGATAATGCGCCTAGAGTATGACCAGGTGTTGAAAGAGCTAAAAGAAGGTGTGAGCCAAAAGAAAAACTTTCATCAGGTTGAAGTGTTTTATCAAGATGATTGATCTTTTCTTTTTCTGCTTCTGGTCCGATAACCGTAGCGTTGTAAACTTGTTTTAATTCTGATAGGGCTTCTACATGGTCGTGATGATGATGAGTTACAAAAATAGTGTTAAGTGTCCAATTGCGGCGCTTTAAGGCATTGTGAATCGCTTTGCCTTCAGGAGCATCTATTGCAGCTGTCATACCACTTTTTTCATCATGAAGGAGTACACCGAAATTGTCTTCTCGACAAATAAACTGTTCAATCAACATATTTTTTCTCGTGAACAGTGTTTGGCGATGAATCTATAAAATAATCGGTAGTGATGATTTTTTTAAGAATCAGATTTGTCCTCTTCTGTAAAAAATCCTTTTGAATGTTTTATAATTATAGGCATTTGGGTAAGCATGAAAAGGACTGTTATAGGCATGACGCCAAATACTTTGAAACTTGTCCAGAAATTATCGCTAAAATTACGCCAAATTATTTCATTCAAAATGGCAAGAAAAATGAAAAAAAACGCCCAACGATAGGTAAGTTTTTGCCAACCTAAATCATCAAGTTTTAAGGTAGAATCAAGAGCATAACGTAAAAGTGGTTTTTTAAAAAACATCCCACCAAAAAGTACAAAAGCAAATAAGCTATTAATGATTGTTGGTTTCATTTTTATGAAAGTTTCATTATGAAGCCAGAGAGTTAGAAAGCCAAAAACTAAAACAAATATTCCTGAAATAAGAGGCATAATAGGAATTTGTCTTGCAAGGATCCATGATAAGCTTAGGGAAATAATAATAGCCACCATAAAAATAGCTGTTGCAGGGAAAATAGGCTTACTAAAATTTTGAAAAAATCCAATGTTTTTTATCAGCCATTCTCCCTTATAATTGGCAAAAAAGAAGGCAACCAATGGACCCATTTCCAAAAGAAACTTAAGTGTTGGTGAGAGAGAAATTTTTTTATTGTTATTCATCTTTTTTTTAGAATTATTGTGTAAATTAAGATTAGATAAAGGCTGTTTCATGCGTGTTTTCCTGCAATAGTTTCGGCAAAGTCAGAAGCAGAAAAGGGTTGAAGATCTTCAATATCTTCTCCTATACCGATAAAATAAACGGGTAATTTATATTTTGCTGCGATAGCGACAAGAATTCCTCCTCGTGCAGTCCCATCTAGCTTTGTCATAACTAAACCATTAACACCAGCAATATCACGGAAAATGTCCACTTGGTTGAGTGCATTTTGTCCAGTTGTTGCATCAAGAGTTTGAAGGATTGTGTGGGGTGCTTGGGGGGTGTGTTTTTTTAAAACACGAATAATTTTTGCCAACTCATCCATTAATTCAGATTTATTTTGTAAACGCCCTGCTGTATCAATAATTAATACATCACTGTTTGTTTTTTTTGCTTTTTCATAAGCATCAAATGCTAAGCTGGCGGCATCTGCACCCAATTTTGTCGAAATAACAGGAGAATTGGTACGTTCACCCCAAATTTGTAGTTGCTCAATAGCGGCGGCTCGGAAAGTATCACCAGCTGCCAGCATAACTTTTAATCCTCCTTCTGTTAATTTGGCTGAAAGTTTTCCAATAGTTGTCGTTTTTCCAGTGCCATTTACACCTACCAGCAAAATAACATGAGGTTTATGGCTGAGATCAAGTTCTAATGGTATTGCAACAGGTTCCAGAACTTTTTTGACTTCATCAGCTACAATAGTATGAATGTCATCTGGGGAGAGGTTTTTTCCGTAACGACTGGAAGCTAAAGTATTTGTGATACGTGTTGCCGTCTCTACACCTATGTCAGCTTGGATAAGAATATCTTCGAGCTCTTGCAATGTATCTTCATCAAGTTTTCTTTTAACAAAGAGATCGCCAATTGATCCGCTTAGGCGTTGTGAAGAAAGGGATAGGCCTTTTTTAAGGCGCCCAAACCACGCTGTCTTTTTTTGTTCAACAGAAGGTTCAGATAAAATTTCTTCATTCTTTTTTTCACGGATGTTGTCTGTGACAATAATTTTACCAGAAAAGGGAATTTTATCAGAATGGGATTCTAGAAATGGAGATTTTTCATCATATTTTGTAAGTATTGACTCTGGATTTTTTGTCTTTTCATTATTTTCTTCTATTATATCGCTTTTATCAGGAATAGAAATTTGTTGTTCTATTTCTTGCTCTTGAGATTTGTTAAAAGAGAATATTTTTTTTATAAAAGATTTAGTCATAAGAATTCTCCTGCTCAAGCAGCGTTTAATTTTGGAGGGACAGCAATCAATTTATCGCCATCATGATCAACGATAAGGGCTTGAACAATTGTTCCTGCTTTTGCACCTTTAACTTGTACAAGAGTATAATCTTCTGTTCGTCCGATTTCATCTTTTTCAACGAGAATTGTTTGTAGACTGTTTTGTAAATGAGCAAGATGCTTTTGGTAAGCCATATCACCTGCTTTACGCAATTTTTCAGCACGCAGCTTAACTATTTTACGGTTGATTTGTGGCATACGTGCGGCAGGTGTTCCTTCTCTTGGACTAAAGGGGAAGACATGGAGATGGGTTAAATTACAGTCTTTGATTAAGGCAAGACTATTTTGAAACATCTCTTCTGTTTCTGTAGGAAAACCAGCAATTAAGTCGGCACCATAAACCATTGTAGAACGTTTGGCACGCAATTCTTGGCAAAATTGAATGGCATGTTCGCGCAGATGACGCCGTTTCATCCGTTTTAAAATCATATTATCACCTGCTTGCAAAGATAAATGCAAATGGGGCATGATTCTTGTTTCATAAGCTAAAAGATTTATGAGTTCTTCGTCTGCTTCAATAGAGTCAATAGATGAGAGGCGTAATCGGGCTAAGTCAGGGACATGATGCAAAATAGCTGAAGTTAATTTTCCTAGAGTAGCTTTTCCAGGAAGATCGTGGCCATAACTTGTAAGGTCAACACCTGTAAGGACCACTTCTTGGATACCCCCACCTATCAGCTTTTTAATTTGTTCTATGACAGCACCCATGGGAACTGAACGAGATGGTCCTCGTCCATAAGGAATAATGCAAAATGTACAGCGGTGATCGCATCCGTTTTGTACCTGTACAAAAGCGCGGGTGCGCTCTTGCATTGCACTGACCATATGTGGAGCAATTTTTTGTACTTCCATAATGTCATTGATATGCACCTTTTCAGAATGATTAATACCAAAATCAGGAAGTTGACGATAAGAATGAGCGTGAAGTTTATCTTCGTTTCCTAAAACAATATCTACTTCTGTCATTGAGGCAAAATTTTGTGCTTCTGTTTGGGCTGCACACCCTGTTACAATGATACGCGCATGAGGATTTTCACGTCTTGCTTTGCGGATAGCTTGTTTTGCTTGTCGTACGGCTTCGGCAGTGACAGCACAGGTATTAAAGATAATAGCACCATCTTTAAGCTGATCTAGCCCTGAAGAAGTACTTTCTTTGCGAATGATTTCCGATTCGTAGCTATTAAGTCGACAACCAAAAGTTACAATTTCTATTGCCATCAGGAGTGATCCTTTTTGTAGCACCCTGTTAAAGGGCTTAAAAAACCACTAAAGTGATATTTAATTGGTCCTGTCATGATAATATGATCGTCTTCTCGGTAAAAAATATTAAGTGTTCCCTTTGGTAAATTTACATCAACATGGCGCTCTGTAAGTCCACGACGATAAGCAGCCACTGCACTTGCACAAGCAGCACTCCCACATGCTTGTGTTAATCCTGCCCCTCGCTCCCATGTACGTAAATTTAGACTTTTCTTTGACGTTATGCAAGCAATGGAAATATTGCATCGTTCGAGAAACAGGGGATCATGTTCAAGTTTTGGCCCATATTTTTCTAATGGAATATGTTGAATATCATTTTCAACAAAAAAGATAGCATGGAGATTGCCAATGGATATGAGACAAGCGTCTTTTAGGGGACCAGCCATAATTTCTACGTGATTGGTATCAACTATTTCACGTGAAACAGGCATCTCTTTTGCATTGAAATTTGGGCATCCCATATCAACAGAAATGAGATTATCGGTTTGGTATTTTCCTTCAATAATTCCAGCGGGAGTTTCTAAATGAAATTTTTCACCAAAATTGTGATCTTTAAGCCATGCGATGACACAGCGGGTACCATTGCCACAAGCTTTAGCCATTGATCCGTCGGCATTCCATATTTCTATGCGGAAGTCGGCTTTTTTTTGGGTTGGTGTGTGGATAGCCATGATTTGATCAAAATGCATTTCAGGATCTGCCGACAAAGCAAGGATTGCTTGTGGTGTAAGAGCGTATGTGCTTTCACGCATATCAACAACAATAATTTGATTTCCAAGACCGTCCATTTTGCTAAATGGCGTTTTCATGAAACTTCTCTATTTCTAATGATTACTTATAAAAAGATATATGACTGAAAATATTATAAATTTCTAGTGTTTAATAAATATAAAATTGGGTACATAAATTATTTCTTTTAAAATAAGTGATTTTAACCTGTTTTTTTTAATTTGTTAATTTATCTTTGTAACTATAACAAATATTCGCTTAATTTTTTTGTGAACTTATTTATTGTCGTGGGAGAGAGTACAGACATGGCGTTTTCAAAAGTTTCGTTTTTCGTTGCACTATCAACTGTAATGTTTTTAGGGGGGTGTTCAACAACACGGTTTGATGGTAATGACGATGGTAACGCATTAGAAGTTTTTTATCCATCTCAAAAAATGACAATATTAGAAGCGTCTGATCTGTCGTCTACTTCTTCGTCGATATCTGAAGATGCAAACGCTCCGATGTATGAAAAAGGAGATTCTCAGAGCGATGGACGAATGGCTAGTCTCGAATTGCCAAGCAATGCCACTGATTTATTTCCTGCAAGTATTGCTGGGGTATGGAATCTTTCTATGGGAGGAAAAGTTTGCCGGATTGCAACTCCACAAACAAAGTTTGGACAAGGGTACCGTGCTGGTCCTTTACACTGTCCAGGAATTGTTTCCCAAGTGAGATCGTGGGCTGTTAAAGGAAAAAGATTATATTTTTATAATAACTCTGGACGTGTTATCCTCGTTCTTTATTCTTCAAATGTTGATCGTTTTGAGGGACGTACACTTGATGATCATCCCGTTATTTTAAGTCGTTAAATCATTTTTGATCGTTTATGACAAACTAAACTAGACGGACAGATTCTTGAAAAGTATTTGTATTTTTCATTGAGGTCGGTTTGAAAAAGGTTTTTTGGATGATTCTCGTTTCAACACGTTATAAGGAGCTTGTCGCTAAAGGAGAGGTTTGTTTTGATCCCGCTCAATTAGCTATAACAGAATATTTTGATCATTTATTAAAAAAAATTGCGGAACAAAATATCTCTCATTCTTTGCCTTGGATATTTTGCTCTTTCTTTAACAGAATATTTAAAAGGAAAAAACAAAATATTTCTTGCGTTGTAAAACAAGGAGATGAAACAGTTTTTTTTCAGGGACTGTATATTTATGGTGAAGTAGGACGGGGCAAAACCATGCTGATGGATTTGTTCTTTTCTTGTTTGCCTAAAGTTCATAAAAAGCGTGCCCATTTTAATGATTTTATGGCTGATGTGCATGAGCGTATTAATTCTTATCGTCAAGCATCTGGGTGTACAAAATTTAAACAAGATAATCCTATTTTAGCTGTTGCTAAAGATCTTGCACGAGAAGCAAAAGTACTTTGTTTTGATGAGTTTAGTGTAACGGATATTGCTGATGCTATGGTATTGGGGCGGCTTATTTCTGCTCTGTTTGATAAAGGAATTTTCTTTATTGCGACTTCAAATGTGGCGCCGGATAACCTTTATTGTAACGGTTTGAATCGTGAGCTCTTTTTGCCTTTTATTCAAGTTTTGAAAGCATATGTTCGTGTTGTTAATCTTGATGCAAAAACAGATTATCGCCTTGAAAAATCAAATCTACAACAGATGTATGTATCGCCGTTGGGGGTCCAAGCAAATGAATATATGGATCAAGCATGGGCACTTGTATTGCAAGGACATAAGGAGATGTCTGATGAGCTTTCTATAAAAGGGCGCTTTATTCCTATTCCGCGCTTTGGTGCAGGATGTGCTCGTTTTGATTATGGGGATTTATGTGCAAAACCTTTGGCCGCGGCTGAATATTTGTTATTAGGAGAGCATTATCATACGATTTTTATTGATAATGTACCGGTCATGGATGATACATGTCGCAATGAAACAAAACGGTTTATTTTGCTTATTGATATTCTTTATGAGCGGCATATACGGTTGTTTATGTCGGCAGCCGCAGGGATAGGGGATTTGTATAAAGGGCATGCGCAGATTACGGAAACATTTGAATTTCAAAGAACACAATCACGTCTTTTCGAAATGCAAAGCTACGATTATTTAAAACTTTGGGAAGAACATTTTCTTTTGAAGAAGAAGCATTGATTATACTTTTACCTTTACGTAAACTGTCAAAACAATAACTTTTTGAAATTAAAGAAATATAATAATTCTGTTGTATTTTTTTTAAATTCACTTTATCGATACATCGTGATAATTTTCTAATAGTTGTTTCAGCGGAGGGTTGTTGTTTCTGTAAGGAGATAAATTTGTAAATTTCATTTCTTTACTCCTTTTTATGATATTGTTTGAATATGGTTGAAGTCAAAAATATTCAGTATACGGACGTTGATTGGGTGTGCGCTGAATGATCTAAAAGTTAGGAAAAAATAAAATGGCACGGAAAAAAATAGCTCTCATTGGTTCAGGTATGATTGGTGGTACTTTAGCACATATTATTGGGCTTAAAGAGCTTGCTGATGTGGTCTTATTTGATATTACAGAAGGTGTGCCACAAGGTAAGGCTCTAGATATCGCCGAATCTTCTCCCGTTGATGGTTTTGATATCAGTCTAAAAGGTGCTAATGCTTATGAAGCAATTGAAGATGCTGATGTTGTTATTGTAACAGCAGGTGTTGCGCGAAAACCTGGTATGAGCCGTGATGAACTTTTGGGCATTAATTTAAAGGTTATGGAACAAGTTGGAGCTGGAATTAAAAAATACGCTTCTTCAGCGTTTGTTATTTGTATTACCAATCCCCTTGATGCGATGGTGTGGGCATTGCAGAAATTTTCAGGTCTCCCTACACATAAAGTAGTTGGTATGGCTGGTGTTCTTGATTCAGCGCGTTTTCGTCATTTTTTATCTGAGGAATTTAAGGTCTCTATTAGAGATGTGACAGCGTTTGTTTTAGGGGGGCACGGTGATACAATGGTTCCTCTCGTGCGTTATTCAACAGTTGGTGGTATTTCTTTGCCTGATCTTATAAAGATGGGCTGGACAACACAGGAAAGAATTGATCAAATTATCCAGCGTACCCGTGATGGCGGTGCAGAGATTGTTGGTTTGTTAAAAACAGGTTCTGCTTATTATGCACCAGCAGCTTCTGCTGTTTCTATGGCTGAGGCCTATCTAAAGGATACTAAGCGTGTTGTGCCTGTTGCAGCTTATCTTTCAGGAGAATATGGGGTTAATGATACCTATGTTGGGGTACCTGTTGTACTTGGTGCAGGTGGTGTTGAACGAGTCATTGAAATTGATCTTGACAAAGAAGAAAGAGGTGCTTTTGATCATTCAGTAAATGCGGTTAAAAAGCTTTGTGAAGCTTGTATTGCTCTTGTACCTAGTCTCAAGTAAATTGAACAAGATTTAATTCATTAAAATAAGTATTTAGAATGTTAAAACTTTAAGATTAATAAGATCCATAAAAGAAAAGGACAAATGCATGAATATCCATGAGTATCAGGCCAAACGTCTGCTTCATGAATATGGAGCACCAATTGCAAATGGTGTCGCTGTTTATTCTGTAGAGCAAGCTGAAAAATGGGCGGAAAAATTGCCCGGACCTCTCTATGTGGTTAAAAGTCAGATACACGCTGGTGGTCGTGGTAAGGGTAAGTTTAAAGAACTTGGTCCTGATGCAAAGGGTGGTGTTCGGCTTGCACAATCTGTTGAAGAAGTTGTTGCAAATGTTCAAGAAATGCTTGGAAAAACTTTGGTAACCAAACAAACTGGTCCAGAGGGTAAGCAGGTCAACCGCCTTTATATTGAAGATGGTGCCGATATTGAACGGGAGCTTTATCTTTCACTTTTGGTTGATCGTAGCGTTGGTCGAATTGCTTTTGTTGTTTCAACAGAAGGTGGAATGGATATTGAAACGGTTGCTGAAGAGACACCAGAAAAAATATTCACGCTTCCCATTGATGCTGTAGAGGGTGTTACTTCAGCTGATTGTGCAAGACTTTGTGATGCGTTGAAACTACAAAGTAGTGCGCGAGAAGATGGTGAAAAGCTTTTTTCGATTCTCTATAAGGCATTTTGTGAAAAAGATATGAGCCTTTTAGAAATCAATCCGCTTATTGTGATGAAAGATGGTCACTTGCGTGTTCTTGATGCGAAAGTTTCTTTTGATAATAATGCTCTGTTTCGTCATCCAGATATTTTAGAATTGCGCGATCTTTCAGAAGAAGATCCAAAGGAAATAGAGGCATCAAAGCATGATCTTGCTTATGTTGCTCTTGAGGGTACGATTGGTTGCATGGTTAATGGTGCTGGGCTTGCTATGGCAACAATGGATATCATTAAGCTTTATGGAGCAGAGCCAGCGAATTTTTTGGATGTTGGTGGTGGAGCATCAAAAGAAAAGGTGACAGCTGCTTTTAAAATTATTACGGCCGATCCAAATGTTAAGGGCATTTTAGTTAACATTTTTGGTGGTATTATGCGTTGTGATGTCATTGCTGAAGGTGTGGTTGCTGCTGTTCGTGAGGTTGGTTTAAAGGTTCCCTTGGTTGTTCGTCTTGAAGGTACTAATGTTGAGCAAGGTAAAGCAATTATCAATGAGAGTGGTTTGAATGTTATTCCTGCTGATGATTTAGATGATGCTGCCCAAAAAATTGTTGCAGCCGTGAAGGGAGCTTAAGCTATGTCAATTCTTGTGAATAAAGAGACAAAAGTTCTAGTTCAAGGGCTTACAGGAAAAACAGGAACATTTCATACAGAACAGGCACTTGCTTATCATGGTACGCAAATGGTTGGTGGCGTTAATCCTAAAAAGGGTGGAGAAACATGGGAAGGTTTAAAAGGCGAAACTCTTCCTATTTTCGCTAATGTTGCAGAAGCAAAAGAAAAAACAGGTGCAGATGCTTCCGTTATTTATGTTCCTCCTGCAGGGGCTGCGGCAGCTATTATAGAGGCTATAGAAGCTGAAGTTCGTTTAATTATCTGTATTACGGAAGGTATTCCCGTTATGGATATGGTTAAAGTGAAGGCGCGATTAGAAAACTCAAAGTCTCGTCTTATTGGTCCTAATTGTCCCGGTATTCTTACACCAAATAAATGTAAAATTGGTATTATGCCTGGTTCTATTTTTAGAAAAGGTTCTGTTGGGGTTGTCTCGAGGTCGGGAACTTTAACTTATGAAGCCGTTTTTCAAACGAGTCAGGAAGGTCTCGGACAAACAACTGCTATAGGGATTGGTGGCGATCCTGTTAAGGGTACTGAATTTATTGATGTGTTGGAAATGTTTTTAGCGGATGATGAAACCGAGTCTATTGTTATGATTGGTGAGATTGGTGGTTCTGCTGAAGAAGAAGCAGCACAGTTTCTGCAAGATGAAGCAAGAAAAGGTCGAAAAAAGCCAGTTGTTGGCTTTATTGCTGGCCGTACGGCTCCTCCAGGACGTACAATGGGACATGCTGGTGCTGTTATTTCTGGTGGTAAAGGTGGAGCAGAAGATAAAATTGCGGCAATGGAATCAGCAGGGATTCGTGTGTCTTCTTCGCCATCACAGATAGGTAAGACTTTGATGTCAGTTTTGAAAGGCTAAAAGAAAGTTTCACCTGAATAAGAAAAGGTTCTTAGATTCAGGTGAGAAAACTTGAGTATAAAAAGGTAAAACTTTTTTGAATGTTCGAATCACTGCTTGTTTGTAAGCATTTAAAGGTCAAAAAGAGATATAAGGAGACGGAATAAATGTTCCGGAGAAGTATATGGCAAGGCAGGACGAAATAAATAGCCTTTTTGCACAGACATCATTTCTTTATGGTGGGAATGCGGATTATATAGATCAACTTTATGCTCAATATGAAAAAGATCCTACCAGTGTTGATTCACAGTGGCGTGCTTTTTTTGAAGGACTTCATGATAATAAAGAAGATGTTCTTAAAAATGCTGAAGGAGCAACATGGCAGCGTGATCATTGGCCATTAAAAGCAGAGGGTGAATTGATTTCTGCTCTTGATGGTGATTGGTCTTCTCTTGAAAAATATTTTGGCGATAAATTAAAGGAAAAAGCAATAACAGGTGCTGCACAAAAGGGAAAAACTTCCAGTGAACAAGATATTATTCGTGCAACACGTGATTCCGTTCATGCAATTATGATGATTCGTGCGTTTCGAGAACGGGGACATCTTCATGCGCAACTTGACCCTCTTCAATTGGCCGAAAAACAAGAAGATTATAAGGAACTTTCTCCAGAGGCGTATGGTTTTACTCCAGCTGATTACGAGCGTCCCATTTTTATTGATAATGTTTTAGGGTTGGAATATGCAACTATTCCGCAAATGCTTGAGATTCTCAATCGTACCTATTGTTCAACAATCGGTGTGGAATATATGCATGTTTCTGATCCGGTTCAGAAAGTATGGCTTCAAGAACGCATTGAAGGGCGAGATAAAAAAAATTCTTTCACACACCAAGACAAGAAAGCTATTCTGAATAAGCTTATTCAGGCAGAGGGATTCGAACAGTTTTTAGACACTAAATATAAAGGCACAAAGCGTTTTGGACTCGATGGTGGTGAGGCGTTGATTCCCGCTCTTGAGCAGATTATCAAATGTGGTAGTGCTTTGGGGGTTAGGGAAGTTATTTTAGGGATGGCCCATCGTGGTCGTTTAAATGTTCTTTCACAAGTTCTTGCCAAACCGCATAGGGCTATTTTTCATGAATTCAAAGGGGGATCTTACAAGCCTGATGATGTGGAGGGATCCGGTGATGTCAAATATCATTTGGGAACTACCGCTGATCTGGACTTTGATGGTAAAAAAGTTCATTTATCGCTGTTGGCCAATCCATCTCATCTTGAGATTGTTGATCCGGTTGTTATGGGAAAAGCACGTGCTAAACAAGATCAACTTATGGGACATGCGCATACTGATTTACTCCCATTAAGTGAGCGTTCAAAAGTGATGCCATTGCTTATTCATGGTGATGCCGCTTTTGCAGGACAAGGCGTTATCCAAGAAACTTTTGGTCTTTCAGGTCTTAAAGGTTATCGTGTTGCAGGCTCACTTCATGTTATTATCAATAACCAGATTGGTTTTACAACATCTCCACGTTTTTCACGTTCTTCGCCTTATCCATCAGATGTCGCAAAAATGATTGACGCACCAATTTTCCATGTGAATGGTGATGATCCTGAGGCAGTTGTTTTTGTTGCCAAAATAGCAACAGAGTTTCGCCAGATTTTCTATAAACCAGTGGTTATTGATATGTTTTGTTATCGCCGTTATGGGCATAATGAAGGTGATGAACCTTCCTTTACGCAGCCGCTTATGTATAAAGCAATACGTAATCATAAAACAACACTTCAACTTTATAGTGACCAATTGGTAGCAGAAGGAATGGTTACTTCAGAAGAGATTGAGCAACAAAAAAAATTATGGCGCGATAAGCTTGAAGGTGAACTTGAAGCAAGTGCTTCTTATAAACCTAATAAGGCTGATTGGCTTGATGGAAGCTGGACGGGACTCAAAGCTTTTAGTAGTTCTGATGAGCAGCATTCTAGAACAACTGGTGTTGAATTAAAAACTTTAAAGGAAATTGGTCAGAAAATTGTTGAAATTCCGGCAGATTTTCACGTTCACAAAACCATTCAACGTTTTTTAAATAATCGTGCTAAAATTTTTGAAACCGGTGAGGGTGTTGACTGGGCAACTGCTGAAGCTTTAGCTTTTGGTTCACTTTGTTTGGAAGGAGCACCGGTTCGTCTTTCCGGTGAAGATGTTGAACGGGGAACTTTTTCACAACGTCATTCAGTTCTTTATGACCAAGAAAATGAGGCGCGTTATATTCCTTTGAATCATTTACAAAAGGGGCAAGCGCTTTATGATGTTGTTAATTCTATGCTTTCTGAAGAAGCTGTTCTTGGTTTTGAATATGGATATTCTCTTGCTGAACCACGAGGATTAACACTTTGGGAAGCACAATTTGGTGATTTTTCTAATGGTGCACAGGTCATTTTTGATCAATTTATTTCATCCGCAGAGCGTAAGTGGCTTCGTATGTCTGGTCTTGTGTGTTTATTGCCTCATGGTTTTGAAGGGCAAGGGCCGGAGCATTCTTCTGCACGTTTAGAACGGTTTCTTCAACTTTGTGCGGAAGATAATATGCAGGTTGCTAATTGTACAACCCCTGCAAATTATTTTCATATTTTGCGTCGACAAATTAAGCGTGATTTCCGGAAGCCATTGATTTTGATGACACCGAAATCACTTTTACGTCATAAGCGAGCTGTTTCTTTTCTCAATGAAATGGGGCCAGAAACAAGTTTTTGTCGTGTGTTGCTTGATGATGCAGAATGTCTCAAAGATTCTGTCATTAAGTTGCAAAAAGATAATAAGATTCGCCGTGTCGTTCTTTGTACTGGTAAGGTTTATTACGACCTTTATGAAGAACGTGAAAAAAGGGGTATTGATGATGTTTACCTCCTTCGTGTTGAACAGCTTTATCCTTTCCCTGCAAAAGTTTTGGTGAATGTATTATCGCGCTTTTTGCAGGCGGAAGTTTTTTGGTGCCAAGAGGAACCAAAAAACATGGGGGCTTGGTCATTTATTGAGCCTTATTTGGAATGGGTTTTGACGCATATTAATGCGCAATATTCACGTGCTCGTTATGCAGGACGTCCTGCGAGTGCGTCACCGGCCTCTGGGTTAATGGTGAAACACCTTGAACAACTGGCTGCGTTTCTTAAAGACGCGTTAGGTTCTTAATTTATTACTACTCTGATGTATGGAAAAATATTATGACTACTGAAATTCGTGTTCCTACTTTGGGCGAATCGGTTACCGAAGCAACGGTTGGCAAATGGTTTAAAAAACTTGGCGAAGCTGTCGCTATGGATGAGCCTTTGGTTGAATTAGAAACTGATAAGGTAACCGTTGAAGTTCCTTCTCCTGTTGCTGGGAAATTATCTGAAATCATTGCAAAAGAAGGCGATACGGTTGAAGTAAATGCTCTTTTAGGAGTGGTGAAGGCTGGAGAAGCTGGTATCTCCCAATCACTTTCACCTTCTGCTACACTTGTTCCAGCGGCTTCATCTGAATCGGAGAAGCCTGCTTTGAGCAGTGCAATGCCTCCTTCTCCTTCAGCAGCAAAATTGATGGCTGAAAATAATGTTGCAAAAAGCGATATTTCAGGTTCTGGAAAACGTGGACAAATTCTTAAAGAAGATGTTCTTGGTGGATTAAAACAAAGTACAAATGCTCCTACACCCTCTTCTTCTGCGACGAGTTCTTCGGCAACTCCTGTCCAAGAAACACGTGAAGAGCGGGTTCGTATGACGAAATTGCGTCAAACAATTGCTCGCCGTCTTAAAGATGCACAAAATGTAGCAGCAATGTTAACCACATTTAATGAGGTTGATATGTCAGCAGTGATGGATTTGCGCAAGCGTTATAAGGATCTTTTTGAAAAGAAACATGATGTTAAACTTGGTTTTATGGGTTTTTTTACCAAGGCTGTTTGTCATGCATTAAAAGAACTTCCTGCTGTTAATGCAGAGATTGATGGGACAGATATTGTTTACAAAAACTATGTTAATGTTGGAATTGCTGTTGGAACGGATAAAGGGCTTGTTGTTCCAGTGGTGCGAGATGCAGATCAAATGTCATTGGCAGAGATTGAAAAAGAGATTGGTCGTTTGGGGCGTCTTGCGCGTGATGGAAAATTAGCCGTTTCTGATATGCAGGGCGGAACTTTTACCATTACCAATGGTGGTGTGTATGGATCGTTGATGTCAACACCGATTTTGAATGCACCACAATCTGGTATTTTGGGAATGCATGCGATTAAAGAGCGAGCAATGGTTGTTGAGGGTCAAGTTGTGATCCGCCCCATGATGTATTTAGCGCTTTCTTATGATCATCGTATTGTGGATGGGCAAGAAGCTGTGACTTTCCTTGTGCGTGTTAAGGAAAGCTTAGAAGATCCGGAACGCCTTGTTCTTGATTTGTAAAATACAGTTTTCAGGATGAAAGGAGAAACGGATGTCTTATGATGTGGCTGTGATCGGAGCGGGTCCAGGTGGTTATGTAGCAGCAATAAAAGCGGCGCAACTGGGACTTAAAGTAGCAATTATTGAAAAGCGTACAACATTAGGAGGAACATGTCTCAACGTTGGTTGTATTCCTTCTAAAGCGTTGCTGCATGCTTCAGAAGTGTTTTCTGAAACCCAGCATGGTTTTGAAACGCTTGGTATTTCTATTGGTAAATCTAAGCTTAATCTTGAACAAATGATGGTTCATAAGAAAGCTGTGGTGACAGCCAATACGAGTGGTGTTTCTTTTTTGATGAAAAAAAATAAAGTTGATACTTTTTTGGGGACAGCCAAAATTTTGAGTGCGGGTCATGTGGAAGTTGTTGCCAGAGATGGTAATAAACAAACAATTGAGACAAAAAATATTATTATTGCTACCGGTTCAGAGAGTTCAGGCATTCCAGGGGTGAATGTTGAAATTGATGAAAAGACTATTGTTTCTTCTACGGGAGCTCTTTCACTTGAAAAAGTACCAACGCATATGATTGTAGTAGGTGCTGGTGTCATTGGTTCAGAACTTGGATCAGTTTGGAGCCGTTTAGGTGCTAAGGTGACCATTATTGAGTATCTTAATAAAGTTTTGGGCTCAATGGATGGTGAAGTTTCACGGCAATTTCAGAAATTAATGGAAAAACAGGGGATTGAATATAAAACGGGTGCAAAGGTAACAGCTGTTACACAATCTGGCTCAACTGCTCAGGTGAGCTTTGAATCTGTCAAAGGTGGTGAATCTGAAACTTTAGAGGCTGATGTTGTGCTTATTGCTACTGGACGTTCTCCTTATACAGAGGGGCTTGGATTACAAGAGGCTGGTGTTCAGTTAGATGAACGCGGATTTATTGCAATTGATGCTCATTGGCAGACGAATGTTCCAGGAATTTATGCGATTGGTGATGTCGTAAAAGGGCCAATGCTAGCACATAAAGCAGAGGAAGAAGGCGTTGCTGTGGCAGAAATTTTGGCAGGTCAAAAAGGGCATGTTAATTTTGATGTTATTCCTAGTGTTGTTTATACACAGCCGGAAATTGCGAGTGTAGGAAGGACAGAAGAAGAGCTAAAAACTGCTGGTATTGAATATAATGTTGGCAAATTTCCTTTTATGGCTAATGGTCGTGCACGTGCAATGCAAAAGAGTGATGGGTTCGTTAAAATCCTTTCTGATAAAAAAACAGATCGGGTATTAGGGGGGCATATTCTTGGATTTGGTGCTGGTGAAATGATCCATGAAATTGCAGTTTTAATGGAATTTGGAGGTTCATCAGAAGATCTGGGACGTTGTTGCCATGCACATCCTACCTTATCAGAAGCCGTGCGTGAGGCAGCTTTGGCAACATTTGCTAAACCACTTCATATTTAAAAAGCTTTTAAAAAGTAAATTTTAAAAGGTACGGGGGGCAGAAAATATTTGTGAAGCATGCAACAACATTTTAAAACTTAAAAAAAGAATATAACCAATTGTATTGAAATGTTCCATTTGTTGTATGCTTTTCGATAGTTAATGTTTTAGATATCTGTTGTGCAGTTTTGATTGATTATTCTGTTTTGCACTATCGTTTAGAGCGGTGGTGTTTAGTCTATGTAAAGTTTTATATATGGGGTAGTTTTTATACTGTTATAAAATATTTAAGATAGGATTCTGAGCCTATCTGCGTGCTTTGTGTTAAGAAAACATCTCTCAAAATGCTTAAATCTACTTCGCGATGGTGTTCATGAATGGTATAGCTGTAAAGTTCCTCTTGAAATATATGAAATTCATTCAAACTGTTATAAGACCTATTGTGCACTATAATCTTTATGTTTAGTAAAAGTACACGCTGGTATTATAATACACTTTTTCAGTTCTCAATATTGCTAAAGCTCTTTATTATTTGAGAGTTTTCATAAGAGAATTTTTATTCTGTTCTTTTATCATTTTACCTCACACGCTCGTTTTGTTTGTGATGTGCAGACAAAAGATTTTAATTGCTTCAATGTGAGAGAGTTTGTGATTAAGAGAATTTTACAGTATTCAGCATTCAGCGTTATAAATCAACATGTTGTATATGATGGTGAATCATATGAAGAGAGAAGCCAAGAGGAATTCACCCAAAGAAATTGAATTGTTTAATGATTGGTGTGGGTTAAGGATCTTTGTCATTTAAGATGAAGAGGGGGGAGGGATTGAATATTCTACAAAATACCGCTCTTCTTTAAAAGAGCGGTATTTTTATATCTTTTGTTTATGACACTATCTTTTTGATGATAATGACAAGTTATACAGTGTGATTAAATTAGTTTTTCTTCTCTGTTTTTCTTGATCATTGCTCGCTATGTCTTAAAAAGATGCTATGTCTCTTCTTTAGGGTTGTTAAGAAATCGCAATGTTGCCAAAATATAACGAATAGCTAAAATTTTTTTGAAAACCATAATTACACGAGAATATTAAGTTTGTTTTCATTGGGCAGTTTTGTGATAACTTAAAAAATCAAGCATATGCTTTCTATAGGTATTAAAATTGTAATTTTTTATCCTCTTGTTGTTCTCTTATAAAAGTGGGAAGCCCCATATGATCAAGATATTTAAGGAAAGGGTGGGGTGGTAATTCTTCCACATTGACCATAGTTTTAACATCCCATTCACCTGTGGCAATAAGAAGAGCTGTTGCGGCTGCTGGTACGCCAGCCGTATAGGAAATGCCTTGTGCCCCAGTTTCATGAAAAGCTTGTTTGTGATCGGCTATATTATAGATAAAAATTTCTCTCGGGTTTCCATCTTTTTCGCCTTTAATAAGATCTCCAATACAGGTTTTTCCTGTATAGTCTGGGGCGAGAGAGGAAGGGTTGGGTAAGACGGCCTTTACGACTTTCAAGGGCACGACTTCTTGTCCTTCTGCTGTCTTAATGGGCTGTTCAGATAAGAGACCAAGATTTTTCAGAACCGTAAAAACAGTGATATAACGATCACCAAATCCCATCCAGAAACGGACATTCTCTACATCAAGATTTTTGGAAAGTGAATGAATTTCATCATGTCCTGTCATATAGGCTTTTTGTTTTCCCACAACGGGAAGATCCCATTCATGGCTGACTTCAAACATTTTATTGGAAGTCCATTTTTTATTTTGCCATGACCATACTTGTCCTGTAAATTCACGGAAGTTAATTTCTGGATCAAAATTTGTAGCAAACCAACGTCCATGATTTCCGGCATTAATATCAATAATATCAATATCTGTGATTTTATCAAAATAATCATCGCGCGCTAATGCTGCATAAGCATTCACTACACCTGGGTCAAAACCTGCTCCTAAAATAGCGGTTATACCAGCTTTTTCACATTCTGGACGCCGAGGCCATTCATAATTGCCATACCAAGGAGGTGTTTCACAAATTTTCAATGGGTCTTCATGAATCGCTGTATCGATATAAGCGCATTTTGTTTCAATACAAGCTGAAAGAACAGACATATTAAGAAAGGCAGAACCAACATTAATGACAATTTCACATTTGGTCTTTTGGATGAGCTTTATAGTTTCTTCTACATTCATGGCATTGAGCGAATGGCTTTTGAGAACACCTTGCTCTTTCATTGTGTTTTTTTCTTTAATAGAAGCAATGATGGCTTCACATTTTTTGAGTGTTCGTGAAGCAATATGAATTTCACCAAGAATATCGTTGTTTTGAGCACATTTGTGTGCAACAACTTGTGCAACACCTCCAGCACCAATAATGAGAACATTTTTTTTCATTGTAGGTCCATCTCCCTTTTTAATACTGTTGTATGACGTTTTTTATGGTTTATCTTTATGAAAGGCTTTCCTGATAGTCGTTATAGCTGAATTGGCGTTGAAGTGTTAATGTACCATCGCACTCTTTGAGAACAATAGCAGGCATTGTAACGCCATTAAACCAGTTTTTCTTGACCATTGTATAACCTGCTGCATCCTGAAAAGACAGTCTATCGCCTATTTTAAGAGGTTTTTGAAATTGAAATGTTCCAAAAATATCGCCGGCAAGACAAGATTTTCCACAAATCATAATTTCGTGTGGTCCTAGATTGGGTTCTAATTTGGCATTTTCACGATAAATGAGAAGATCAAGCATATGTGCTTCAATTGAGCTATCAACGATGGCTAGATTCTTTTCATTATACAATGTGTCAAGAACACTGACTTCTAATGTGGTGCTTTTGGTAATAGCAGCTTCTCCTGGTTCTAGAAAAAGAGTGACACCATGAGTTTTAGAAAATTGTTTTAAGCGTTTTGCGAAAGCTTCTAGAGGATAATTTTCAGCCGTAAAATGGATTCCGCCGCCAAGGCTTATCCAGTCAACAGCAGAAAAAAGTTCTGCAAATTTTTCTTCCATATATCCAAGCATTTGGTTAAAAAGATTAAAGTCAGCATTTTCACAATTGTTATGGATCATCAATCCGTTGATAAGAGGCAGAACTTCTTTGATAGCGCTTTGGTTTGTTTCTCCTAAGCGGCTAAAAGGGCGAGAGGGGTTGGCAAGATCAAAATTTGATGCGCTGATTCCTGGGTTTAACCTTAAACCTCTTTGAATGGTTTTTGTTGCATCAGAAAAGCGTTGAAGCTGTTGGATGGAATTAAAGATGATTTTATCTGCATAACCACAGGCTTCATCAATTTCATCATCTGCCCAAGCCACTGAATAAGCATGGGTTTCTTTGCCAAATTTTTCTCTTCCTAAACGTAGTTCATAAAGGGATGATGATGTGGTTCCATCCATGAACTCAGACATTAAATCAAAAACACTCCATGTGGCAAAACATTTTAAAGCAAGTAAAATTTTAGCTCCGGACATTTCCCGTAAACGAGAAATTGTTTGCATGTTTTTGATGAGTTTCGATTTGTCTATAAGATAGTAGGGGGTTTTTATCATCATTTATTCATTCTTTTTTGAAGGATCTTATTGCCAAGATCAACGTTTAGTACAAAGAGTAACAGAATGTCTCAAGAAAAAAGAATCTTAAGAAAAGAATCTGTTTCTGTCTAGCAAGAGAAAGGCTTTCTGTAATTACTGTTGTTTATTATGTTGAGTTTTTTGTTATGAGTATGAAAAAAAAATTATATTATGCTTTAGCTTTTGTATTTGTTAGCAGTTTTTTCATTATAACAACCACTCTTGTTAATTGGGGGCAAAATAGAAGTGACGCTAAAGCCAAACTGGTTACTCAGACTTCTGTCCTAGATAGTTCGGTGCCTCTGATTTTTACGGGGCGTAGAGAACTTAATGGTTTCAAAGGTTATCGTCATTATCGGCGTGGTTATCGTAAATACAGTGATAATTGGTGGTATCCTGAAGTGGCATTTGTTACATCACCGCACTTAAGCACAAAAGGCGCATCATTAAAAGTTGTACCAGATGCTAAAAAAGTGTTTTTAACGTTTTCTTCGGAAAAATTAGAAAAAAAAGAGCCATGGATGCTTAAACAACATATTGAATCTTGCCGTGCGCGTTATCGCTCTTATAATAAAAATGATAATAGTTTTCAGCCTTTTCATGGGGGGCGTAGGCAGTGTTTATCCCGCTTTTTTAAAGGATAGAAATTAAATAAAATTTTAATTGCTTCTTGTCGTGGGCGTTATTGTTCTTACAATAAAGAGAAGACTTGTGTGGTGCGCAGTATTTTCATGCAAGCATTGTTTTTTTTAAAAATTTAAATGCTTTTAAGTTTTATTAAATCTTATTATCATTAAGTGTGGAATGGGGGGTGAGAATATAAGTTTTTGTTTTGTCGATGACAAAATATTAAGGTAAAATGGAGTTTAAAGAATGACAACACGGGAAGCAATGTTGGTATTGCTCGTTTTGCTTCCCTTTGGTGGAAGTGCTGTCATTGGCTTTTTTCGTTCGACAGCAAAAAATAATGAAGCGTGGTTTGCTGGGGTCGTCGCACTTTTCTGTCTTATTTTTACAATAATGCTTTATCCGGAAGTTCGCGGAAACCACATAGTGCGTTTAGATATTTCTTGGCTTCCAGAATGGGGAAGCGATTTGATTCTCCGCATAGATGGTTTGTCGTGGCTTTTTTGCTTGCTTATTACAGGGATTGGGCTGCTTGTTGTCATTTATTCACGTTATTACATAGATCCAGCGGATTCTGTACCGCGTTTTTTTTCCTTTTTTTTGGCCTTTATGGGATCAATGATAGGAATAGTTTTATCAGGTAATCTCGTCTTTTTGGTTGTTTTCTGGGAACTCACCAGTATTTTTTCTTTTTTGCTGATCGGCTATTGGTACCATAATGCAAGTGCGCGTGAGGGTGCGCGTATGGCTCTAACGATCACAGGTTTTGGCGGCTTTGCTCTTTTTATTGGAGTTTTATTGATTGGGTATACTGTTGGCAGTTTTGATTTGGATAAGGTGCTACAGTCTGGAGATATGATCCGGTCAAGTTCTCTTTATAGTCCTATCCTTATTTGTATTTTATTGGGAGGGTTAACAAAAAGCGCGCAATTTCCCTTTCATTTTTGGCTACCTAACGCGATGGCTGCTCCAACTCCCGTATCGGCTTATTTGCATTCGGCAACAATGGTAAAAGCGGGATTGTTTTTGCTTGTTCGTTTATGGCCTGTGCTCTCTGGAACAGAATCTTGGTTTTGGCTGGTTGGCTTTTCAGGACTCTCAACTCTTCTTCTAGGTGCTTATTTTTCGATGTTTCAGCAAGACTTGAAAGGACTGCTTGCGTACTCGACTATTAGTCATCTTGGATTAATTACAACACTTTTAAGTCTTGGTAGTCCACTTGCATGTGTTGCGGCAATCTTTCATATGGCCAATCATGCTACTTTTAAAGCTTCTTTATTTATGGCTGCTGGCATTATTGATCACGAGACGGGAACACGTGATATGCGTAAACTGTCAGGGCTTTATCGTTCTATGCCTATCACAGCAACTCTTGCTTTAGTTGCGAGTGCAGCGATGGCTGGGGTTCCTTTGTTGAATGGTTTTTTATCGAAAGAGATGTTTTTTGCTGAAGCTGTTGAAACGCATATGGAATCATGGCTCGATTGGATTGCGCCTTATGTGGCAACGCTAGCTAGTCTGTTTAGTGTGACCTATTCTATACGCTTTATTCATGGCGTTTTTTTAGGACAAAAGTCTGACAATTTACCCAAGACTCCCCATGAACCACCGCATTTCATGCGTTTACCAATGGAGCTTTTGGTGTTTATTTGTTTAGCGGTTGGTATTTTTCCTAATTTAACAATAGGACCTATTTTAGATAATGCGGTCGTGTCTGTTTTAGGAACAATGACAATTCCTTATAGTTTGGCTGTTTGGCATGGGTTTAACACTCCATTAGTGATGAGTTTTGTTGCATTATTAGGGGGCGGATTGCTCTATGCTGTCGGGCATCGTTATTTTTTATCCTGTGATGATGGGGCTCCTTTTTTCCGTCACTTAAAAGGACCGCGTATTTTTGAACGCATTCTCGTAATTATTTCTTGGAAATGGGCCCGTGCGGTGGAATCTGCTTTGTCAACACGCCGTTTGCAGATCCAATTGCATTGGATTTTTTGGGTCTGTTTTGCCTTTGTTGGTCTTTTACTTTGGTGCGATGGTTTCATTCCAGTGGGGACATTACCGCTTTTTCCACTTGATATTCCTTTTCTCGCTCTTTGGCTGGTTGGCGGATTATGTGCGCTTTTAGTTGCTTGGCGAGCAAAGTTTCATCGTCTTGCTTCACTTATGCTTTTAGGGGGAGCTGGTTTGATGACTTGTGCAACCTTTTTATGGCTTTCTGCTCCTGATTTAGCAATAACACAATTGGTTGTTGAGGTTGTTACAGTCGTTTTATTATTGCTTGGTTTACGGTGGTTGCCTAAACGTTTGCATGACCCTGGGCCGGCTGCTGTTCGTTTTTGGGTTCGCTTGCGTCGTTTCCGTGATTTCATCATATCCCTTGTAGGAGGTGCTGGTGTAGCATGGCTTTCTTTTGCAGTGATGACACGTCCCCAAGGTACAACGATTTCTGATTTTTTTCTAACGCATGCTTACTCAGATGCTGGTGGTCGCAATGTTGTGAATGTGTTATTGGTTGATTTCCGTGGTTTTGATACCATGGGAGAAATTGTGGTTTTGGGTGTTGTTTCCCTTACTGTTTTTGCCCTATTACGACGTTTTCGTCCTGCGCCTGAGAGTATTGATGCGCCTTTTCAACAACGTATCCAGAAAGCCTTTGATATAGCACAGCCTAATCGAAATGTGGGAGATACAGTATTGAATTATTTAGCTGTTCCTGCTGTTATTATGGGTTGGCTCTTTCCGATTATTATCGCTTTTGCTATTTATTTATTCATGCGAGGGCATGATCTGCCAGGAGGTGGATTTGTCGGTGGTATTACTTTGGCAATAGGATTTATTTTACAATATCTTGCACGCGATATTCGGTGGGTGGAAACGCATTTGAGAGTTTTACCTTTGCGTTGGATAGGCTTTGGCTTATTGTTGTCAGTCGTAACGGGGATGGGCTCTTGGTTTTTTGGATATCCTTTTTTAACATCCTTTTTTCGATATATTCATCTTCCGTTAATTGGGAAAGTTTCCATGGCATCCGCTTTTTTGTTTGATTTTGGTGTGCTTTCTCTTGTGTTAGGAGCAACTGTTCTCATTTTAATTGCACTTGCACACCAGTCAATTCGGAGTTACCGAATCGGTAAGAAACCTATTTTAAAAGAGAAGGAAAATTAATGGAAATTGTTCTTTCTTTGGGTATCGGTGTTTTTGTCGGATCAGGTATTTGGCTTGTTTTGCGTCCACGTACTTTTCAAGTCATTCTTGGTTTGTCCTTGATCTCCTATGGTGTTAATCTTTTTATATTTTCAATGAGTAGACCGCGTAGTAATGCTGCTCCAATTGTTGATCCTACCCCTGTTATTAATCCAGCTAATTATGTCGATCCTCTCCCACAAGCCTTGGTTTTAACTGCAATTGTGATTGGTTTTGCAACAACAGCTTTATTTTTAGTTATCTTGTTGGTTTCACGTGGTTTAACGGGTTCTGATCACGTTGATGGACGTGAGGTGCAATAATGGAAATAGGAGTGCATCATCTCCTTATTTTGCCTATTCTTTTGCCGTTAATCACTGGAGCACTTCTTCTTTTTTATGATGAACGTCGTGCAAGACTTAAATCATTTATCAGTCTTTCTTCTGCGGGACTGTTGGTCGTTACTGCTATTTTATTGATTATACGTACTCTTGAAATAGCACCGGCTTGCGATGTTTATCGACTTGGTAATTGGCCGTCTTCTTTTGGAATTGTTTTAGTCCTTGATCGCTTAAGCGCTATGATGCTTTTACTTTCCAGCTTGTTGATGACTAGCGTGTTGGTTTTTGCGCGGGCTCATTGGTACAAAGCTGGTTCTCATTTTCAGTCACTAATGCAATTTTTTATGGTGGGGATAAATGGTGCTTTTTTGACTGGTGATTTATTTAATTTATTTGTGTTTTTTGAAGTTATGTTAACAGCTTCCTATGGGCTTGCTTTGCATGGTTCTGGTCAGACACGCGTGCGCGCAGGGTTGCATTATGTCGTGGTTAATCTTGTTGCTTCATTATTTTTTTTAGTTGGTATAGCGCTCATTTATGGAGTCGTTGGTACTCTTAATATGGCCGATTTGGCTGTTAAAATAAAATATATATCTTCTACAGATATTGTTTTGTTCGAAATAGGTGTTGCACTTTTAGGTATTGCTTTTTTGCTTAAAGCGGGTATGTGGCCGCTTAATTTTTGGTTGGTGCCAACTTACAGTGCAGCAGTAGCACCAGTTGGAGCTTCTTTTGCACTTTTGAGCAAGGTGGGTATTTATATTATTTTACGTTTAACGTTGCTATGGTTTGGTTCTGAAAGTGAATATTTTAACCATTTTGGTCATACGGTTTTGTTTTATGGTGGGCTTGCCACTATGATTGTTGGTTTTATTGGGGTATTGGCAAGCCAAGTTTTGGTGCGTTTGGCAGCTTATAGTGTCCTTGTCTCTTCTGGTACATTGTTGGCCGCGATCGGGATCGGCAATGCAGCACTGACAGCAGGTGCACTTTTTTATATTGTTTCTTCAACTTTAGCACTGGGAGCTTTTTTTCTTTTGGTAGAGTTGGTTGAACGCTGTCAAGATGTGGCTGCAAATGTTCTTGCTGTCACAATGGAGGTGTATGGTGACGATGAAGAGGAGGAAGAAGATGAAGTTGGCATCTATTTTCCGGTAACCTTGGCAATTCTTGGAGCTTGTTTTGGTATTTGTGCCATTTTGATTATTGGATTGCCGCCTTTTTCTGGTTTTGTTGCTAAATTTATGATGTTCATGGCAATTTTAAATCACAGTAGAGAGGATTTTTCTGTCTCTCTACCGGTTTACCAAGATTGGCTTTTTGTAGTTTTTGTCACTCTCTCTGGTTTTGCGGCTTTGATTGCATTGACACGAACGGGTATCCGAACTTTTTGGGTTTCTCTTGAAGGGCGTATTCCCCGTGTGCAAGTGATAGAATTTGCGCCTATTGCCGTTCTCCTTGCTTTGTGTTTTCTTATAACAATTGTAGCCAGTCCTGTTAGTCATTATATGTCTGAAACTGCTAAGACTTTGTATGAACCTCAAAACTATATTGGGAGCGTTTTAACGGATTTTTCTCTCGAAAATAGGGAGGTGAGTAAATGAATCGTTTTTGTCCTTCCCCTTTTTTCAGTGGTGTCATTGTCCTTATGTGGCTTATTTTAAATGGTTTTAGTTTAGGGCAATTTCTTTTAGGGATTTTAACCGCTTTGTTTTGTGGTTGGATGATACGGCTTCTGGAGCCGGAGAAGGCTGTTATTAAAAGCTGGAGTGCGGTTTTTCGTCTCGTTTTTCGAGTATTTATAGATTCTATATTCTCAAATGTTTCGGTGACTTGGTTTGTTTTAACAAAAAGGTCTCGAGAGCAGAAATCTGGTTTTATTGTAGTACCTCTTCTGCTTCATAATCGCACTGCTTTGGCTATTTTAGCATGCATCCTTTCGGCAACCCCTGGAACTGCTTGGGTTGCCTATAATAGTAAAAAGGGTGAACTTTTGCTTCATGTCTTAAATTTTAAAAATGGATATGATTACAAACAGTTGATCAAACAACGGTATGAGCAATTGCTTTTGGAGATTTTTTTATGAGTATGGTGATTCTTTATTGGGGGCTTTTCTTTTCACAGTTTTTTTTAAGTTTAGCGGTGATTTTCGCGCTGTTTCGGTTGATTCGTGGTCCACGGGCGCAGGATAGAATTGTTGGTTTGGATGCCCTTTATATAAGCACTATTCTTTTGTTTCTTACATTCGATATTCGTTCAGGAACAACCGCTTATTTTGTCGCAGCTCTCATTATTGGATTGTTGGGATCTGTCTCAAGCATCGCTTTGGCGAAATTTCTTATGCGGGGGGAGATTATTGAATGAAAGATGATATATCGCTTGTGGTTGCTATTGCTATCACAGTTTTCTTAATATTAGGGTCTGGATTGACATTGATCGCAACGATAGGTTTGGTGCGTTTTTCCAATTTTTATAAGCGTTTGCATATGCTTTCAGTATGTACGAGTTGGGGCGTTGGTAGTATTCTTATTTCTTCATTTCTTTATTCAATATTTGTGGACCATTATTTTGTTTTTCATGAAGTGTTGCTAATGTTTTTTTTATTTTTAACAGCACCGGTAGCTTCTATGTTGCTCTCACATACAGCAGCTTATCGACATCATTCAGAAGAACAGTCAGAAAAACCGCTGGCTCTTTTATTACACCAGACGGAGGAAAAGTCATCCACGTCAGAAGGAACATCAAGAGATGAGAGCCAGCGCGGTTCTTGAAATGTAAGAACCTTCTTTATTCTGTGCTTTTTTCTTCTACACAGTGGATGGGCTTTTCTTCTTTTGGATCATTAATAAGATCGTAAAATATGGCTTCATTTTTAGTTACCCACCAAATGTATTGACCACCCACATATTTTCCTCCAGAAGCGGCAATTACATTAGAACCAACGATGCGCTTACCGTTCCATTTTAAATCAACAAGCGCAATATTGCCAGCATTATGATAAGTTGCCTCAACATGCTCTTTGCTTGTTCCCATGTCGCATTGATAGGAGACGGTCTCTGTTGTTGGTTCTGGATCATTTGGTACTTCAATGACTAAAGAACTTGCTAATGCATTAATTGAACCGAGGAGGAACACACTTAACGTAATGAAAAATTGTTTAGTAAAAGAAATTTTTTTCATAATATTTCCCGTGTTATTTAAAATAATAATGTTGACTCATCTTTACATAGGATAGGTTTTTTTTCTTCTGGATCCTGAGCAAGGTCATAAAGCGTGACTTCTTTGTTCTTCTCCCACCAGATGTACTGAGCTCCTGCAAATTTTGCTCCTGTTGCCGCGATGACATTAGCAGCAATGACACGATCACCGTTCCATTTGAAATCAACCAACGAAATATTGTCAGCATTAAGATAAACTGCCTCTACGCGCTCTTTACCTGTTTCAGTATCACACTGATAGGTAATGGTCTCTGTTTTGGGCTCTGGATTGTCTGGTACTTCAATGATTAAAGAACCAGCTAAGCTATTGTTTGAGCTGAAGAGTGATAAACTTAAAGCGGTGAAAAATCCTAAAATGTGCAAAGTTTTTTTCATGATGCTTCCCTATATTCCTAATATTGTGCACAAAGAATAATTTGACTGATACGATGGTGTCTACGGCAGGATTCGAACCTGCGACCCCAGGATTCATACCACTTCGATTTTCACCGCCAGCCTTATCGGCTGTTTGTGGTCTGGACTGTCTCTTCACCTTAAAGCTTTTGCTCTTTAGGTGCTGCCCGTTCAGTCTCTACACCTTTCTCTCATTTGAAAAGAGACTTGGCTCGGGATTGGCATATAGTCGCCCATGAAGCTTTCCCCGAATTTGAGCAGATTCACTTTGAGGATTTCTCCTCAAAGTGCCCAATTTCTTTAGGAATCCTGTGCTCTATCCTACTGAGCTACGCAGACATCATCATATTTAATCTTTAATAGAAGTATAAAAACGAATCAATTATATTCAATATGAATTAACGAATTTCTGTTAATTTTTGTTCCAAAAAGGATAAAACTGCATCTGGTGAAACATTTTTTGCAATAAATGATTGGCCAAGTCCGCGTGTTAAGATGAAAGTCAAATTGTTTTGCGAAACTTTTTTATCTTGGGCAATGAGATTCATTAAAGTTTCAGCATCTGGTAGACCCCCTGGGATATCCTTTAATTGTGTAGGCAATCCTATAAATTTGAAGTGCGCTTCAATGCGTTGTGTAAGCGTGGGGCTTATTAAATTTAATTGAGCAGAGAATTGATGAGCTAGAATCATCCCAATTGCTACGCTTTCGCCATGGATTAAACGGTTGGAGTCATAAGCGGTTGCTGTTTCAAGCATGTGTCCAAATGTATGGCCAAGATTTAAGAGTGCACGCTCTCCCGTTTCGTACTCATCGCGTGCTACAATGTCAGCTTTAAATTGGCATGAGCGAACAATGGCCTCTGTTCGCATAGGGCCATTAGAGAAAATTTTCTGCCCATTTTTTTCAAGCCACTCAAAAAAGTCAGGTTGGTTAATGAGACCGTATTTTACTATTTCTGCGTAGCCAGCGCGAAATTCGCGCGGCGGCAGGGTATCAAGAAGACACGTATCAGCAATAACGCATTGTGGTTGATAAAAAGCACCGATAAGATTTTTGCCATATTGGCTATTGATTCCAGTTTTTCCACCAACAGAGGAATCAATTTGTGCAAGAAGCGTTGTGGGCATTTGAATGAAGTTCATACCACGGCGGATTATACTTGCCGCAAATCCTGCTAGATCGCCAATGACACCACCGCCAAAAGCAATAACACAGTCGCCTCTTTCTAAACGCGCAGCAAGAATTTGATCGATGACAACTTGCAGGGTTGAAAATGATTTTGATTGTTCTCCCGCTTCTACAATAATAGGGACAGTATGAATTTTATTTTTTGTTAATTCTGCTTGCAATATCTCCAAATGAAGGGAAGCAACATTTGTATCTGTAACAAGCGCCAAGCGCGTTTGATGAGGATCTTTTTTATTAAGAGCATGTTTAATTTGTGAAGCAGCTTGTGTAATCAGACCCGGACCAATGATGATATCGTAACAGTGTTTGTCCAGTTTAACAGTAACGGTTTTGGTTTGCATGCTGGTTATCCCTATTGTTAATTTCTGTGTATAGGTAGTGCTGTACGGATCGTATAACATTTTGTGCTACGGTATGACGGCTTTCTTTATGACTGTTAATTGTTAAGTTTGCCTTTGCATAGATAGGATAACGCTGTTCCATGAGTTTTTGCATGGTTTCTTTAGGATTGGCTGTTTGAAGCAAGGGACGTGTCGGGTGCTTTGAGACACGTTGCATGAGGATATCAAGATCGACTTTTAGCCATATGGATATACCATTTTTGTGAATGGCTTTTCGGATATTTTCATTTATATAGGCACCACCACCTGTTGCTAAAACAAGGGGATTTTTTTTCATGAGGTTTAGAATAACACGCTGTTCAAGAGCACGAAATTCGGATTCACCATAAATTTCAAAGATTTCCGTAATTGTCATTTGTGCAGCTTTTTCAATTTCTTGGTCAGAATCATAAAAAGGTAAACGGAGCATGGTGGCGACGCGTTTTCCGATCACTGATTTGCCTGCCCCCATAAGACCAACAAGGACAAGTGCTCTTTTATCAAGGGACGATAAGAGCTGATTCTTTATTTGTGTTATGGGAACGCGTTTTGGTCGATTGCTTTTCATAACTTTATTTCGGCATTTATCCATCTTAAAGTCAATTCCTGTTAATCTTTGTGAGGCATAATACGAGATAGAATATTTTTGGGTAGGTTATTGTCTTATGCCAACATTGACTAGATTTTTGATGATTCTTTTCATTTTGCTTTCTGTTCTTTTCATTATAATGGGTGCTCTTGTGGTTTGGGTTGAACCAGTAACTGTGGATATGTACATTGATGTTCCCTTGGATTCATGGAATCTTTCTACGGAAGCGAATCAATGAAATGAAAAGTGGTGCTGTGATAGATCATTTTCTTGAGATGATGAGTGCGGAGAGAGGGGCTTCGTCTCATACGCTTGCGGCTTATCAGCATGATTTGCAGTGGGCACAAGACGAATTGTCTTCACACTCTGTTTCGCTTTTTTCAGCACAAAAAGAAGATTTAATTACCCTTTTGTCGCTTATGCATACTTTTGGTTTTGCGGCATCGTCGCAAGCGCGCCGTTTATCAACTTTGCGTCAGTTTTATCAATTCCTTTATGCTGAAGGGTTGAGAGCAGATGATCCCTCTCATGATATTGATGCACCTCGTCAGAGGCGTCCTTTGCCCAGAATCATGAGTGAAGATGCAGTGATAAAATTGCTTGATTTTGCGGAGTTAGAAGTCAATCAAGCAGACTATGGGTCCAAAGGTTATTTCCGTGCACTGCGTCTTCAGCTATTGATTGAAATGCTTTATGCAACAGGGTTACGTATTAGTGAGTTGGTGAGTCTGCCGGTTCAGTCTGTTCGAAGGAAGGAATACAGCGTTTTGGTTCGTGGTAAGGGCAAAAAAGAACGAATGGTGCTGTTATCAAAAAAAGCATGCCAAGTTCTTTCACAGTGGTTAAACTTGCGTGATCAGGGAAAGGATGCTACGAGTTCTTATCTTTTTCCTGCGCATTCCGAGACAGGATATATTGCTCGTCAAGTCGTTGCACGAGAGTTGAAAAATCTCGCTAGAAGAGCAGGGATAGGAAGTGATAGCTTTTCTCCCCATGTGTTGCGTCATGCTTTTGCTAGTCATCTTTTGCAAAATGGTGCTGATTTGCGTGCCGTTCAACATTTGTTAGGTCATTCTGATATTGCTACCACTCAGATTTATACCCATGTGTTGGAAGAGGGACTTTATCGTTTAGTCAATGAGCATCATCCACTTGCCGATGAGCAAAAGGCTCGTTAAAGAAAAGGTGATGTTTTTGAAAAAGACTTTATAAAGCAAATTATAAGTGTATAAGTGACACTGAATGAGTTGACACAAATGTATAATTATCTTGATTTTGAAAAACCAGTTGCTGATCTTGATGGGAAAATTCTTGAATTAAAAAAAATTTCTCAGGAAAAAGGCAGTCTTGATATGAGTGACGAGATTGCTCGTCTTGAAACGCGTTCCCAAACAGCGTTGCGCGATATTTATAAAAAATTATCGCCGTGGCAAAAAACACAAGTCGCTCGTCATCCGGATCGTCCCCATTTTATGGACTATTCTAAACGCCTATTGAGTGATGTTACGCCTTTGGCCGGAGATCGCAAGTTTGCTGAAGATGAGGCTATTCAAGCGGGGTTTGCACGCTTTAAAGGTGAGGCCATTGCTTATATCGGTCAAGAGAAAGGTCACGATACGGAAACACGTTTGCGCTATAATTTTGGTTCTGCACGTCCAGAAGGCTATCGTAAAGCTGTACGTATTATGGAAATGGCTGACCGCTTTGGTTTGCCACTCCTCACTTTTATTGATACAGCAGGTGCTTATCCTGGGGTAAGCGCTGAAGAACGTGGGCAAGCGGAAGCAATTGCTCAATCAACAGCTACAACTTTGCGTTTGAAAGTTCCTGTAGTTTCCGTTGTTATTGGAGAAGGCGGTTCTGGAGGGGCGATAGCAATCGCGGCTGCCAACAAAGTTTATATGTTGGAGCACGCAATTTACTCTGTTATTTCACCAGAAGGAGCAGCTTCTATCTTATGGCGTGATCCAGCTCGTGCAAAAGATGCTGCAATGAATATGCGTATTACCGCTCAAGATTTGTATCGCTTAAAGATTATTGATGGCATTATTTCGGAACCTTTAGGGGGAGCGCATCGTGGCAAAGAGATTGTCATTGATGCAACGGGTGATGTTATTTCAGAGGCTTTAAAAGCTATGGCTGGAAAAGATGGTCAAGTGCTTAAACAAGAGCGAAGGGAAAAATACCTTCAAATTGGTCGATCTCTAACATAGGTTATTTTTTGTGAGGGGTGTTGGATTGGAGTTTTATTCGATGACATTTAGCAGATTCCTCGCTGTGTGTGTGTTGTTTGTAATGGGACTATTGACAGCATGTGAAGGAAGATTACCAGCCTCTATTCGCGCTAAAGTTGAGCAGCCGTTGCCGCAAGAAATCAAAAATAGAATGGTTCTGTATGATATAGATCCCTATGCACCGATTATGATGCGGTTTTTTAAGGAAGAAAATCTTGCTGAAGTTTGGAAGCAATCTCGTTCAGGACCTTTTATCTTGGTTGCTCGCTATGGCATTTGCAAATGGTCTGGTAAGCTTGGACCTAAATATAAAGAAGGGGATCTTCAGACACCAGAGGGTTTTTATACTATTAGCGCAAACCAAATGAATCCTTATTCAAAATATTATCTCTCTTTTAATATAGGATTTCCTAACCTTTATGATCAGGAAAATGGTCGCACAGGAAGCAATCTTATGGTGCATGGTTCTTGCTTTTCCGCAGGTTGTTATTCTATGAGTGATAAGAACATGGCTCAGATTTATGCGTTTGCACGGGATGCTTTTAAAGGAGGACAAAGAGAGTTTCAGTTGCAGGCTTTTCCTTTCCGCATGACCGAGGATAATATGTCACGTCATAGCAAGAATCCTCATTATCAATTCTGGATTATGCTTAAGAAAGGTTATGATTTTTTTGAAAAAAATCGTCAACCTCCAACTGTTGAGGTTTATGGAAAACGTTACGTTTTTAATCGCGATATTGATAAAAATTCAGTTTCTCTAATGCAGTGAGTGGTATTGTATCCTACTGCACCGTAAACACTATCACTTAATAATGGTGATACAGGATATGCAAAAACTTTGCACATAAGATGTTTAAGTGAGTGGTCAATATTTTAAAGTGCAGAGTTTTTTCATAGAGCTTTATGTAAGTAAATCATATGAAGTGGGAAGCCAAGAGGAATTTTCTCAAAGAAGTTGGATTGTTTGCACATCGTTACTGGTATCAATCTTCGTTTTTAGTGAAGAGTAAGTTAATATAAAATGTACCTCTCTTTTTATTTCTTTCAAAGAGTTTTATTCTTTTATGCTGTGAAATATTGTCTTGTCGTGCTGTTATATAAGATACATTCACATATTTTAAAATGCGATATTGCCTCTGTCTAATTTTGGTTTTTTTCTTAACAGGGATTTTGATTTCAATTAGCTTGAATAAATATAGAGTTGAGCAGAATATTTTAGAACCAAGAATTTGGCCAATCGGTCTGTGAAATGAATCACATGAAATGGTTTGCAGATGAAGCGCATTTAGAGAGAAAACAATCTATTTGCAGATTGATGGGTATTAAATTTTGTATCATAACAATTTGATTTATAATGATAATTTAGTTTTTAAGTCAAATTAGAACCCTGAATACCGTAAGCTTCTCTCATTTCAAAGCCGTTCCATGTTGAATAAATTAAAACCATTTGCTTGCACGTTACAAGCGGGGATAGCCGCGTGGGTGAAACTGTGCAAGAAAGACTAAAATGCTTTTTACAAACCGTCTCAAGTACCAAGAGCTGTTTCAACATTGGGAATTAGCAAAGTGTGTAATGGTGCCGGTTTGCTCCTTTAAAAGCATAAAGATGGTGGTGCTAATGAATTTAATGTTATATCATTGAAGGGGAGAAAAAATTAAAATTTTATTCCTGGAATGACCAGGGGATTTTCTAAGAGAGCTGTTTTGTCTGCAGTATCTATTGCTGGTTTATTAAAAAAAGCATTGAGGAGCTTTTGTATTGCGTCTTTTTCAACACCATCGGCAATGATGACGAAACGTGTTTGTTTTATTCCTTTTGGCCATGCTGGCAATCTTATGGGAGGATGAAAAAATGTTTGTACGCCATGTAATACAAGTGGGCGATAAGGGTCATCACGTAATGCGATAATTGCTTTAATACGTAATAATTTTGTACCATAACGCTCTTGTAGGAGATCTAAAAAAGCCTCAATTGTGGCGTAATCAACAGGACCCTCACAGTTTAGTGAAAAGGTACGAATGGTTTTATGGGGGCTATGATCATGTGGGGTAGTCGTAAGATTTTGTTTAAGTTTTGTATTTTCTACTTTTTCATCCCATAATGTGTTATTTATTAATAGATTTGAACAGAAATCTTTAGAATGGGCGTCAATGATTTGTGCTGTAGGATTCATTGTTTTAAGTGTGCTAAGGAGTGCATCTGAAAGCGTTTGTGGGTCTCTAAGATCTGTTTTGGTGAGAATGATTTTATCAGCAAATATTAATTGTTTATATATTTCAGGATAGCGCTCACATATGGAAAGTGGGCTTAATGTATCAAATGTTGCAATAACAGCATTTATGGACAATGTTTGAATAAACAATGGGTGGCTTAAAAGTATTTGTAAAATAGGGGCGGGATCAGCCATCCCTGTGGTTTCAATGATAATATGATGGAGTTGTTTGATCTGTCCTGTCTGAACGCGATTTATTAAATCAATTAATGTGTCGATGAGATCACTGCGTAAATTGCAGCATAAGCAACCATTGGCAAGCTCAATAATTCCTTCTGTTGTTTTTTCAACCAGAAGGTGGTCAATACTGATTTCGCCGAATTCATTGATGATAACAGCACATTCTGTTAGAAGAGGGTCTTGTAGCATACGGTTGAGCAAAGTTGTTTTGCCAGAGCCTAAAAAACCCGTAATAAGCGTGAGAGGGATGCGCTTTATTTTCATGTTAATCATCAATCATAGTTTTGTTTTTAAAAAATATATCTCAGTATGTCTAACCAATTTATAATGATGTCCGTGAGGGATGTAATGGTTAATCCCTCATGAGATCCATTGTACCACTATCTTTACGCTTATAAAGGTAGGTGCACGTGGGTATATTATACACTTTTTAGCGTCAATGTTATGATAATTCTTGGTTCTTGAAAGGACTTATAGGAAGGATTTTTATTCCTTGTTTTAATTATTTTATCTACATGTTCATCCACCTTGTGGCGCGCAAGAGACTGGTTTTATTGATTCAACAAATACAGATTTGAAATGAGAGAATCTTACAATACTTGTGGTTTTGACATAAGGTACAAAATAATTAATTATCATTATAAATCAAAGTATTATAATTAATTGTAGATTATGATTTATGGCTTTTTATAGAATGGTTTGCGTGCCTTTTATACGGAATATAGGGTTTTCTTAGTGGTTTTACTGTCATTTTAGGTGTTTGTGGCGTACGAATGAGGTGTACTGATAAAGGATGAGAAAAAGAAGGTGGAGCAATGATAAAAGGTGAGGTGAGAATAATATTTCCTTGATCATCATATGATTTTGCATGCATTTTTATGGCTTCAGGTGTGCATGTTTGTTGTCTCATATTGTTGGCTTTTGTTATGTTGCTCCCATAAGGTTTTAATGTTGCTAGTGTTAATTGGGGGTTTCCTTGGTGCGAAAATCCTATTTCAAGAAGTTGTGCAGCTTTTTCTTCTCTTTCACTTATGTTGTTAGCACCTAGAATGACAGCAATAATTGTACGTTTATTGCGGGTGGCTGAGGCAACAAGATTAAAACCAGAGGCACAAATAAAGCCTGTTTTCATACCGTCTATCCCATAAAAACGGCCAATGAGGTTGTTTGAGTTATGTTGGATTTTTCGATTATTACCAAAATCAATGGCTGGAATAGAAAAATAATGAGCATATTGTGGAAATTCTCTACGTATTTGAACGGCTAAAAGAGCAATATCGCGTGCCGTGGAATAGTTTTGAGGATCTGGTAAACCACTTGCGTTCGCAAAATGGGTGCCAAACATGCCTAAACGTTTAGCTTCGCTATTCATTTTATGTACAAAATCTTTCTGTGAACCCGCAACAGCTTCACTCATGGCAATGGCTAAATCATTGGTAGATTTAACCATGGTGATACTTAAGGCTGTATCAAGTGTGAGTACAGAACCAGCTTTATAGCCTGAACGATATGAGGGAGCTTTTGCGGCGTATTCGCTGATGGTGATATGTTTGTTTGGTGAAACTTCTCCTCGGCTCATGGCACGAAAAATAACATAAGCGGTCATTAATTTTGTCAAGGAAGCAGGATACCAACGCTCAAAAGCTTGATTATGTTTTAAGATACGCCTCGTTGTAACATCAACAGAAATAAAAGGCTGCGCTAAAGCAACAGCGCTGGATAAACTCAAAATCACAGAAAAAAATAAATTATAGAAGAGACGTTGCATTAATTTAAATCTAGTTCCCTCTTATTCGTTATTTAGAATTGTTTTAATGTAGCACACAAAGCTTTTAAGTCTAGGATAGGGAGGAAAGATGGTTAATTGCTGTATCCGTTGTGTCTGTGGGATAAAAACCAACACTCATTTTTATTTTCCCCTTGAATTTGGTTTGATGACTTAAGTATCTCAAGAAATACTTTTTAAATAATGAAGATTGTACAAGATTTCATGTTCTTGGAGGGATTGAATTTCTCAGAAAGGAATGAATCTGTATAATCATGCATTTTTCTTTCTCTCCTGTTAGGATAGCCCTTGGCACTTGAGACGGTTCGTAAAAAGCATTTTAATCTTTTCTTGTATCGTTTTATTCACACAGATATCCCCGCTTGTAATGTGTAAGAAAATGATTCTAATTGATTCAACCTAGAATAGATTTGAAATGAGAGAATCTTACGGTATTCAGGGTTCTCATTCAAGTTGAATAACGCTAAAACATCCTTATAAGTCAATGAGATGTATGTTATTTAAATGATTTTAAAGAGAGGAAGAATTCTTTTTCAAAAAAATTTACACATTGATTATTTCTTATCATGTACATGTGTTTTATAATTTTGAATTAGAAAGTTTGAAGTATCTTTCTTATATTTTTGTTCCCTATACTCCGCTCAATATACAAAGTTATGCATTATTCTTATCAATTAGTGCATTGTTTCATGATGATTTAGTTTTTGAAGTTTCTGAACAGCGTATGGTGGCATAGGAGGAGGGGTAGGATCTTGAGCTGCTAAGAGAAGCAGTTCATCACACGCTTTTTCAGTTTTTTGGACAAGTTGATCTAGAAAATCACGTTTGCTTAAACCCGCTTCTATCGGGGGAAGAATACGGACACGAATTGTTCCGGGATAGCGGCGAAAATTATTGCGTGGCCAATATAAACCCGCATTGTGTGCAATAGGGACAACTTGAAGTCCTAATTCATTATAGAGCGCGACAATTCCTGACTTATAATCTGGTTCTTGACCGGGTTGTCGGCGTGTTCCTTCGGGAAAAATCAAGATTTGGCGCCCTTGTTTTACTTTCTCTTTTGCTTTTTGTATAATCATTTTTAAAGCTTTGATGGGTGTTGTGCGGTTAATGGGGATAATTTGCGTTTTTGCCATATACCAGCCAAACAATGGAATCCACATCAATTCACGTTTTAAAATGAGAGTGGGATCATCAAAATAAGGAACAAGACTGAAAGTTTCCCAAGCTGATTGATGCTTTGGAGCAATGATATAGGGGCCTTTGGGAAGATTTTCTAAACCTTCAATCTCATAACTTGTGCCTGCGATGTATTTTTGCAAAAAGAGTGTAACGCGTGCCCATGTTTTAGGGACAATCCATGCCTTTTTGCGGGGCATTAAAAAATAAACGGGAGCGTAAAGAATCATTTGTATGAAAGTTGTTGTATAAAAAGCGAACGTAAAAAGAATAGAACGAAGGATAAGCACTACATTTTCCATTTTATATCTATAAGAAGACTTCATATATAATATAATTCACATGAGAAAACATCTTCTTTATGTTTTCTCAAGCATCTATTTTTTCGGTAACTCATTTTCCGATATTTAAAAACAGAAGGAAAGAGGTTAATGGAATTACAAAAAGATAAACTTTTTATTCCACGGATTTTATCTATTGCGGGAACAGATCCTTCTGGTGGCGCTGGAATGCAGGCGGATTTGAAGGTTTTTTCAGCTATGAAAACTTATGGTATGAGTGTGGTTACAGCTGTTGTTGCACAAAATACTCAGGGTGTGCGTTCTTTTCAGGCATTAGATGCTTCTTTTGTTGCAGATCAAATTGATTCTGTTTTTGAGGATATCCATGTTGATGCCGTTAAAATTGGTATGGTTGCAAATGCTCAGATTGCACAGGTTATTGCAGAACGTCTTGCTTATCATAAAGTGCGTTTCATTGTTTTTGATCCGGTTATGGTTGCAAAAAGTGGTGATGTTCTTTTAAAGTCTGATGCAATTGAAATTATGCGTGATGTTCTTGTGCCGATGTCAACTTTGATCACGCCAAATTTGCCTGAAGCTGCACTGTTATTGGGGTGTGAAGTGCAATGGTCTTTAGAGACTATGTATCAATATGCTCCACGACTCTTGGCGCTAGGGTGTCATGCAGTTTTGTTAAAAGGGGGACATTTGAATACGCTTACCAAAAATAGCACAGAAAATTACGATTGTTCTAGTCCAGATCTTTATTGTGATTGTGAAAACCTTTTTATACTTGAAGCTTCTCGTCTTTCAACCACTCATGATCATGGGACAGGGTGTACCATTTCTGCTGCCATTGCAGCTCTGTTACCTACTCAACCTTTGGATTGCGCTGTTAAACAAGCAAAAGATTATTTGCATGGCGCTTTAACTGCTTCAGATGCTTTAAAAGTAGGGAAAGGGCGAGGGCCGCTTCATCATTTTTATGCATTATGGAAAGATTAATACAACGATTGATTGTGAAAAATCTTCACTCTATGAATTTGTTTCGTCATTATATGATGTTTTGGACTTATGACTGATAAGTGTTAGCGCATTGTAGCTTAACAGTTATTTTGTATTAAGAAGGATAAGAAAAAATGTTATAATTTGCTTCTTTTATATATTTTTTACGATTAATCTATCCTGTTTCAGAGGCAATTTTGAGTATAAAAAAGAGAGCAAGGAATTGTAAAATCAGGATTTGATAGCAAAAAGAGTAGAGGGAAAGACCTTTTACAAGGCGATATTAAAGCTGGCGGATCCCGCTATATTCGCTGTTTCTTATATTGGTGGCAAAACAGGGTGAGCCAAAATCGTCATCAAAATTATTATATATCTAACATTTACATAGTTTTTGTCGGCATGGATAGGGTTTTCTAAATAGAAATTGATACTTCCTGATGGAATTATTAATGATCTTTCAGGTGATGTGGTAAATTTTTTTCGGATATTACAACGTCATTATCCTTTTTTATGGAACTGCTTTATAGAATTATTGGCGTTTCAGATGAGTAGCCATGAGGAGTTTCAACATTTAATACAGCAAGATCTAGAAACTTTTACGAATTTAGAGCGGATTTTAAGGTTTTTATATTTATAGTGATTCAGTTTTAGCGAGAAGGTAGTCGATTGCACAATCGGAGTTTCAATAGACTTGTAGCGTATGGTTTAATATTTTCAAAATTGAATTTTTATTCTGTTGTTTAGCTGATGTTACCATTAAACATTTAAAATGGTCTGATTTTATTGTGCACTATGACGGTTTCAATACTTTATGTTACCTTATCTTGATTTGAAGTTATGTTCCTCATGTAAAATAGAATGCACTTAATATTGTTAATTCACATGTCTATTTTAAAGAGATTTCTCTCAAAGTGTGTCACATCCATTTTATAATAACGTTCGTGAATGGTCTAAAGCCTCTATGAAGTGTATAAAGCTATTATGCTTCCCATTTTTACGTTTTCAAGGTGAAAGGGGTACCTCCCTATACTATTTTAGCTCCCAATGTTGCGATAATCTTTGGTATTTCAGAGCGTTCAGAAGAAGAGTTTTTATTCCTTTCTTCAAGTGAATTTATTGATGCCTCAATTTTTCCTGTTATGCGTGAGCAGATGATTGTGAGTGATTTTAATGTATAGAGATTTGAAATGAGATAATCCTATGATATTTGAGACGCTTGCTCAATATGAATAATGATAAATTATCTTTATAAATCAAGTTATTAATTTATTTTTGTGTTGAAGATTATTCTGGATAAGAATTTGTTCAAGAAAGAGGATTATCAAATGATGTGCCAGAAATCCCAAAAACTTAATTTACTCTAAATAATAGGTGAAAACAGTTTATTTCGTTTGAAAATAATTACAATTAGCGTGAGGGATTTTTCATCATCAACTGTGACATAGAAAAAGAAACAATACACATAAAGGACCTTTAAATGATCTTTGAAAGATTTTTTAAGCTCCTTTGGTTATTTTATAAAGCGAAAATTTTTTCTATTAATTAACTAACAGACTAACCATCTAACAAATTATGATGCAACTGTCGTTTTAAATGTTTGCTTTCGAGCTCTTCATAAATATCAGTAACAGACAGTAGATTATCGATCATATAAAAAATTACATTTGTTCAACTTAGATTTGTGATAGATATCTTTTTTAAGACAAAGTAAAAAATAAGAAAATTTGAGTGAGTCATTTGAAACAATTATGTTTGTAAAACTGATTTTAGCTTTTCACTATCAGTATTAAAGGGGATTGGCCAAGCTTCCTTGGTTATATCGATTGCTTGATCATATTTGAGTTCTGCTGAAAATAATAAATTCTTTTAATTGATGAGCAAAAAAGAATTCAGAAGTTTGTAAAGCCCAATTTTTTATAAATGCTAATTCCCTCGTGAGAGGCTTGCATACCAATAACATGACATCTCTTTCTTTTTAAATGCTCAATAGCAATTTTTGTCATGAATGTCCCAATACCTTTTTTCTGAAAATCTGGCTTGGTGACAATATCATACAATCCACCAATCCCATCCGCTTTAATACAAAAACATATTGCTATAGGATTGTTATTTATATAACCAACGAACATCTCTACATCAGAGTCTTTTTTATAACAACGCCCTATTGTTTCATAAAATATAACTGCTTCTTCATTAAAAGGCTCGAAGACTGATGCCATAACATTTCCATAATCTCTAAAATCTTGAAGTGATTCAACTTCCTTGATTTTGAAGCTATCTGGCATAGAAGTAACATGTGAGTCTATATCTTGCGCTAAAGCTGCCATTCCTACCTCTGTTTCAACATGCTCTAAGCCAATAGATAAGAGAACTTCATCAACTTTATAATGAGATGAATGAGGTCCAACCCACTAAACTAAAGGTAGTTTCTGCGCATTAAAGGAAGCGATTATAGATTTTGCCTGCTCTACAGGTATAGTTTCTTGTAAATTTTTAGAAGAGATAATATTGAATGTATCTGAAGCGAATGTTGAATTAATAGAAGACACGCCATTTGAAAAATCAACAACCTTCATTTTAGGGCACAATTTTGGTAAAAAACGTACTTTTGAACAAAAATTATTCATCTAATGATAAGTCAATTTTTGATTTGTTTAACATTTGTTTTTCTTGTCATTGCTCATCATTTCTAATTAATCTTTTATACGGGGGCTGTAAAAAATCCGTCTAAGTTAAAAATTATTATCTTAAATCTAAGCCCCCAATCCAATAGATGCTTCATAAGAAATTACGAATCTTAGAAAAACTTTGAAAAAAAATAAATTGATACAAGATCGAGTGGAAAAATATACAAAACCTGCTGGCAAGCTACATACAGCTACAACAACCGATGACAAGCTATAACTCCACACAAGAACGAATAAATACAAAATTCAATGGAGCGGGCGATGGGATTCGAACCCACGACCCCAACCTTGGCAAGGTTGTGCTCTACCCCTGAGCTACACCCGCTTACCGATTCGATATATGTCTTGTCTGTATGGCGTAGGCTTCTACGAATTGCAACAAAAAAATATCATTTTAGTTTGATTTATTTTGTCCATGTTTAAATAAAATGAAATAAAGATTGATTTTAGAAAATTCTTCAGTAATAGATTATTCTTTTTTTAATTTTTGCATGGAGAGGGGTGGAATATAATGTTGAAGAGAATAAATATATTAGGGATTATCATTGCAACTGTTTTTATGATGAACAGTGTTGCAAAGGCAGATGACCAAGTTAAACGCGTTAAAGTTGCAATAACGCAAATTATGGTCCATCCTGCTGCGGATGCCGTTCGTAAAGGTGTGGAAGATGTTCTTACAGAAAATGGTTATAAGCAAGGTGAAAATTTTCAACTTACCTTTTTATCAGCGCAGGGTAATATTTCAACAGCAACGCAAATTGCACGTAAATTTGTTGGTGATAAGCCCGATGTTATTGTAGCAATTACCACGCCTTCAGCACAAACGATGCTTGCGGCAACAAAAACAATTCCTATCGTTTTTGCGGCGATTTCTGATCCTATCGGAGCTAAAATCGTTTCTTCGCTTACCAAACCTGGCGGTAATATGACGGGGAGTTCTGATCGTATAGATGTTGCAGAAAGTGTTAAACTTTTACAAGAAGTAAAACCAGATTTGAAAAAAATTGGTTATCTCTATAATGCTTCTGAAGCAAATTCTGTTTCAACACTTAAGGTGTTAAAAGATGCGGCAAAAAAAGTTGGAATTGAAATCATTCCTTCATCAGCACCAAAACCTTCAGATGTTCAGGCGGCAACACGGGCTTTAATAGGTAAGGTAGATATCATTTTTATTCCCGCTGATAATACGGTTCTTTCTGTTTTAGAGGGGGCAGTAAAGGTCTCACAGGAAGCAAATGTTCCTGTATTTACTGTTGATGCTAATTCTATTGGACGCGGTCCCTTTATGACGCAAGGTGTGAATTTCTATGATGTAGGGGTTGATGCTGGGAAGTTGGTTGTGCGTATTCTAAAGGGTGAAAAGCCTGGTGATATTGATGTTGTGCAGGCGGCTAATAATGACATTCGAATTGATATGAAAGCAGCAAAAAAAGCGGGGATTGTTATTCCGCAGGCAGTTATTGATCGTGCAACAAAAGTGATTCAATGACTTTCATTGATAGGATGTTGATACAATAAAATACGTTAAGTTTTCATGGGGATTGTCTTTACATGAATATATTTGCGTTTTCTGGCGCTGTAGAATTAGGTCTTATTTATGCGTTTGTGGCTATAGGGGTTTATCTCTCTTTTCGCGTTTTGGACTTTCCTGATTTAACAGTTGATGGCTCATTTCTTCTTGGGTCTTGTGTCTGTGGCGTCTTGATTCTTTTAGGTTTTAATGCATGGACAGCTATGGCATGTGCTTTTTGTGCAGGCATGGTAGCTGGTTTATTAACCGCTCTGTTGAGTTTGCATTTTGGTATTTTGAATCTTTTAGCTTCTATTTTAACAATGTCGGCACTTTATACGGTTAATCTTCGTATTATGGGAATTATGGGAGGGTCTAATGTTAATTTAGCTCTTGCTGATACGGCGTTAACGCCCTTTTATAATCTGTTTGGTTTGTCTGATATTTTTGTGCGTCCTCTTTTCGTTGGTATTGTGTTGCTCGTTATGGCGTTTTTGATTTGGCGCTTTTTGGAAAGTGAAATTGGTCTTGCTATGCGTGCAATGGGCGCTAATCCACGCGTGGCGACGGCGCAAGGTGTTCATACATCAGCATTGATATATTTTGGAATGGGGCTTTCCAATGCGTGTGTGGCACTTGGTGGTTCTCTTTATATTCAAACTGCGATTGCAACAGATATTACCGGTGGAATTGGAACAATTGTTTTTGGATTGGCAGCCGTGATTATTGGTGAAACTCTCTTTCGTACGCGCAATATTTTTTGGATTATAATCAGCTGTATTGTAGGGTCTGTACTTTATCGTGTGGCGGTGCAATTTGCATTTGAAGCAAATGGCATTGGTATTGATACGTCGACAGATCTTCAGTTGATTACTTCGTTGTTGGTTGTTTTAACCCTTATTGTGCCACGCTATTGGAGGAGGCATAAACGTGATTGAATTTTTTCATGTTGGGGTCACATTTAAACCGCAAACACCTTTGGAAAAACAGGCTTTAATTGATATTAACCTGAAAATTGATCAGGGTAGTTTTGTTACGGTTATTGGTTCAAATGGTGCTGGTAAATCAACTTTGCTCAGTGTTTTAGCGGGTGCAACGCTTCCCTCAACGGGGAAAGTGGTTATCAATGGACAAAATGTTTCTAGGCAATCAGTCAGTGAACGCGCTGGAAAGATTGCTTGTGTTTTTCAAGATTCTTTAGAGGGAAGTTGTGGTTCTTTAACAATTGAAGAAAATTTGGCTCTTGCTGCTCTTCGAGGAAGTCGTCGTGGTTTGCGTGCGGCTTTAAATCATGAGAAACGGCAATTTTTTCGAGAGAAAATTGCTCAATTAGGCATTGGTCTTGAAGCATATATTCATAATCCTATGGATAGTTTGTCAGGTGGGCAACGCCAAGCAGTTTGTCTTGTGATGGCAACATTAGCACATGCGGATGTTTTATTGCTTGATGAACATACCTCAGCGCTTGATCCTGGAATGGCTGATTTTGTGATGCGGTTGACTGAAAAAATCGTTGAAGAGAAAAAATTAACGACTATCATGGTGACTCATTCTATGCGTCAGGCTCTTGATTATGGCGATCGTACCTTGATGTTGCATGGTGGAAAAGTGATTTTGGATGTCTGTCATGAAGAGCGTAAGGGCTTGGATGTAAATGATTTAATTGGCATGTTTCAGAAAGTTCGCGGGGAAGTTCTTGATGATGATGAACTGTTAATGGATTAATAGTGTGGCTCAGAAAAAAGCACATGAAGTTGATCAGTTTCTAATGCGCTTTTCACGTGCTTTTCCTATTGTTCTCATTTATGGGCCAGATCGTGGTCTTATTTGTGAGCGTGCACAATGTTTTGCAAAACTTACACGGGTAGCAATAGAAGATCCATTTTCGACAATTCGTTTGGATGCTGCTGAAATTGATAAAGATCCTGCACGTTTAGAAAATGAAGCGCGTACGTTATCGCTTTTTGGGGGAGATCGTTTGATATGGATCTCTAATGCTGCTAACCAAAAAGGTTTTCTTGCTGCCTTAAAGCTTTTAATTGAGAAACCACCAGAAGCTTGTTTTATTCTCATTGAGGCAGGGGATTTAAAAAAAGGAACAGGGTTGCGCAATGCTGTTGAAACAGCATCAAAAGCGATGGCTTTGCCCTGTTTTGCCGATGATATGCGTTCTCTTGACGGTTTGATTGATGAGGTTTTAGGACAGTTTAAGAAGACTCTTTCTTTAGATGCACGTAGATGGTTGCATGAATGTTTAGGGGCGGATCGCCTTGTATCACGAGGTGAATTAGAAAAGCTTTGTCTTTACGCTGCAAATGTTCGTATTACTCTTGAAGATGTGAAAGCTGTTGTAAGCGATGTCAGTGCTCTTTCTCAAGATGAAGTCATTGATGCTCTTTTATTGGGCGATATATCAGGCTTTGAAGCGCATTTTAACCGACATGCAGCAGTGCAGGGGGCACTTTTTTTAATTTTGAGTACAGCTCAAAGGCATTTTCAGCAATTACAGCTATTGCGTTATCAGGTAGAGGTTGAAGGAAATTCACCTTTTACGGTGGTTTCTCAGGCACGTCCTCCCATTTTTTTTCAACGGAAAAAGATCGTTGAACAAGCTTTAAAATATTGGAAGTTAGAACAAATTTCTTATGCAATGGAAAGAATTCAGAGTGCTGTTTTAGACAGTCGTAAAAATCCACTTTTGGGCGAAGCTATCATTCGTCAAGTTTTGTTAGGGCTTACAATTATTGCACGACGCCAGATGGCAGCTTAACAGCCTAGAAATATAATGATTTTTTATTTTTGGTATACCACAGAGGTATTTTCAGTAATTAAAACTGTTATGCTATCAAGTAGAGGTTGAGGGAACTTGTATTTTTGAGGATGTATTTTAGGAGCTTGAAAGCTTGATAGAAATTTTTCTTCAAAAGAAATAGTTTATTTTCAAAAGGCCATTTTGAAACAGTTTTATTATTTTGTTGTGTCGTAAAATACTGTTTTTTAGGGTAGTGATACGAGGCCCATATCAAATTTTATGTGTTCGATGTTTTTTTGTGTGGGTATTTGGTGAATATTAGGTTGGTTCATAGAGTCTTAATGGAGTAACACCCCCGTGTAAAAAAGAGTATCTCAAACAACAGAAGACACTTGGATGGTAGATTCATACGCTTTCTTAGAAATATTTTTCAATGCGCGTCATATCTATTTTGCGGCGGTGTTTATGAATGGTGTAGAAGTAAAGTTCCTTGTGAAGAATATAAAACCCATAGAGCAACTCTATCTTTATGCTTAATAAAAGTGCAAGTCGACACTCATTATATACTTTGCTAGCCTCTAATGTTGCTACAGTTTTTAGCATTAGAAAGCGTTTTTCATCATTTTTGCTCACATGTCTTCTTGTGATGTGTAGACAAGAGATTTTAATTGATAAGAGGGTTTGTGATGGAAGAATTTTACAGTATTCGAAGTTATGATTCAAATTGAAAAAAGTATTATTTTTATAAATCAATGTATTATAGATTAATTGAATCACATAAAATAGTGAGCCAGAGGAATCTTTTAGACAAGAAAATGAATTATTTGCAGATTGGTATGAATTAAGAATCTTCGTGGGATGAGGAGAAAGTCAAAATAGATTATGATGAAAATGACAACACCTATGGGGAAACTTTTATGTTTGATATAGAGATGATTATCTTAGCAATGAATGTGTCTCATAAACAGAGCTAGCCATTGTTTATTATTAATAATTTATTATTTTTCATATTGAATCAATCAGAACAATGTCTTTTGCACGTCATAAGTGGGGGCGTGTGGATAAAAACTGTGCAAGAAAGCACTAAAATGCCTCTTATGAATGCTCTCAAATTCCAAGGTTTTTTGCAACATTGGGGGTAGGAAAATATAATGATAGTGTTTTATTAAGTGTGAAGAGGGTCGTGCTTAATAGATTTATAGTTATAACATTTACGAACACTGTCGTGAGATAGGCTAGAGAGCGAGATGCCTTTTTAAAACAAACGCATGAATTTGTAATCCAAATCTATTCTATTTAGGGCGTTCTGTTTTACGTGAGGGGTGTGATTCCATTAAAGGGATATTCGGTGTTTTTATTATCAAACTTTTTCTTTATTGAGAGGTCGTGTTTTTCTCATATTTATTTGATTTATGGTATCCGGAATCTGGAGAGGAAAATGTTTTTAATGGTATCTTTTGGTATGCGTTGTTTTACGGTGTTTTCAATATTCGCGAAACTTATGTTGTTGTTGTAGGTGGAGGCGTAATACGTTTTTATATAGGTCTGATGTACAAATTAATGAACGTATCGGGATAATTGGAGAAGAGCTAGTGTCTGCTTACGCTTTTGATGTGTTTTTTTGTGAGTAAAATTAGTAAGATAAAGTAAACTGATGGGATTTTATGTAGAGTCGTTGTTATCCTCATTGAGAGTGCATTTTATTTTGTTTCGGTGATGCGCTTTGATCAGTAATTAAGAGGGAGTTTTAGAGCGTGATGTTAGATTTCTCGTCATTTATTTTTTATGTGTTTTCTAGGTAAAGTGATCTGTTGTCAGCTTGCGCAGGTGATAATTGGTAAACTGCGTTATTCTTTATTCCCTAGTTGTCATTTTTTAATGTTTTACGCATAACTCTTGAACAAACAAACAAGAAAATTGTGATTTTACAATTAGTCTTTATTGCCATTTGCAAAGAATCTTTGAAGGTGAAAGATGCTCCATATTCAGTTTGAAAAAATAGCACTCATTGGGATCGGTCTGATTGGGTCTTCTTTAGCAAGAGTGATTAAAAAGAAAAATCTTGCGGCTCAGATTTCTATTGCAACACGTCGTCCAGAAACCCTGAAAAGAGCGCGTGAATTGGAGCTTGGGGACTTTTATACGACAGATAATACAAAAGCTGTTGAAGGAGCAGATTTGGTTATTCTTTCTGTTCCTGTTGGGGCTAGTGCAGAAGTGGCAAAAACCATTCGTGATCATTTAAAACTTGGAGCGATTGTGAGTGATGTTGGTTCTACGAAAGCGTTGGTTATTGCGGAAATGGCACCTTTATTGCCAAAAACGGTTCATTTTATTCCAGGGCATCCAATTGCTGGAACGGAATATTCAGGACCGGATGCTGGTTTTGCTGATTTATTTATGAATCGTTGGTGTATTTTAACGCCTTTTGCGGATAGCGATGCTGCTGCTGTCGCACAATTAACAGCGTTTTGGGAAGCTTGTGGTGCGCGTGTCGAAAAGATGGAACCTAAGCATCATGATCTTGTTTTGGCTATTGTTTCACATTTACCCCATTTGATTGCGTATAATACTGTTGGGACAGCGAGTGATTTAGAAAAAGTAACAAATTCGGAAGTAATTGCTTATTCCGCTTCCGGTTTTCGTGATTTTACGCGTTTAGCATCTTCTGATCCCGTTATGTGGCGAGATATTTGTTTGCATAATAAGGATGCTATTTTAGAAATGTTGAGCCGTTTTAGTGAGGGGCTTGCTTTTTTAGAACAGGCAATTCATTTAGGAGATGGTGAGACACTGTTTAACTTTTTTACACGTACGCGTGCTGTACGTCGCAATATTATTGATGCTGGACAGGAAATTGATGCTCCTGATTTTGGACGTCAGAGTGTTTCTAAAAAAGGGTGAATAAAAGCAAGGGGTTTTTGTTGAATTTCGTTGGTTTTTTCTAGAAATCGATAAGAAGTTTTTTCTTTATTCAGTCATAGATTGCAATAAAAAAGAGTGACGATTGCTCCGATACAGATAACCATGACTTTAAAAGGTTTTATGTGTGCACGATCATCTTGCTTAGCTCTCTATAGGGCATATAATGTACAGAAGAGGTTACTGATCTGTAGAAGTAACAAAAAAATGAGGTTGTTGTAGAACTTCATAGAGTGGGTTATTGTTTTTGTTTTGGTATAAAGTCGGGCTTGACCGTATTGATTATTGACCGTTATATTGCAACATTGCAAAATGTTTATTTGCAGAGCTTTGATGATTTTTATAAAACTTGAAATAGACTGAGGAAGAGTTTTACCAGAAAGTATTGAGTTTTGTTAAAAAATATCTTTTGGTATAGCTATCGTATTTTGGGTGACGCAGTAAGTCATTATTGGCGTGATAATGGGAGTGCTTTTGCAAGCCATGTTGCGCTATCGGGGCTTTTAGCATTTTTCCCTTTTTTTATTTTTGGAACATCGTTTGCTCGTTTTCTAGGTGCTTTTACCTATACACCGCAAAAAATTAAAGCACTGGTGCAGTTATTGCCTGATGTTATCGCAGAGCCTTTATCTCAGGAAATTGTCAATGTTTTAACCATTCATCGAGGAGGTGTGTTGACGCTTTCTGTCATTGGAGCGGCTTATTTTGCTTCTAATGGGATAGAGGCTTTGCGTACGGCTTTAAATAAAGCTTACCGTGTTACTGATCGACGGAGTTTGTTGTTTTGTCGTTTTCAAAGTCTGTTTTTTGTAATCCTTGGAGCTGTTGGTCTTGTTGTGATTAGCTTTTTATTGATTCTGGCGCCTTTGTTGATCAAAATTATGCAAAATCATTCTTTTTTTATGACTGAATATATTGCTGCTATTCGTGTATGGCGTTATACAGTTGCAATCATTATTTTGTTTATCAGTCTTTTGATTGTTCATAAATGGCTTCCAGCAGGGCGGCGGAAATTTATAGATATTTTACCAGGAATAGTGGTGACAATGTTTATATGGTTTATGGCTTCTATCGCTTTTGCGCAATATTTAACGATGTTTGATTATATTTCTACCTATGCAGGGTTGGCATCTATTATGGTTGCTATTATTTTTCTCTACATATTGAGTGCAATTTTTATTTTGGGAGGAGAAATAAACGCGGCGATAATGTTTTATCGCAAGGATTTGCAACATTCAGATGAATGAAAGAGTTTATTATTACTTGAAAGCCAAGGTATGAGTATCCCAATAAAGCCTGCTATCACTTTGTTGATTGATGCAGATGCTTGTCCCGTAAAAGATGAAGTTTATCGTGTGATGAATCGTTATCAGCTTAAGACATTTGTTGTGGCAAATCGTTCTTTGTCCCTTCCAGATGAAGCACTCATTGAAAGAGTGGTCGTTGCTGGTGAATTCAATGGTGCTGATGATTGGATCGTAGAACATGTGCATGAGGCAAGTATCGTTATTACCAGTGATATTCCTTTAGCAGCGCGGGTTGTGCAAGCTGGGGGTTTTTGTCTTTCGCCAACGGGGCGTATTTTTGATGTAAATTCAATTGGTCAGGCTTTGGCGATGCGCAATTTGATGGAAGATTTGCGTGGACAGGGTAGTATAATAGGTGGTCCCCGTCCTTTTTCTCGTAAAGACCGTTCTGCTTTTTTGTCAGCACTGGATCTTGTTATACAACGTTTAAAAAGACGCGGTTATTAAAGTTATAGGGCTTCTTTAATGATTGCTTTTATAAGTGCTTTGGCATCGTCATTGGCCCATGGAGCTGCACCATTGAAAGAAGCAAAGAGATATCCTTCTTTATCAATGAGCAATGTAATGGGGAGTCCTAAAGCGAGTCCCTGTTTTCTAACATTGTTGAAAATATCCATTGTTTCATCGCGATAGTAAAGCAAATTATCTGAATGAAGATTCTGTAAAAATTGCTGAATTTTTTCAGGAGAAGCAGTTTTATCGATATTAATAGCTATGACATCAAAGTTTTCTCCACCTAATTCACGTTTTAATTGCGCAAGTTCAGGCATTTCTGTGCGGCAAGGTGCACACCAAATAGCCCATAGATTGACCAGCATTGGTTTTCCGGTAAATTCGCTGAGTGTGCGCTCTTTTCCTTGAATATCCTTGAAAGATAGTTTGTTCATATCTGAGAGCGTATCAGCAAATCGTATGTGGCTAAAAAAGCCTTTTGCTGCTTTTCGTATCGCCATAATTTTTTCTGCTCGTGCTTTATTAATGTTTATTTCTTGTGCTTGTGCTGCTGAAATGAAATTGAAAAGAAAAAACTCTCTTTTGGTATCGTAGTTTATGGTTGCGTATAAACTCAGTGCAATGATAAAGAATGCAAGGGAGAGTTGCCTTTTTTTATTGTTTTTTTCGCTGATGAAAATTTGAAAAATCATAATTTTGTCCTTTGGATGGGTGTTTTCAGAATATGACAGATGAGAAGTTAAAGAACCAAATGTGGGGTGGTCGGTTTGCGGCAGGTCCTGCTGCAATTATGGAAGAAATTAATGCCTCTATTGATTTTGATCAAAAACTTTATCGACAAGATATTGAAGGTTCTCTTTCTCATGCAGCTATGTTAGCGCAAACGAAAATCATTTCACAATCAGATTATGAAAAAATTGTTCATGGTTTGAAACTTATTCGCCAAGAAATTGAAGACGGTAAATTTGTTTTTTCACGAAAGCTTGAAGATATTCATATGAATATTGAAGCGCGGTTGAGTGCGTTGATTGGTCCTGCAGCAGGACGTTTGCATACGGCGCGTTCACGCAATGATCAAGTTGCTGTTGATTTTCGCTTGTGGGTACGTGAAGCAACGCAAAAAATAGCACAAGCTTTAAAAGGATTGATAGAGCAATTACTTATTCGCGCAGAACAACATGTTGATACCTTTATGCCAGGCTTTACGCATTTACAATTGGCTCAACCCGTAACATTGGGTCATTATATGATGGCTTATGTTGAAATGTTTGGTCGAGATTTATCGCGGATGCGTGATGCTGTTGAGCGAATGAATGAATCGCCTTTAGGGGCGGCTGCTTTAGCGGGGACAGGCTTTCCAATTGACCGTTTTATGACAGCAAAAGCGCTAGGCTTTCGGGAACCTACACGCAATTCAATTGATAGTGTTTCAGATCGTGACTTTGCATTGGAATTTTTAAGCGCTGGCGCTCTTTGTGCAACACATCTTTCGCGATTGGCGGAAGAAATTGTCCTTTGGTCAAGTGCACAGTTTTGTTTTATTCATTTATCAGATGCTTTTTCAACAGGGTCTTCCATTATGCCACAAAAGAGAAATCCTGATGCGGCAGAGTTAGTACGAGCGAAAGCAGGTCGATTGAATGGTGCACTTATGGGATTGTTAACGGTGATGAAAGGATTACCGCTTGCTTATTCAAAGGATATGCAAGAAGATAAGGAATATGTGTTTGATGGGGCTTTGAGTTTGGAATTATCACTAGCAGCAATGACAGGGATGATTGCTGATTTGAAAGTGAGTAAAAAAGCCATGAAACAAGCAGCGGATTTAGGGTATGCAACAGCTACAGATTTTGCGGATTGGCTTGTACGCAATTTAGGGATTCCTTTTCGCAAAGCACATCACATCACAGGGTGTGCTGTGGCATTGGCAGAAAAAAAACAGTGTCGCCTTCATGATTTATCATTAGATGAACTTCAAGCAATTTGTCCTGATATCAATGCGACACTTTTTGATGTTTTGACCGTTGAAAAATCTGTTGAAAGTCGTAAAAGCTTTGGAGGAACAGCGCCTTCAGAGGTTCTTCGGCAAATTGCGTATTGGAAAAAGCGTCTCGTGAGCGCTTGAGTGATTGTATTTTAAAGGTAAAAAAGAAATCGAGATGAGGAAAGAGGACAAATGAAAATTATATTAAAGGGGTTGGTGATTGTCCTTTTGGGGGGCTTGGGTATTGTTGGGTGTGGGCGTAAAGGGTCATTAGAGTTACCTCCTTCAACAGGAGTGAATTCTTCACAAGGAACTTTTGTTTCTCAAGGCAAAACAGATAAACCTTTTATTCTTGATCGGTTAATACAATAGGAATTTTTATGCGTTTTTTTTCTTATCATCAGGGTGTGCTTCACGCTGAAGGTCTTTCTCTTTTGGAACTTGCGCGGGAAGTTAGAACACCTTTTTATTGTTATTCAGCTAGCGCAATCGTTGCACATTTTAAAGATTATCAGAATGCATTCCATGATATGCCGAGTTTAATTGCTTATGCGGTTAAAGCGAATTCCAATCAAGCAGTTTTACAACTTTTAGCTAACAATGGAGCGGGAGCTGATGTGGTCTCAGAAGGGGAATTACGGCGTGCACTTGCTGTTGGTATTCCTGCGCAGAATATTGTTTATTCTGGTGTTGGTAAAACAGTGAGAGAAATAGATTTTGCTCTTGCACAAGATATTTATTGTTTTAACGTTGAATCAGAGCCAGAACTTGAACAATTATCGGCGCGGGCTGCTGCGCTTTCAAAAACGGCTCGTATTTCTTTACGCATTAATCCTGATGTGGATGCTAAGACTCACAAGAAAATTACAACAGGTAAGTCTGAGAATAAATTTGGTATTCCACTGTCTTTGGCGGGTGATGCATATAAAAAAGCAGCCCAATTGCCCGGTCTTCATGTGTGTGGTGTTGATCTCCATATTGGCAGTCAAATTTGTGATTTAAAACCGTTTGAAGATGCATTTGTTATTGTTGCAGATTTTGTGCGTCAATTATGGAATAATGGTTATGCGATAACCCATATCGATATTGGGGGTGGGCTTGGTATTCCTTATGGTTATGAGCAGCATCCAGTACCTTCTCCTTTTGAGTATGCAGCACTGGTAAAGAAACATATTGCGCCTTTAGGGATCAATATTATCCTAGAACCTGGGCGTAGTATTGTTGGTGAAGCCGGTGTATTGGTAACATCGGTTGTGTATTTAAAAAAGGGGGAAGGACGAAATTTTGTTATTGTTGATGCGGCGATGAATGATTTCATGCGTCCAACGCTTTATGATGCGTGGCAAAATGTAATGCCAGTGAAAAAAACACCAGTAGATGCCCCTCTGATTAATGCTGATATTGTTGGTCCTATTTGTGAAACTGGTGATTATTTAGGCTTGGAACGTTCTTTACCAGTGTTGAAAGCGGGTGATGTTTTGATGTTAACAGGAGCAGGGGCTTATGGCGCAGTGATGGCAAGCACTTATAATAGTCGACTTTTGGTGCCGGAAGTTCTGGTTCAGGATACGCGTTATGCAGTCATTCGTCCACGCCTTGATTATGCACAATTGATAGGCTGTGATCATATTCCAGATTGGATTGAGCCCAAATTAGATTGAGCATTATTAAATATTTTGGGTCTTATTTTTACTAAACTTTGATGAAACAATTTATTTTCTAGAAATTGTTTTGTATGGGGTTTATGATCTTAATGCACCACGATAAAAGGGGATAAATGCTTGTTTATGAAAAATAAAAACATCAAAGGTTTTGCAATGAAGCTTTTGTGTGTGCGCATTTTGATGTGGGGGATCCTTTCATTTGAACGGATGTGGGTACGGTTGTTGCCATTTTTCCTCGTTCTTAGTCTCTTTTGTTCGTTTAGCTGGTTGGGACTTTTTGGTATTTGGGGCTATTGGTCACATTTGCTCTTACTTGGGGTTATACTTATTTGTGCTGGGGCGAGTTTATTTTTTCTTATTCGTTTTCGGTTTCCCACAATGCGGGAAGTAAATTGCCGCCTTGAACGCGTCAATGATCTTAGACATCAGCCTTTGAATATTCAGACAGATCGTTTATGTTCTGAAAATGATGAAGATTTTAGTGCTGTTATTTGGCGTGAACATCAACGCCGAATGGCAAAGCAATTATACCATTTAAAAACGGGATTTATCTCTCTTAATAGTGCGGATTATGATCCTTTGGCTTTAAGGGCTTTGTGTGCTCTTCTTTTTGTGTGCGCTTTTAGTTTTTCTTTTGGTTCACAAGGGGGGCGTTTGGCTGATGCCTTTGATTTTCGTCCTGTCGTTGATGAAAAACTCATGCGGATTGATGCTTGGGTAACACCACCTGCTTATACCGGTGTGGCACCGATTTATTTGACAAAAGATGAGAAAACACAACTAGAAATCCCTGAAGGGAGTAATGTTGTTGTGCGTGTTGTCAATGGGGCTGGCATTACAGTAAAAGCAAAGTCTGTAGAAGATGGGAGGGAAGTTTCGTTTTCAGAGAAAACGGAACAAACAGCTTTGAATGATCCAATTGTTCATTTTGAAACACATTTAAAGCATTCAATAAATTTATTTGTATCATCACGTCGTAAAAAACAGCAATGGCATTTGCAGATAATTAAGGACACGCTTCCAACAATTCATTGGTTGGAAAAACCAGGGAGGATTTTAACAGGATCATTGGAGTTACGATATGTGGTGGATGATGATTATGGTGTGACAAAGGCTTTTGTTGAAATAGAGCCTTTTCTTCCTCAGAATAAAAGTGCTTCTTCTCTTTATAATGCTCCGGAAATAGAGCTTCTTCTTCCGCGTGGTGGAAAGGGGAAAATGCGAATGGTGCAGGATATATCAGCGCATCCATGGGCGGGTTCGCAAGTCAAAATTACTTTGGTGGCAGAAGATGGTGCGGGGCAGAAAGGGCGTAGCAAAACTTTTGTTATGATATTACCACAGTGTGTTTTTTCGAATCCTGTTGCACGCGCAGTGGTTGAACTGCGTCGTTTATTAGCTCTTAATCCTTTAGCGCGAGAGCGGGTACTTGATATGCTTTCTGCTTTGCTTGTGCGTCCAGAAAAGGGGTTGCAAAATGCATCGCATTTTATTGTTCTACAAAGTGCGTGGACAAGACTTTCTTTAGCACAAACAGACGAGGATTTGCGCGATGTGGTGGATTATTTATGGCAAATTGCTTTGGGTATTGAAGGCAATCAACTTGAATCCGTGCAAAAAAAGTTAAAACAAGCACAAGCTGCTTTACGTGATGCATTGCGTTACGGTGCTTCAGCGGCAGAAATTGAACGGCTTATGGCAGATTTACGTCAAGCTATGGATGAGTATATTCGTGCTTTGGCTGAAAAAGCACCGGATAGTCAAGTTTCTAAAAATTCTAAAAGCTCAAAAAGTTCTAATCTTTCTGAAGCTACATTACAAGAAAAGCTAAATTTAATTGAGGAAATGGCTAAAACAGGCTCTTCTTTAGCAGCTGAACAACTCTTGGCGGAAGTTGAACAGACGCTTGATCATTTGCATGTGCAAAAAGGCAATCAAAATGAGGGAGAAAAAAGCCAATCTGCACAAATGAAAGAAAAGATGGACCAGCTTGGAGATTTAATGCGTCGTCAGCAAGAAATTCTCAATGAAACACATCAGTTAGAGATGGAACAAAAACGCGGAGAAAATGTACCGGAAACACAAAAAAAATCTTTAAAAAAACGTCAAGCTGAATTGCAATCTGAATTATCAACATTAGAAAAAGAATTATCAGAACGAGGATTTGAAACAGGGGGCGCATTGAAAAGGGCAGAAGAAAAAATGAATTCTGCGGAAAATGCGCTTGATAATGGAAATCATCAGGTATCTATACAAAATCAGTCTGATGCTTTGGAATCTTTGAGGCAAGGTGCACAAAATGTTTTGAAAAAAATGCGCGAAACACTTAAAGAAACGGGAGATGAGCAAAATGCTGATTCTGGTCCTAAAGATCCGTTAGGGCGTCCACTTTCTTCAAAAACAGATGAAGAACAAGAAGGCGAGGCACTACCACAAGAAAGTGATCAAATGCGTACGCGGCAGATTTTGGATGAAATTCGCAAACGTCTTGGTAAAGAGCATCTTTCAGAAGAAGAAAAAAACTATCTTGAAAGATTGCTTCATTTTAATTAACCAGTGTTGGTTTTTTTCTTAATTGATGTCAAAAACAGTGTATGAAGAATCTCTATGGGGTTTATCTCCAAAAAAATGATTAAAGTGCTTGTAAGGCAATAATCATCCTGTTGTACTGATTTTTTAATCATTTAAGTTTAAAATATGCAATATTGAAATGTTCGCTATTGCGGAAAAAAAGCAGAAGTCCATATAGGTTTGGTATATGAAAATCTGTAATGTTTGAAATTTGTTTCTACATGGTATGTTGAGTTGGATATCGTTACGCTGAAAGATTTTTATGCTTCTGCACTTGGACTACGTGTGCAAAAGACGCTGTGTGACCAATTGAATTTATGGTGGCCTGATCTTACGGATAAACGGATTATGGGATTGGGTTATGCACTTCCTTATCTTTCTACATTGCGTGAACGTGCCCAACAATGTTTTGCTTTTATGCCTGCTGCTCAGGGTGTTTCGCCTTGGCCTTGTTCTGAGCAAGTTGCTACAGCGCTTGTTTTTGAAGAAGATTTGCCGCTTCCTGATGCGTCAGTTGACTGTATTTTATTAGTACATGCATTAGAATATACAGAAAATTCATTTGAAACGTTGAATGAAATATGGCGTGTTTTAGCACCTAATGGCCACTTGATCGTTATTGTACCTAATCGCTCTGGCTTTTGGGCGCGCAATATTACTACACCCTTTGGTTATGGCGAACCCTATAGTCGGCAACAAATTACTCGTTTGTTCGAAAAAACAAATTTTGTTTCTGGGCCAATACAAGAAATTGTACACTATATGCCCTCTACGGGGTATTTTTCGCGGTTGTTCTCATTTTTTTACGAGCCATTTGCTCGCTATCTTTTGCCTTATTTTGGTGGACTCTTAATGTGTCAGGCACAAAAACGTGTTTATCAGGGTTTGCTCGTACAGCGTCGTCAGTCGCGACGTATTTTTATTCCTGCTTTATCGCCACAGACAAGAAATATTTTAATTTATAAAGATAATTAATCATTTTGTCATTGTCATAAGAACCGCAAGTATAGAAGGATTCTCTTATTTCAATTTTTTGCATTTACAGTTTAAAAATATTCTTTTGTACATTAATATGTGGAATTGGTATGTGAATAAAAATCTCAAGTATCTATATACCGAACCATATTTCATGAATAGTGGAAACATTTTAAAAGAAAAAAATACTGGTATCTTCGTAAAAATAGCAGAGATCCAAGGGATCTTGCATAATATGGTTTATGGTGGTTAAAAACTGTACAAGGAAGGATTAAAATGCTTCTTATGAACCATCTCAAGTATCAAGGGCTCCTCTGCAACATCTAGATCTAACATAAGTGTGTGATGGTGCTGGCTTATTCTTTTATAAACGTAAAGATGGTGGTGCTCAGTGGCTTTATCGTTAGGATAAACATTTAGCGTTATATCATTAATTATATAACCTCTTAAGAGGAGATAAAATCATAAAGAATAGAAGAAAATTATAAAGATAAAAAACATCTCTCAATTTAGGCTAGTGAATGTGAGATAAAGCAGTGCGTGGAGCGGTTTTTCTGAAAAAATAATCATAAATAGCACTCATCTAAAGATGATAGTTATGATCAAGAATGTTGCTAAAAGATATCACGATTATTTATATGCGAAACATATTAAAAACTTTAGAAAGAACAAAAGCATGTGAAACAGAAGTTACAAAGTATATCGTGAGGGTTGAAAGCATTTTTGTTTTTGGTTCTCATGTTGGAATATTTCGTTTTTTATTCATAATGTTATATATTTTGTCATAAGAGTACAGATAAGAGTAAGTTCTATGTATATGTAATAGCATTCGAATTATACGTGAAGTTTTTTCATCTCGTTTCTGTTTTCATTTAGGATATTAAAATTATTTTTGAAACAGAAAATCTCGAATTAAAGATTTAAACGGTAACCATTTTGATCTGTTATGAGAATTTGCGCATTGGACGGATCGTTTTCGATTTTTTGTCGCAAACGATAGATATGGGTTTCTAAAGTATGGGTGATAATATTTTCATTATATCCCCAAACTTGTTCTAACAATGTTTCACGGCTGACAATTTTATCATTGGCATGATAGAGACATTTAAGGATCGCTGCTTCTTTTTCTGTGAGACAGATTTTATTGTTGCATTGATCAAGAAGAAGTTTTTGTCTTAGTTTAAAAGTATAGGGACCAATATGAAAGGTTGCGTCTTCATTTTGTTCATATTGGCGCAACTGTGCCCGAATTCTCGCTAATAGCACCGCAAAGCGAAAGGGTTTTGTTACATAATCATTGGCGCCTGTTTCAAGATCTAAAATATTATCACAGTCTGTATCATAATTTGTTATCATGATAATGGGGGCACGAAATCCTTGGGTGCGTAATTGTTTAACGGCTTTGTAGCCATCAAGATCAGGAAGTTGAAATCCCAAAATAGTGAGATCAATATTTTCTTCTTGGATTATTCTCATTCCCGCTTCTGCTGTTTTTGCTTGGAAAATTTTAAACTCTTGATGCATTTGAAATTGTTCTACTAAAATGGGGCGTAGATCATCGTCTTCAACGATTAAAAGAGTATAGTGGTTCATGTTTTTCCTTATAGGCATGTTGATGCACTGATTGATATAGTTTCATGAAAAATGAGATTTCATGCAAGAAAAATTAAAAGAGGAAAATTAAAAAAGAACGCTTCTAAAAAATAAACTTTTATAATTTCTAATGGTTGCTTGCTGAAAAGAAGGTATTCCGTCTGCAGAGTATTTTACGTATTGGTTGGAAGCGTTTTTTATGTTCTAGAACGTGTTTTAGCTATTGAGTGTCATTATCTTTACGCTTATGGAGAAACAAGCTAGCACTATCATTCACTTTGCCAGCTCGTGGGTGTTGCGGACAGTCCTTGGCACTTGAGACGATTCATAGGAGGAATTTTTAGTGCTTTCTTTCACGTTTTTTATCTATATGGGACTTTCTCCGCTTAGAATGTGCAAGCAAATAGCTTTTGATTGATTCAATATAAAACAGGTTGGGAATGAGAGAATCCTGCGGTATGAGGCGCACTCGTCCAACATGCAAAACAATAAACACGCAATATGATTCGTTTTTTAAGTGTGAAGAGAATTGTGCAACACCTAGCACATATGCACTGTTTAGGAGAATTTCACGATCATTTTTATTGTTTTTTATCCACGTTCAGTTTTGTTTTTTCGTTGCATTTGTGTGCGAAGGGGGCTGTGTGTTATGTTCGTGGTGTTGCTTATTATAATTGTTGAGTAAGCCTTGCCTTTAGCAATGCCGAAAAGATGCATCATAAAGAGGTTTTTTGTGTAATTTGGAAGGAGACTGTATTGAGAAAGAGTGCAGGATAAAAAATGACAAAGAAAAATATCATATTTATGCATTTAGCATGAGAATACCTCAACAGAAGGATGTGTTGAGCTTATTCTTCTGCGCTATGAAGCATCTTTTTATATGAGTTAATGAATAAAAATTATTGTTTTAAGATAAAAGCATTTCCTCCTTAAGGTTGCCCATTAAACAGACTTCTTTCCATTCATCTTCTGTTACGGGTTGCACTGATAAGCGGCTGGCTTTGACCAGCACCATATTTGCTAGTTTGGGATTGGCTTTAATTTGTTTTAATGAAACAGGTGTTGGCATGTCACAAAGTGCACGGATGTCCACACATTCCCAGCGTGGATCAGAGCTTGTAGAATCAGGGTGCGCTTCAGCACATATTTCTACAATTCCTACAATTTCTAAACCTTTATTTGAATGATAAAAAAAACCTTTATCACCATATTTCATAGCGCGCATATTGTTACGGGCTTGATAATTGCGTACACTATCCCATTGTTCGCCATCAGCTCCTTTTTTCTTTTGCATCTCCCATGACCATTTATGGGGTTCAGATTTAAAAAGCCAATAAGCCATGAGTTCTCCTTTTTCATAGACTGTTATGCATTTTTATAAGCATCTTTGTAATACCATCAACGATGATTTTTAAAATGGGGTAAAGAACGACTATTATCTATTTTTTCTTGTTTCAAAATAATGTGTAGTAGAGAGACACGCTCCATTGATATTTCATGTTGTATAAAAGTATTTTGCTCTTTGCTTATCTTTTCAGCTATGGTTTGAAATGCGGTTACTATAAGAGTTTGTTGGAAAAAATTAAGAAAATTGGTTCTAAAAAGCTTTAAGATTACAATGACAATGAAACGAATAAATGATCAAAGATGATGAGGTCAACGAATGGCATTCATATCTATGCTTCGTGGGAGAGAGTAGATCTTATTATGCTGTAAAATACCGTCATTTGAAGTGTAATGATATAAGGCAGTTTTTTGAAACATGAAGTTTTTAAGAATGTGTGGTGAATATTTAGGTTTACGTGTCGATCTTTGGGTTAAGTGAATTGTGTTAGTGGGAAGCAGGTGGAATCTGCTCGATAGAGAATTCGGACTATCTATAGACCGGATTGAGTAGAAATCTTCGTTCTTTAAGATGTGTGTAGGACGTCAATTTTATTATGCTTTTGTTCCACGGCGTCCCATCCCGATCAAGGGCGGGGCTTTTTCATCTAATGGCCAGCGTGAGCGGGGTGCAATGTCAAGAGAGTTTGTTTCTCCTCGTACGAGTTTTTGTGCACCGGCAAAAGCAATCATTGCAGCATTATCGGTACACAAGGAAAGAGGAGGGGCTATAAATTCAAAACCATGTTGATGGGCAAGTTCTTGCAACTTAGAGCGAATGGCTTGGTTTGCGGCAACACCGCCTGCGACAACCAAAGCAGGAGAACGCTTTTCTTGATCATGAGAGAGAGGATATTGGTGGGCAAAGTGTTGTAGGGCTAGGTGAATACGATCATGTATTGTATCGGTCACGGCGGCTTGAAAACTTGCGGCAATGTCAGCAATATCATTTTCTGTAAGGGGAGCTATGGCTGTTGCGGCTTGTCGAACAGCAGTTTTGAGTCCTGAAAAAGAAAAGTCTAACCGTTTTTCACCTTTTAAAGGTCGTGGAAGAGGGATGCGATTTTTATCACCAAATAAAGCTGCTTTTTCAAGTGCTGGTCCACCAGGATAAGGAAGACCTAAAAGTTTTGCTGTTTTATCAAAGGCTTCTCCTAATGCATCATCAATGGTGGTTCCTAAACGCTGGTAGTTACCTACTCCATGAACAAGGATTGTTTGTGTATGGCCACCTGAAACTAAAAGTAATAAATAAGGAAAGTTGACATTGTGCGTCAACACGGCTGTTAAAGCATGTCCCTCTAAGTGATTTACGGCAATAAATGGTTTTCCAGTAGCAAGAGAGAGTGCTTTTGCGCTCATAACCCCTACCAACAATCCTCCTATCAAACCAGGTCCACTGGTGGCTGCAATGCCATCAATATCTTTTAATTTTGTGTTTGCTTCTGTTAGTGCTTGTAGAATTAAATGATCAAGAACTTCAACATGGGCACGAGCAGCAATTTCAGGAACAACACCGCCGTAAGGTGCATGGTGATCAATTTGACTCCAAACAACATTGGAAAGAATTCGACTGTTTGCTTCATTGTTATATTCAATGACAGCCGCTGCCGTTTCATCACAACTTGTTTCTATTCCCAGCAGACGCATTTTAAACAAAACCTTATATTGAAGCTTCTTTCCTGCGTGCGTACCATGAACAGAAAAAGATGCAAAGTATTTCTCTTAGAATTGTTTTTTCTATGAAAAATATGTGTTTTGGCATTTTCTTTGAATTTTATGATATCGTTGATTAAAAAATAAAGCTGTATTTTCGAGTATAAAATGCAATTTTTTTTAAAACTTGTCTATTAAAGGCGATAATTGTAAATATTATTGAGAAAAGCTGCATTTTTAAAACTTTTTTCATTTTATTATTTTATCATTAAAAAAAGTGTGCACGAAAAGTGACAGAGATGGTCGATTCTTCAAAACCAAAAGTTAAACCACATTATGTTGGTACGCGCCGTAAGAAACCAGTTATTGAACATGAAGCTGTTCCCCATGATTCAGAGGAAAAAATCCATAATTCTGTAGAAGCTCAGGCGCGAGAAAAACAGAATATGCAAGGTCAGGATAAAAGTATCTCTAGTACAACTTGGCTTTTCTTATCCCTTTCTGGGATTTTGGGGGGATTCATTGCTTTGGGAATTTTTATGGGGCTTCAATGGGCTGGTTTTTTTCCTTCTCCTTTTGTGGAAAATTCTGCTGGAGGAGAAAAAGCGTTGCAGATTGCTGAAGCCGCAAAAAGTCAAGGTGAAGACACAAAGGAACAATTGAGGCGGGTCTTTCAAGAAATTGATACGTTAAAAACAGAGTTTTCTTCTTTTCCATCACAACAGTTTAAAACAACGAAAAATGATGAACTATCGAAAGAAGAAAGCAAAAAAGCTTTTGCGATTTTAGAGGAAAAAGTAAAAGCTCTTGAAGAAACTGTACAAACTTTTGTTAGAAAGTCGAAAGATATAGAGACGGCTTTGTCTGTTGGGCAGAGCAATGCAAATAATTTTTCTGCGTTAAAACAACAGTTAGAAGCACTACAGGAAGAAACTGCTGTTAAAAATAGTGAGAAAAAAGAAATAGATACCGCGCTCTTTACTGCAATTAGTTCATTAAAAAATGCTGTAGAGCGTGGTGGATCTTATAATAATGAATTAAAGCTGTTGCGGCAATTATCGCCTTCGATTAATGGACTTGATGTGTTGCAAAAAACAGCTACTGTGGGTCTTCCAAGTTCAGTACAACTTTCAGTTGATTTTGCTCATGTTGCTGATGCAATTGTTGGTACGCAAAATCTTGTTGCGTCAGATGCTGGTTTTTTTGACCGAATTTTAGCGTGGATAAAAGGGCTCATTGTTTCGCGACCGATTGGAAATGTTGAAGGGACAACGCTGGGGGCTATTGCGGCACGCATGGAAGTTGCCATTCAAGCTGGTGATTACGAAAAGGCTTTGAGCGAATGGCAATCATTGCCCCAAAGTGCAAAAGATGTTTCAATGGATTTTGTTAAGCAGCTTGAAAGACATATTGCTATTCAACAGTTGTTGCAGCAATTGTTATTGTCTGTGCAACAAGGATCTTTTAAAGCAACAAAGATGTAAATAGGTCCAAGATGATACGTGTTTTTATTTATATTTTTGTTGTTTGTATCCTCGGTTTAGCTTTCACGTGGGTTGCTAATCACAATGGTATTTTTGTTCTCACATTTTTGCATTTCAGATTTTCTGCTTCATTGCTTACAGTGTTAAGTGTGCTTATTTTGTTTTTTGTAACGCTGGTGCTTTTATGGTGGTTATTGTCTTTCTTTTTTTCCATACCGAGTGCTCTTTCCAATTATTTTTATAAACGCCATCAAAAGCGTGGTTACAAAGCTCTTTCAAAGGGGATTCTTGCAACTTTTGCTGGTGATAGTATGGTTGCGCAAAAAATGGAAGCACGGGTTGCTAAATATCTTGCAGGAAAACAAGAGCCATTGGTAAAACTCTTACAAGCGCAAATCTTGTCTTTACAAAATGACTCTGTTCGCGCCATCGGACTTTATGAAGAGATGAGAAAGGAAGATCCGACAAAACTGGTTGGACTTTATGGTTTGTTTCGTGAAGCGATGAAGAGTAAAGCTTATGAGGCAGCACAACAATATGCCGAAGAGGCACTGACTTTATCGCCAGCACTTTTATGGGCGCATCAGGCGGTGCTTGATCGGTTAAGTACTGAGGGTAAATGGGATAAGGCACTTACTATTTTTGAAAGAACGCAAAAAGCTCTCCCGCGTTCTATTCGCGCGACTCCAGAGCGGCAGCATATACAGGTTTTACTACTAAGTGGGCAGGCACTTTCTTTGTTTGATACACATCCTGTACAAGCACGTGAAGCTATTTTGAAAGCCCATAAATTGGCGCCTGATTTTGTTCCAATAATAGTTATTGCTGCTGATATTCTTTATAAATTAAACGAAACGCGTAAAGCGGATAAAATGATTATAGCGGCTTGGCAAAAGGAGCCTCATCCTGATTTGGGACCGCTTTATCTTGAAAGAGAAGAAGGAGCCATTGGGCGATTGAAAAGGGCTAAGACACTTGCTTCTTATAATAAAGATGCATTTGAGTCGGCTTTCCTTATTGCTAAAGCAGCTTTGGATGCTGGTGAAACAGCATTAGCAAGAGAGAAGGCACAAAAAGCATTACAATGTCATCCACGGGAAAGTGTTTATTTATTGTTGGCAGATATTGAAGAGGCACAGGGAAACAATCAAGGTGCTGTGCGTCAATGGCTTTCTTTAGCACTTCGTGCTGAACGTGATCCAGTGTGGATGTGTGATGGGTCCATTTTTTCTTCTTGGTCAGCGGTTTCTCCAATCAGTGGACGTTTGGGCTGTTTTGAATGGAAGGCGCCTCCTTGTATGCCTTCTCTCACATTAGAGGCGGACAATATTGTGTCGAAAAGGCAAGACAAAGAGTATGTTATGGGAAAAAGTGATGATGTTGGAGATAAGAAGCTTGAAAAATTAACACCTATAGATGATTCTCTTTTGCATAATGCGCAGGTGGAGAAACAAGATATAAAAGAAAAAGATGTAAAAATGTTCAGTCAAACTCACTTAAATGTTGATGATCCAGGGGTTAAAACAGAAGAAGAAACATCTTTATCGAGGAAAAAATTTCGTTTATTTTAAATTGCACCAATGTGATAATACGAATGTTTTCTCAGAAGAAACAATTGACCTAGAAGAAAAAATATCGTTAGTCTTATCCAATAAAATTATTCTCTTATGTTTTAAAAATAAAGTTTTGCTTGGTAGCAGAGGTGATTGGTTAAAAAATGTTTTTAAATCAGAGATGTCTTGATAAAAAACAAAAAAATAACAAACCAAGGATTGCTGTCGTTATTCATCGGCGCTCTACCTATACTGGTCGTTTGGGAAAATTTTTACAACAAAATGGTTTTGTTCTTGATATTTATCGTCCTATTTTTGGACAAAAACTCCCTGATACATTAGAGCATTATGCCGGCGTTGTTATTTTAGGGGGACCGATGAGTGTGAATGACAGCGAAGCCTATATTGGTGAGGAAATTGATTGGATTTCGTTATCACTAAAGGAAAATAAGCCTTTTTTGGGTATTTGTCTTGGAGCACAAATGTTAGCGCGAAATCTAGGGGGGCGCGTTGGTACAAGAAGTGATGGGACTGTTGAAGTCGGCTGGTATCCACTAGAAGCAACCCCACAAGGGAAGGAATTGATGAATTGGCCAGAGATGGTCTACCATTTCCATGATGAAGGTATTTATGATTTACCGAAAGAGGCAATGCTTTTGGCAACAGGGAATACATATCCTACACAAGCTTTTCGTTATGGAAACAATGCATGGGGCTTGCAGTTTCATGCTGAATTTACACGCGCTATGATGCGGCGTTTGGTCGTGCGTTCGGCACATAAATTGACTGAAAAAGGTGCTCAACCTGCTTGTGCACATTTGAAAGGTCGTTTAATCTATGATCGAGCTTTGAGCCAATGGTTTGAAAGCGCATTACACCAGATTTTTTGTACACCGCCCGTACTTGTGTGATTGTTGACAAAGCATTGATTTATATAGGTAATTCACGGTTTTGTATATTGAATGAGAACCCCGAATATAGTAAGGTTTTCTCATTCCAAACCTGTGTATGTTGACTCAATAAAAACTTCTTGCTTGCATGTCACAAGTGGGGCTGGCGTGTGGGCAAAAACTGTATAAGAAAAGACTAAAAATGCTTCTTATGAACTGTCTTAAGTGTCAAGGGTTGTCGCAACATTTGGGGGCTAGCCAAATATAATGATGGTGCTGGCTTGGCTCCTCCATAAGCGTAAAGATGGGGGGCTCAATGGCTTTATCGTTAAGAGACACTATTCATTATCATTTTTGTTGTGCTGTAAAACAGTATGGTTTAAGGCAGAGGTAGAAAATCTATGTAAAACTTTACACATGAGGTGTTTTTTGTTAAAGGGTGTAATGGGTTTTTTTTAAGAAAATCTTGTTTATTAAGCTTATGAGATACTATACTTTAGAACGATGTATAGGGGCTTCTTGAAGTGATCAGTAGATAAAATCCGATCGATTAAGAAGTTGGATTGTGTATAAACTGAACGTGGTTGGGAATCTTTATCCTTTTTAGGGTGGGGAGGAAGTTAAGAGATAAAGAAAGTTTGAATATTGTCTAAATCCTTTCAAATACCATCATCACAAAAAAGTTTTTCTTTGAGTTATTTAATTTGTGGGCTCTTTTGTCTTGCTCTGATATTTATTTATAGCGCACTCTGGTTTTTTTTTTCACGTAAAATAGAAGACTATGTTTCTGATATATTCACAAAAGTATCTTCCCATAATATGGCGGCGGTATGTGAGAATGTGCACAAGGATGGTTATCCTTTACGTGTCGGTGTTGTTTGTGACAAGTTTCAATTTTCTTGGCCTTTACATGGGGTTTCTTTATCGACGGGGCGTTTGACAGCTGGTGCACCAATTTACGCACCTCATTTGGTCGAGTTTAATGTTCATTCTCCTGCATTAATTGTTTTTTCCGGAAAAACTCCCATAGTATCGCATTGGCGCAATTTGGTGATTGAAACAGAGCCTTATTGGAAAACGGGTAAAACATTGAAATTTATAGCTGAAGGGCTTGATATTTCATCTTTTTCCTCTTCCCCTGAAGATCAAAAGCTTCAAGAAGCATTAAGAGCACAAACGGCAGATAAAAAAACGACACAAGAAAATATTGAAGATCCGGCATCTTTGCAAAATACGCATGACGTGATTATTCAGCCGTTAGAGCCACAAGATATGCCTCAAAAAATAACGGCAGAATTTTTGCGTTTTGATCTAAAACATGAAAAGAATAATTTATCGGGACATATAACTTTTGACGGTTTTGATGCTTCTCCTTTTTTAAAATCTTCTTTTGTTGATATTCCTAAAATTGATGGCAATTTGAAATGGATTTTAAATGACATCTCTTTTCAGTCTGAAGATGAAGAAAAAAATTGGCAACAGCGACTGTATGGAAAAAGTGGACTTTTAAAGCAAGGTGAATTGACTTTTCATACAGGTGGTGCAGTGCGTATTAGTGGACCTTTTTCTTTTGATGATGAAGGATATTTGACAGCAAAATTTGAACTTGTCCTTATTCAGTCCATGAAGCTTCTTGACACTCTGCAGCACTTATTTCCCGCGCAAGCCAATAATCTTCAAGCGTTATTTTTTATTTTGGGTGTTTTGCCTAAAAATGCGGACGGCACTCCCGTTCTTTCCTTGCTCATTAACAATGGGTGGGTAAAATTAGGCTTTTTAAAACTTGGTCGTCTTGCTCCGCTTTAGGTGTTGTACCAAAGTCTTTTTTCATTTTTACTACCAAATTTCGATTTTTTCTGATTTTCATACTTTTTTTGCAATTTTAGAGTGTCAAAATCTATTTTAACAAAATGCGTATTTAATGGTAAAAAAATAGCTATAAAAATAAAAAATTACCACCTACTCCTAATTCGTCCAACCTCTTTTCACTTAGTACAAAATCTTATGTCAAACTACATATAGCAACAGTGTTTGTATGGAAAAAGTGGCATTTTAAAGTATGCTGAATTGCCTTTTTATACAGGTGGTGTGGTTTTTGTTAGGAACCTTTTTCTTTATATATGGAATGAGCATATTGCATATATTTGTTTGGGTGTAACCTCTTAAAACAAGTAAATAGCCTAGTTGGAGGAAGATATGAAGTTGTAAAGGGGAAAATCAACATCCATCTTTACTGTCATTTTTTATTCGATTTTATGCATTTCAAAAGCAGTTACAGTTATATCTTTTAAATAATGGATTAAACTTATCCTTTTATTTCTGATATTTTTTAATGAAGCCATATGTCTTCCACGTAAAACAGAATATATTTGTATTGCATATTTACGTATTTATTAAAACAATATTTCTCAGTGCTTCTTATTTCACGATGTCGCCTATGAATGGTATAACGATAAAGCCATTAAACACCACCATCTTTTCGGTTATGGAGTAATAAGCTAGGGGGCAACACCATCATATTATATTTGCTAACTCCCAATGTTACTGCAGCTTTTGGCACTTGGGGCGGTTTATGAGGGGCATTTTTAGTCCTTTCTTTACTGTTTTTATCTATTCGGTTTTCCCATTTGCAATATGCAAGGGGAAATGGGGTTAATTGACAGTAAAATTTGAATTTATTTTTTATTTTGAGTGCTCTGTCTAAAAATGCAGGATAGGGCTTCCGTTCTTCCCTTGCTGATTAGTCATGGATGGATAGAACGGAGCAAAAGCTTAGCTGTTTTGTACAGCTTTTAAGTCTGAAAGTTTATGTTTTTAGGGTGAAAAATAAATCCTGTTGTTTTTTTGAAATTGTTGCAAACAATTCTATTGTGATAAATAGCGAGATTTTTATTTTTGGAACCTTGCCTAAAAATGCAAACTCCCGCTCTCTATTTTTGTTGGTTTGTTGTAGTGGTGGGATAGAACGGGAGATTGAGTGGGTCGTTTTGTATTTGCTTTAGGTTTGAAAGCCAATATTTTGAAGTTGAGAAATCAATCCTGCTGCAAAGGTAAAACGAGAAATATTGAGATCATTTTCAATAAGGGCGCTAATGCGGTTTGTAATGTTGTGAATATGATCTTCTTCTGTTTTTTTCCAAGTGTCAAAAGGATCTTTTTTCTTTCCATGATTTTTGAGGATTTTCATAACGATTTGCCGAAAGCTTTCAGAAACATTTTCTTTGGCTTGGCTTAAAGCCATACTATCATAATAATCTACTACAGGGATTATACGACTTGCTTCGTTAATGCGGTTTATACGAATGATTTGCGCAAGTGAAAAGTAGATCTCTGCGGTTTTAATAAGATCACTGTTGCTTTTTTTTGCAATTAAAGAAATATCACAGATTGTTGAAGCAGCTTCCAAGAGGGCTAATTGTTTCGCTAATGCTTTTGGTGCTCCCTCTTCGCTGTAGTGTAATGCTTTTTCTTCAATCTTTTGCTTAATATCGTTGTCGTGAGAATGCATAAGCTCTTTTTCAATAACGCTACGGGCTTGCTTTATTGTTTTTACAATTTCTTCTAATGGACGTGAGAGATCTATGTTGTGCAAACCCCAATTGGTTGTTTCAAAGAGCATTGGGTTCATTGTTGCGTAGAATTTATTTTGGACAAGACCGGGTATTTTATTATCAAGCTTATCAATTTGCTCAGACAATTGAGGAATTTCGAAACCATCGCGGATGGCAATGAAAACGCGAATAATATTTTCAGTCTTTTGTTCTGTTGCATCGTGTAGTCTATTAACAAAAGTGGGGCCTCCACGATTTACAATATCGTTGGCAATCAGCGTTGCGATAATATTACGACGCAATTGATGGTTAATAACTTCCTTCTTAAAATTTTCTTGAATTTGGGTTGGAAAATAGTTCAGCAAGGCTGTATTGAAATAGTGATCATCAACAATGGGGCTATTAGCAATTTCTTCTTTTAAGGTCAATTTAGCATAGGCAAAAATAACGGCGAGTTCTGGACGGAGAAGACCTTTGCCTTGGGTTGTTCTTTGTCGTAAAATTTGCTCATCAGGGAGTATTTCAACTCTACGATCTAGAAGCTTTTTTTGTTCCAAATCGTGCATAAAGCGTATTTGATAGGGCAAATCAGTAGTGCTTTGGTTTTCCGCCAAAGAAAGCGCAAGGGGTTGTAGATAATTGTTGCGCAAGACGAGTTGCTCGACTTGAGGCGTCATTTTTTTCAAGAGCTTATTGCGATCTTCGCGGGTTAACGTTTTGGCACGTAGTGCTGATGCAAGAACAATTTTGAGATTGACCTCAATATCAGAACAATTCACACCAGCAGAATTGTCAATGGCATCCGTATTGCATCGACCACCATTTAAGACATATTCAATCCGTCCACGTTGTGTAACACCAAGATTAGCTCCTTCACCAATAATTTTTGCACGCACTTGTTCTCCGGTAATGCGTATTGCATCATTTGCGCGATCACCTACTTGGGCATCGTTTTCTGTTGCAGCACGGATATAAGTACCAATGCCACCGAACCATAAAAGATCAACAGGGGCTTTGAGAAGAGCAGAGATAATTTCAAAGGGTGTTCCTGTTTGTTTTTCGAAACCAATGGCTTGTGCTGCTTCAGGTGAGAGAGTAATGGTTTTTTCTTTTCGTGAGAAGATACCACCGCCCTTTGATAATTTGCTTTGGTCGTAATCCTGCCAGCTTGAGCGAGGCAGTTTGAAGAGACGCGTACGCTCTGCATAGCTTTCGTCTATGTTCGGATCTGGGTCAATAAAGATATCGCGGTGATCAAAAGCGGCAATCAATTTTGTTTGTTTGGAAAGCAGCATCCCATTGCCAAAAACATCACCAGACATGTCGCCAACACCGACACAGGTGAAGGGCGTTGTTTGAATATCGTGATTAAATGACTCTCTAAAATGTCTTTTGACGGCTTCCCATGCACCTTTAGCTGTAATACCAATGTCTTTGTGGTCGTAACCTGCTGAACCTCCAGAGGCAAAAGCATCATCAAGCCAAAAGTGGTTTGCTTGGCTGATGGCGTTGGCTGTATCAGAAAAAGTTGCTGTTCCTTTGTCTGCCGCAACAACAAAATAGGGGTCAGGGTCATCATGACAGATGACATTGTGGGGAGAACTTATTTTGCCGTTAATCAGATTGTCTGTAATGGAGAGCAAAGCTGTTATAAAGTCTGTATAAGCTTGTCGTGCTGCTTCTATGATGACAGCACGGTCATTTGTTTGGGGAAGCCGATGGGAATAGAATCCACCTTTTGCACCTGCAGGAACGATAACCGCATTTTTAACTTGTTGGGCTTTGACTAAGCTAAGCACTTCGGTGCGATAATCTAATGCACGGTCAGACCAACGAATTCCGCCACGAGCGATAGGTCCAAAACGCAAATGGACCCCTTCAACTTCTGGTCCATAAACAAAAATTTCTCGGTAAGGGCGCGGTTCAGGCAAACCTTCAATCTGGCGCGGATTTAATTTGGTGGCTAAAATACGCCGTGGACTTCCATCAGGAAGAGGTGTAAAGGCATTCGTTCGTAAACTCGCCTCGATAAGGTTACAATAACGGCGTAAAATGAGATCATCATCTAAACCAGAGACTTTCCGTAATTTTTCTTCAATGCGCTTTTGAATGACTTGTTGGTTTTTTTCCCGTTCTTTTTCTGTATGGCTTTGATGAAATTTTAAATGAAATAAAGCATAAAGATCTTGAGTAATGTCAGGATAAGCATTTAAAGTTTGGGCAACGCGATCTTGCGAATAAGGAATTCCAGCTTGTTGGAGATAGCGCCCATAATGGCGCAAAATAACAATTTCATGCCAATCAAGCTCAGCTGTTTGGGTGAGAGCATTAAAGCCGTCATTATCAGCATTTTGTGCCCAAATGGCTTCAAAGGTTTCGGCGTGTTTTTGACCGTCTTTTTCAAAATCGATACAGCGTTGGAAAGTACTTTCTAGCTGCATATCATGAAGATACACAGAGCGCCCATTACCATCTGGTAATTCAAGGGTTTGTTCAGCAATAACGCGAAACCCCATGTTTTCAAGGAGTGGTACACGTTTGGAAAGGGCAAGTGCTTCATGGCGGTGAAAAAGCCGAAGAGAAATGCACTGTTTTTCTTTGTTTTGTGCGTGATAAAAGATCACGAAAAGGGGCTTTTCATCATGAAGACTTAGAATATGTCCGGCATCGTTAATAGCGTCTTCAGCTGAAAATAAATCACGATAGCTGTTGGGGAATTCACTGGCTAGACGTGTTTGTTGCTCTGTTATTTTCTTGTTAAGAGCGATGGCTTGAACCCTGTCTTCCCAACTTCGTGCAATCGAACGTACATGTTGTTCAAGTGCGGAGCGCTCGTGAAGAGGAACAGTTTCATTTCCTTTGCGATGGATGATATAATAGACACGTATAAGAGTGCTTTCCAAAAATAGCGGATAAGATTCAAAAAAGTCACCTTTATAAAGCTCAACAAAATGTTCGCCAACTTTTTCACGCAGGCTGCTGCTATATTGGTCACGCGGTACGTAGACCAGGATAGAAACAAAGCGTCCAAAAGAATCAGTGTGGGCAAGAACCCGTAAACGTGGGCGCTCATCTAATTGTAGAATAAGCTTAGTGTTTTCTGTCAATGTATCAACATCAGAGCGAAACATTTCATCTCTTGGATAGGTTTCTAAAGCACTGATGAGTGCTTTTCCTGAATAATCGGCGTGATTGTGTCCAAGACGTTGAATAATAGTTCGGGCTTTTTCTTTTAAGAAAGGAATTTGCAAAATAGAACGTGTATAAGCTGAGGAGGTAAAAAGCCCTACAATGCGTAATTCTCCACAGAGTTGGTTTTCTTTATCAAAGATTTTAAGACCAATATAATCGAGCCAAACAGAACGGTGAATTTTGGAGCGGCTGTTCGCTTTTGTCACGATAAACAGATTATCGCTTTCCATGAAGGATAAAACTTCTTGAGGAGGTTCTTTCATGCTTTTATCGTCAATAATATGAATAGAAGCATCCGTGAGTATACCAAGTTCAATATTACTCGCTGTAAAGGATTTTAGGGGTTTTTGGTCTTTGATGAAGTTGTAAGTGCGCATACCAAGGAAAATGAAATTATCGTCCATTAGCCAGTGAAGAAACTCAATGGCTTTTTCGCCTTCTTGTTTGTAGTGCGGGGGAAGACTTATTTGGTAGGCATGAATATGCTTTTCAACTTCTTCAAGCATAGGTTTCCAGTCTTGTACAGCAGCATTAACCTGTTCAAGAACTAAGGTGAGTTCATTTTCAAGTTTTTGTATTTGCTGTTTGTTTAATGACTCGATGTGAATTTGCATCAGACTGATGCGTTTTCCAGAAGCACAATCAATAATGGGGTGTGCAATCAAATAGATATGGTTTTTGTGTTGATTGAAAACATTTAAAATAGAATCGAGAAGGAAGGGTTTGTTATCATTGACAAGCGTGATAACGGTTACAGGTCTGTTACTACGGGTTAAATTTTGCTCAAAGCAGATGGTGTTGTTTCCCGTCTGATGGAGATTAAAAGCTTTTACCGCGATGGCTGTGGCCTTTTTAAGTTCTTCATTTTCATAATAAGTAATATCTTCTTTATCGGTTTGGGCAAAAAGGATTTGTTCTATTTTATCTTGGGTGTTTTTTGTTTCTGTTTTTTTTTGTTGCAACACATTCACTCTCCCTTTTTGCTCTTAAGGGGTCTTTTCTTCTCTTTTTAAAAGCAGACCATTATATTTTTTATATACTGTAACACCTTCTTTCTGAAGAAAATAGCTCTTTATTTGGAAAGAATGAGTTTGTTTTTGCTATTTTTAGTAATATTTTGTACTTTAAAGAAATATTGTGCTTCAAGGAAAGGGCATTTTTAGTATTTTTGTATGTTAATAGTTTGTTTTTTAAACTATACAAAATGAAAGTAAAAAAAGAAGCAAAAGTAAAGAGAGAATGGCGCATTTACCAGAAAGACTTTTAAGTGGTTACCAAAACTTTATAAACAATCATTTTTTATATAAAATAGCAGATTATCAGCAATTGGCGATTGAGGGGCAGAAACCTGAAGTTTTGGTCATTGCTTGTTGTGATTCGCGTGCAGTACCAGAAATGATTTTTGATGCTAAGCCAGGGGAAATTTTCACTCTGCGCAACGTGGCGAATGTGGTTCCTCCTTTTTCTCCTGATGACCAATATCACGCAACATCAGCAGCTCTTGAATATGCTGTGCAATTGCTTGAGGTGAGACATATTGTTGTTTTTGGTCATGCCCATTGTGGAGGCATTCGTACTGCTCTTAATGAGACATATAAATCTTTATTATCAAATGATTTTATCGGTCAATGGATAAGTCTCTTAGCTCCAGCAGCAGAAATCGTTTTGAATAATAAGTCGCTGTCTTGGCCAGAAAAACAGACGGCATTAGAGCAGCTTTCTATTCACCATTCGTTGAGAAATTTAGAGACGTTTCCGTGGATAAAGCTTCGCAAAGATCAAGGTTTTTTGACATTGCATGGGGTTTGGTTTGATATCTCTAGCGGAAAATTATGGAGCATGGAACAGGAAACAGGTTGTTTTATGCGTGTTGAAGTTGAAAGTTTTGAAGTATAGTATTTGTTGTTTTTATTTCTTCGTATAAAAAGACATTTTATGATAAAACTTGACAAAGCTGGGGTTTTATTGTTTGAAGGAGCAAGCTTTCAGTGACAAAATTAACTTGGAGCCACCGACTGAGACCCCGGTTTAAGGGTATAAAGAGATCTCAGAGGTCAACATCCGACGGCGCGATGCGTTCTCGGATGCTATTTTGGTTTGTTTGTTATGCAACAATGAGGTAAATGATGTTTGAATCCTTGCAAGAGCGACTTGGTTCTATCCTGTCTCATTTGACGGGACGTGGCGCTTTATCGGATCAGGATGTTGTAGAGGCGCTGCGTGAAATTCGTCGCGCTTTATTGGAAGCTGATGTTGCTCTTGATGTTGTGCGCTCTTTTACCGATAGAGTTCGGGAAAAAGCTGTTGGGGCCGAAATCGTTAAATCAATTAAACCAGGCCAAATGGTGGTTAAAATTGTTCATGATGAATTGGTTCATATTCTTGGAAATGAAAGCGTTCTGAGTGATTTAAATGCACCAGCTCCTGTTGTTATCATGATGACTGGTTTGCAAGGTTCGGGAAAAACAACCACAACAGCAAAGCTTGCAAAACGTTTTACTGATAAGCACAATAAAAAAGTTCTCATGGCGTCATTAGATACACGCCGTCCCGCTGCACAGGAACAATTGCGCCAATTGGGAGAGCAGGCAAAACTTGCAAGCTTGCCTATTATTGCGGGTCAGCTGCCCGTTGATATTGCATCACGTGCCGTGCAGGCTGCTAAATTGGGTGGTTATGACGTGCTTCTTCTTGACACAGCAGGACGTAATCATATTGATGAAGCTTTGATGCTCGAATTGGCTGAAATTAAAGCATGTTCCCTTCCTCATGAGATTATGTTGGTGGCTGATAGTTTGACGGGGCAAGATGCCGTTCATCTTGCTCGTTCTTTTGATGAGCGTGTAGGGATTACGGGGATTATTTTAACACGGATGGATAGTGATGGGCGTGGTGGCGCTGCTCTTTCTATGCGTGCTGTTACAGGTAAACCAATTAAAGCAATTGGAACTGGTGAAAAAATAGATGCTTTAGAAGAATTTCATCCCAGTCGTATTGCTGATCGTATTCTCGGAATGGGGGATATTGTTTCTTTGGTTGAAAAAGCTGCAGAAACAATGGATCACAAGAAAGCTGCTGCTTTTGCAAAAAAAATGCAAGCCGGAAAATTTGATCTGAATGATCTTGCAGAACAGTTGCAGAAAATGAAAAAACTGGGTGGAATGGGCGGTATTATGGGCATGTTGCCAGGAATGGGGAAGGTCAAAGAGCAGATTGCGGCTGCGGGGTTTGATGATCGTTTGTTTGATCGTCAATTGGCCATTATTTCATCTATGACACCGAAAGAGCGGGCGAATCCAGAGCTTTTAAAACATAGCCGCAAACAACGAATTGCTAAGGGGTCTGGTACGACAGCGGCTGATATTAATAAACTTTTGAAGATGTATCGCCAAATGGCTGATATGATGAAAGCCATGGGTGGTAAAGGAAAAAGTGGTTTTATGGGAAAAATGTTGGGAGGCCTTGGTTCCAAAATGGGTTTTGGTGGTATGGGAAACTTGGGAGGGGATTCTCCAGCTATGCCGGATTTGTCGGGATTGGATCCAAAGCAATTCTCAATGCTTCAAAAGCAAATTGAAAATGGTAATGGAGGGAAGCTCTTGCCCGGACTTCCTAAGCGTGGATCTACATTTCCTGGTCTTTCCAATGGCATTGTCGATGGGGGAAATTTTCCTCAGCATCCTAAGAAAAAATAAGATGTAAAGAGGGAAAGGAATATAATGCAGGAAACAGTATTAAACGAATTGGCACATTTACGAGCATCCATTGATAATTTTGATGCAACCTTGATTCATATCTTAGCAGAGCGGTTTCGTTGTACGAAAGCTGTTGGGCGCTTAAAAGCCCATTATGATTTGCCTAAAGTAGATCCTCTGCGTGAGCAATATCAGGTAGCGCGTTTGCGGCAATTGGCTATAGATAGTCATCTTGATCCTGATTTTGCTGAAAGATTTTTAAAATTTATTATTAAAGAAGTTGTGAGTCATCATGAAGTTATTGCTGAAGAGCAAAAAACAAAAAAAGTCAATTTAAACGAAAGCCAGAGCTGACAATAGGAGATAAAATATGGCATTGAAAATTCGTTTGTCCCGTGGAGGTTCAAAAAAACGTCCTTACTATCATATCGTCGTTGCAGATGTTCGTAGTCCGCGCGATGGACGGTTTCTTGAACGTGTTGGTGCATGGGATCCAATGTTGCCTAAAGATGGACCGAGGGTGAAACTTAATGAAGAACGTATCCAATATTGGCTTGGGCAAGGGGCTCAACCAACAGATCGCGTTTTACGGTTTTTAGATGCAGCTGGCTTGAAAAAGCGTCCAACTCGTAATAATCCACATAAAGGTGAACCGGGTAAAAAAGCACAAGAACGTATAGCAGCAGCAAAGCAAGCGGCAGAAGAAGCAGCGGCAGCGGCTGAAGCAGAATCTGCTACAGCATAAGAAGCATGGTTGTTTAATCAATGTGTTTTTAAAAGCTTTAGAAAAATAAATATTATCCGTTTTTGTCTATCAAAAACGGATTTTCTTTAAAAAGTTGCTTGTTTAAATCGCGCTGGTTTTTTTAAATCAATGGTTTTAAAAATCAATGGCGCGGCCTTTAATTTCCCAGTCTCCATAGCGGGAAGGGTCTTTGCCGCCGCGTCCGCCGTTTTCTAAAGGTTGTTCTTTTTTTGTTGCGCGTTTTCGTCTTTCTTCAGCTTCTTTAAGGGCGCGTTGTGCTGCGGGAGAAAGAGATTGCTGTTTAATGACAGTTGCATTTTTTTTGCTTGTTTTCTCATCTTTTTTATTCATTTTACACCTATTCCATTGAAGAAGCAGAAAGAAAACACCATCATATAGTATTGATTGACTTTTATCATGGAGTTTTTTGAGTAATGAATATAATGCGTACAGCTATGCTTTTGGCTTTTTTAACTGCTCTCTTTATGGGAGTTGGTTATCTTGTTGGAGGGGGTGGTGGCATGGTCATTGCTCTTTTAATGGCAAGTGGTTTAAACTTTTTTTCTTATTGGAATTCAGATAAAATCGTTTTACGCATGTACGGGGCGCGTGAAGTTGATCAGCATTCAGCACCAGTTTATTATAAGATTGTAAGCGATTTAGCTAAAAAAGCTTCTCTTCCTCAACCAAAAATTTATGTTATTGAGAATGCACAGCCAAATGCTTTTGCGACGGGACGTAATCCGCAAAATGCAGCTGTTGCTGCAAGTACTGGGTTGTTAGAGCGGTTAAGCGCTGAGGAAATTGCCGGCGTTATGGCGCATGAGCTCGCACATATTGAGCATCGTGATACGTTAACAATGACTCTAACCGCAACGATTGCAGGGGCAATTTCAATGCTTGGTAATTTTGCTTTCTTTATGGGAGGGGGAGGACAGCGTAATTCTTCAGAAGATTCTCATGGCGCTGGGGCAATTGGAGGATTTATTGCATTGCTCGTGGCGCCTTTTGCAGCGATGCTGGTGCAAATGGCGATTAGCCGTACACGGGAATATGCTGCGGATCGTAGAGGGGCTGAAATATGTGGTAATCCTTTATGGTTGGCTTCGGCATTGCGTAAGATTGCTGATGGAGGACGTGGGGTATATAATGAAGAAGCAGAGCATAATCCAGCAACCGCGCATCTGTTTATTATTAATCCTTTGAGCGGTGAGGGAGCGGATAGTCTTTTTTCGACACATCCAGCAACTGCAAATCGTATCGCTGCTCTTTATCAGCAAGCAGAAGAGATGAAAGGGGCTCTTGCCAAAAGTGTGGGATGGAATAAAGAAGACGCTATACATGAAAAAAGCAGCGGGATGAACTATGGAGATTTTCATAGTGGTCAGACTCATGCATTAGGTGAGCAAGAAAACAGTTCTTTTCAGCGTGTTACAAAACGTCCCTCTTGGCTTCGTTATGAAAATTCAAAAAGATCTGGTTCATAGAGTTATTGAGGGAGCTCTTGAGAAAATAGTGATATAAAGGTGGTGTTTTGAAACACAAAAAAGCGGGGCATGTGTCTGAAAAAAATGTTCCAGGATTAGCTGTTCGACAGGTGTGTGTGCGTCTTTTGGGGGCGGTAGTTGATAAGTACACGCCTCTGTCTGGTTTGACGGATAATGAACACGGACATCCACAATATTTGAAGCTTTCACAACGAGATCGTTTGTTATGTCGGGCTATTTTAACAGCTTCATTGCGTCATCGAGGGCAGATTATGGCGGCTCTCTCACGCTTTTTGGCGCGTCCTTTGCCTTCACAAGCACTTTCACTTCAGCATCTTTTGCATATCAGTGTTGCACAAATTCTTTATCTTGATATTCCCGATCATGCGGCTATTGATTTAGCTGTCCGTGTGGCGAAACTTGATCCTCGAATGCGCCGTTTTTCAGGGGTGGTGAATGCTCTTTTGCGCAATGTTGCGCGTGAGGCAGAGCCTTTACGCCAACAAGTTCCTACTATTGAAGGTGTTCCAGCGTGGTTTGGACAGCTTTTAGTGTCAGCTTATGGAACAGAAAAGGCGCATAAGATTATCGCAATTCAAAGTGTGGAACCTCCTTTCGATTTGACAGTGAAATCTGATAGTGGTGGATGGGCTGAAAGGCTTGGCGGTGTGGTATTGCCCAATGGTTCTGTTCGATTGAAGCGTCTGGAGTGTTCTGTTTCTGATTTACCAGGCTATCGTGAAGGGTCTTGGTGGGTCCAAGATTTTGCAGCAGCTTTGCCTGCTTGTTTACTTGGGAATATTGAGGGTAAACGCGTTTCTGATCTTTGTGCGAGCCCTGGGGGAAAAACAGCACAATTGGCTTTGCAAGGGGCTGAGGTGACTGCAATTGAGCTTTCTGCTAACCGCATAAAGCGTTTAAAAGAAAATATGGAACGGCTTCATTTTTCAGTTCACATTTGGCAGGGCGATGTGAGAAATTTCTATCCCACACAGCTTTTTGATGCGGTTCTTCTTGATGCTCCTTGTTCTTCTACAGGAACAATCCGTCGTCATCCAGATATTTTATGGACGAAATCGAAGGATGATATCGTTAAGTTAGCGGCGTTGCAATATGATTTGCTTGTCGCAGCAATTTCTTTGGTGAAGGTAGAGGGGCGGATTGTTTTTTCCAATTGTTCATTGGCAAGAGAAGAAGGTGAAGATCTTATTGAGAAAATTTTGTCGACACGCAATGACATTGTTTTAGACCCTATTTGTCCAGAGGAAATAGGAGCACTGGAGCATTTGCTTTGTGAGGGGGTGTTACGGACAACGCCTGCGGATTTTTGTCATAAAAATTTTTATGCTGAGAAAACCGTATTTTTAGGAATGGATGGTTTTTTCGCTGCGCGCTTACGAAAAATTGCTTAATTAACGCTTCATTTACAAAAATGGTCGAAATTGTATTTGATTCAGCATAAATGGAGATGAAATTTTGGCGGTTGCGGTAAAAGCTCCTCAGGTAAAAGTGGCAGCCTGTATCGATACGATACAGAATGTTATGCGGCGTTTATGGGTTGGACCATTGTTTCGTTGGCGATTTTCAGGGTTTCGTCCTCATAAAATTTTAGCGCATCCCATGGATTTGCATGTAGCAGACTCTATGATGGCGCATGAATTTTATCATGGTCGTTTTGCTTTTGCTGGTCACATTGTTCATTCTGGTGCTGTTTCGCCGTTTTCATTGGTTCCACCAACGCTAGAATGGGAAGCGGCTCTACATGATTTTCATTGGTTGCGCCATATGGAGGCAGCAGGAAGTGATTTAGCTTCTGCACATGCACGCTCTCTTTTAGAAGATTGGTTTGACCATGCTGGCAAGAAGGTAAAAGGACTTGCTTGGAGTGGTCCTGTTGTGGCGCGGCGCTTGATTTCATGGATTTGTCATTCGAAAATGTTGTTAGAAGGGGCAAGTGAGCGGTTTGAAAAACGCTTTTTGCGTGCACTTGGTTTGCAATTTCGTTATTTGCGCGTGACAATTTGTAGTATGGAGCACAATGATCAACGTTTACAAGCAGCAGTGGCTTTGACATTCGCATCTCTTGCTTTGCCTGTTTCTGTGGCAGTGAAAAAAAAGGTACAAACCACACTTATAGAGGAGCTTTCCCGTCAAATCCTAGTTGATGGTGGGCATATTTCCCGTAGTCCTGTTATTTTGCTGAATTTGTTATCGGATTTATTGTCGTTACGGCATCTTTTTATGCGTAGCAATGAAACAGCACCCCGTATTTTGATTGATTCTGTTGAGCGTATGTTGCCAGCTTTACGATTCTTTATCCATGAGGATCAAACGTTGGCCCATTTTAATGGGGTTGGTCCCCTTGTATCGGAACGATTATCATCACTTTTGGAGCTTGATGAAACAGGAGGACATCCTTTTAGTTATGCCCGTTATTCAGGATTTCAGCGCTTAAAAGCCAATCAAACAACAGTGCTTGCAGATACAGGAAAGTTTCCACCCCGCTCTGTAGCACAGCAGGCTTGTTCGGGGTGTTTGTCTTTTGAAATGTCTTCACAAGGGCACCGTTTTATTATCAATACCGGTGTTAATCCTGATGGGCGGGAAGAGTATCGACATTTAGGGCGTGTTACTGCAGCACATTCAACAGCTACGCTTAATGATTGTTCAGTGGGTGCTTTTTATCATAAAAAGAAAAATGGCGCGCCATTTTTGTTTGATGGACCAACAGATGTTCAAGTGTGCCGTATAGAGGATTCAGAGAAGACAGGTTTTATTGCGAGTCATAATGGTTATGTGCGACCCTTTAATCTTATTCATGAGCGTGGTCTTATTTTGGCGACAAATGGAGATACGATCGAAGGTTTTGATCGCTTTTTTATGCCAAGTAAAGGGAGAAAAAGACACAAGAGTGTGCAAAATGAACAAAATTATGTTGCTGTTCGATTTCATCTTCATCCACAAGTTGAAGTTAACTATGATGGCAAACGTGTGTGTTTAGCCGTAAAGAACGAGAACGTGAAGAGCGAACAAATATGGTATTTTATATCGCCTGACGCAGATATTTGTCTTGAAGATTCGATTGATTTTGCAGAATTAACAGGTCCACAACGGACACAACAGATTGTTTTATATTTTCGTCCTGCATTTCAGGAAAAAGTTCGTTGGCGTTTTATCCGTAAAGCGTTTGATAAAAAATTAGAACATTGTTCCAACCCATAGTATATTGCGTTTTATATTGCGTGTCGCAAAACATTATTGTTTATTGTGGTAATATTCTCAAAATTTGAAGATCATATCAATTTTATACACGAAGCATTTTTTGGGAGTATGGGTTGGATGTTTTTAGGCAAGGTTTGCTCATAGAATCTCATGAGGTGATGCTAAAGGGATTGGCTTCAGAAAAAAAGTTTTTGAAAGACCCTTGTTGACAGATGAGTACTAGTTAAGGATTTTGATCCTTTAAAGATATGGAGAGAAAATTAAGTCGTTGCTTATCTTCGATAAGTTTTTAAGTGTGATGTTGGGATCAATATTTCTCTCTGAGAGAGTTGCATTAATAGGGCTACACTCCTCACGAAAAACAGAGCGCTATTGTATTGTATATTCACGGACTTATTTTAAAGAAAAATCCCTTAACGCTTCCAAGCCTATTTTGCGACGATGCCCGTGATGGGTATAACGGTAAATCCATTAAGCACCCCCCATCTTTACGCTTATGAAGGAGCAGCTTGGCACTATCACACTATTGATCAGTGTCCAATGTTTGTAACAAGCTCTTGGCACTAGAGAGGGTTCATAAGAGGCATTTTTAGCCTTTTCTTAATGGCTTTTATCCATACAGCTCCCCCCGCTTGTAACGTGCAGGCGAATGGTTTTGGTTGATTCAACATACATAGATTTGAAATGAGAGAAACTTACGGTATTCGGGGTTCTAATTTAATATGAATAACGCTAAATTATTATTACAAATCAAATGTTGTACATCACAGAAGCATTGAAAATTCGAGAAACAATACATTACAATGGCCAAGAAAAATAACCCTTCTGCTCTTTGTTATTATACTAAAAATGAAGTCATAATAACAAACCACAAAATGCGCACTTTTTTATAGCAAAGCATTCTCTCAAATATCTCAAACAATTTTCATAAAGATTTACGCGAATAACGTCGTGCAATTGAATCAATATCACCTCGACAAATTCCAAGATCGCTGAGTTCATATGTTGAAAGACGACTTAACGCATTAACGGTTCGACGATAACGGCGCCAATTACTATAAAAACGTAGAATATTCATATCCTCTACTCAAACTTTTCATTACACTCTTTAGTTTAAGAATAGAGTATATTACTAAAAAGAGTTGTGTTATAATATCATAGCAGGTATGCATCTACATACAAGATAATATCCCTTTAACATTTTCCTCATGCGAAAGGGTAACCATTAAAAATATCAACAAGAACATCTTATCCCTAACCAATGGCTAAATTATGTGCATTTTCTGCGGTGATAAACTTCTTCACGTGTAGATTCTTTGGATTGAATAACTGCTTCCATTTCAACAGTTATCAATAGTCATACGATAATTATGAAAAATTCCTTGAAACATTTGTCTCATACGAAAAGAAAAGCAGCAAAATTATTAATGGCGGAAGTGACGTGTTCCTGTAAAAACCATCGCTAACCCCTGTGCATCAGCAGCGGCGATAACTTCTTCATCACGCATGGAGCCTCCTGGTTGAATAACTGCTGTTGCTCCTGCTTCAGCTGCTGCTAATAAACCATCTGCAAAAGGAAAAAATGCATCTGATGCAACAACAGATCCTTTTGTGAGAGTTTCTATTAAGCCTGCTCTTTGCGCACTTTCTGCTGCTTTACTTGCAGCAATTTTGGCTGAATCGATGCGGCTCATTTGTCCGGCTCCAATTCCAACTGTTGCGCTATTTTTCGCGTACACAATAGCATTTGATTTAACGTGCTTTGCTACACGAAAAGCAAATTGAAGATCACGCATTTCATCTTGAGTTGGTGCCCGCTTTGTCACTACTTGCAATTTAAGATCATCGACTACCACGTTATCACGTGATTGCACTAAAATACCTCCTGCAAGTGTTTTCGCAAGAAGTCCTCCACAGCGTGGATCAGGAACTCCACCTGTAATGAGCAAACGAAGATTTTTTTTCTTGGCAATAATTTCACGTGCCGCCATTGTGGCATCAGGAGCAATAATCACTTCTGTGAAAATTTTAACAATCTCTTCAGCACATTCCTCATCAAGGATTTGATTTAAAGCAACAATTCCACCAAATGCCGATACATTATCACACATAAAAGCTTTCAAATAAGCTTCTTTCAAATTTTCTCCTTCCGCAACACCACAAGGATTGGCATGTTTAATAAGAGCGACAGCAGCGGTTTTTTGCGGATCAAATTCTGCCACAAGTTCAAAGGCTGCATCTGTATCATTCAGATTGTTATAAGAAAGCGCTTTGCCTTGTAAAAGTTTTGCTGTTGCAATACCAAAACGTTTTTCATTATTGCGATAAAATGCTGCCTGTTGATGTGGATTTTCTCCATAGCGCATAACGTTTTCAAGATGACCAGAAAAACTCTGCCACGATGGAGTTTCAATTTCTAAATCCCGTGCAAACCATGATGCTATTGCCGTATCATAAGCAGCGGTGTGTGCATAAGCGCGCATTGCTAGCTGATGACGCATAGATAAGCTTAAACATCCATTATGCTGCTTTAATTCAGCTAGAATCGAATCATAATCTTTTATCGCTGTTACAACACCGGTATAAGCATAATTTTTTGCCGCGGCGCGAATCATCGCCGGTCCACCGATATCAATATTTTCAAGAATCGTTTGCCCATCAGCTCCCGAAAGGATCGTCTCTTCAAAAGGGTAAAGATTCACCACCAAAAGATCAATTCCATGAATGCTGTTCTTTTCCATAGCTTCCCTATGGTTAGGATCTTCTCTTACCCCTAACAAAGCACCATGAATCAAAGGATGGAGTGTTTTTACACGCCCATCCATTATTTCAGGAAATCCGGTAACTTCAGCAACATCTTTTACGGGTAAACCAGCCGCTATGAGGGTTTTGGCTGTTCCTCCTGTTGAAATTAATTCAACATTGTAAGTAGCATGAAGGGCTTGTGCAAAAGCAACCACACCCGTTTTATCAGACACAGAAAAGAGAACACGACGAACCCGATGAAGATCAGGTATGGGAAAATTTTTGGCAACAACACCCATAACAGCAGCCTTAAAAATGAAAGAGTTAAAATTCTAGTAAAACACGCTTATACGTTTATAGCATAAGCCTTTAGCAAAATACACTGAAAGGATAAACTGCCTTTTTAGAATATAGGATGACTCACCTTTTTCTATTATCCTGTAAAAACCTCTCATTTGAGGTGTGATGATAGGTATAAAAGTCGCGTTGAGAAATTAAATGTTTTTTTGTTGCTTATAATTCAATATCTCATCTTCATAGCAGTTGTGAAACAAAAAATGTATCCGTATGTTCTTTGCTATATTAGCTTTTATATTAGATGAAGGCGAAAGTATTGCGTATATCAATTGGAGTAATCTCTGAAATGGGAAACAATCTAATGAAGCAAGAATATAAAATTATAAAGGCAAAAATAGGTGCCTATCTTTTCTATCATTTTAAAATTTGGCTTTATGTTTTTCAAAAGCGTTTATGACAATTCTTTTTAAGAGTGAAGATAATGCATTTCTTCACATTTTTGGGCATTACATCTTTAATGAATCAACCCTATTTTATGATGTTTTTTTGATAAGAGTGTCGCGTAAATCTTTTGTGGATGGTATAAAGTTCATTGTATGCTTATGATCTTTAATTTAACAAAGGCGCAAGTTGGTAGCTTTTATTCTCTTTATCAGTTTTCAAGATTCTAAAAATTTTTGTTACTTGAGATGGAAGAGGTATTTTTTTTTAGTTTTTTTGCCGTAGCAGAAAAAGAAAACCTCCTAACACACCAGTAGCTAAAATAAACCACGTGATTGCATAAACGAGATGATTATTTCGAAAATGGATAATCGTAAGACCAACGACGGGAAGTTTTGCTTGTGGAGATGTTTTTCTGGCATCAATGAAATAAGGGGCAACAGTGGACAAACCAAGTTTTTGTGCCATAGCGGGGAGATCGCGCGTATACCATAAATTTTTGTCAGGATTATTTTTACGCGGGAAAAATCCATTTTTTTCACTCATGCGTAATAAACCTATAATCGTTGTTTGTTCTGTGTCTGTGGTAGAATTTTGCTGAGATAAGGCATTTGTATGTGATTGCTCTGTGTTTTGAAAATTGTTACGTTCATCCATGGGGATAAAGCCACGGTTGATAAAGATCAGTGTATTATCAGCAGTTTTTAAAGGAGTCAAAACCCAATAGCCTGTAGTATTTTGAGCGGCAGCAGTGACTAAAATATTTTTATCTGTTAAAAATTTTCCTGTGATAATAACAGGTTGATATTCATATTTTTCAAAAGTAACATCTGACCATTGATTTTTTGGAGGGGCTTTTATGGGGGGCAAATGAATGCGTTGATTGGTACTGGTGATAAGATTTGTTTTCCAGTTTAACCGTTGTACTTGCCATATACCTAATGCACTGAAGAGAAGAAAAAAACAAATACATAAAGTTCCAAATAAAAAAGAAGAAAAACGGCAAGAATTTCCCTGAAGCTTTGTCATAGGGGGCTCTTTTTTGCTCATGATTTGTGCTTCCTTTCGGGACAATAGGCTTTTATTCTAACATGTATATATTAAAAAAAACATTTTGTACGCGTTTTGGTGGAATTTGCACGCCTTATTGAGGAAAAAGATGAAAAATGAGCCAACAAGAGATGAAAAAGGTTTTATAAAAGACTTGACCTTTTGTTGTCGACCCCCTATTAGAAAGAAACTTCCCAATGATGCCCGTTCAAGGTTGCATTGCGCGTGTTTTGCGTTCATTGTGTCCTTTGGGTATGGGGATTTGAAAGTTTCTTAGAGTTTAAGGGTGAAGTTTATGTCTCGTGCATGTGAATTGACAGGGAAGACGGTTCTGTATGGTAATAATGTTAGCCATGCGAATAATAAGACTCGGCGTCGTTTTTTACCAAATCTTTGCAATGTGACATTGATTTCAGAGGTGTTACAGCAAAGTTATCGCTTGCGTATTTCAGCAAATGCGTTGCGTTCTGTTGAGCACCGCGGTGGTCTTGATGGTTTTTTGATTAAAGCAGACGATAAAGAGTTGTCACAACGTGCGCGTTTGTTAAAACGCCAAATCGTTAAGAAAAAAGCTGAGCAAGAAGGTGAGCAGAAGGCTGAACAAGCAGCGTAATTTTCAGCGTTATTGTTTTTGGCTTTTTTCTTTTTGATCGCTCTGTTTTATTGGTTCCATATCCCAGGTTAAAAAAATGTCTTCAAGCGGTCTTTTATTAGAACAGCAAAAGAAAAGGTATGTTGTTTTTTCTATTTTTGCAATGTGCCTTGCTGTCACGGCTTCTAATATTTTAGTTCAATATCCTGTCTATTGGTTTGATTTGAATGCGCTGTTGACTTATGGGGCTTTTACCTATCCATTTGCTTTTCTAATCAATGATTTGACCAATCGTTTTTATGGTCCATCTGCTGCGCGGCGTGTGGTTTATGCTGGTTTTTTTACGGGTGTCTTTGTTTCTTGGATATTGGCGACACCACGGCTTGCACTTGCTTCTAGTTTTGCATTTTTATTTGGGCAACTCCTTGATATTGTTGTTTTTACTCCTTTGCGACGTAAAACATGGTGGAAAGCACCTTTAGCAGCAGCGTTGGTTGGTTCAGCTTTGGATACAGTGCTGTTTTTTGCTCTTGCTTTTTCTAGCTCGTTTGCTGTTCTTGATAAGATAACAGGCTATGCTGATAGTTCACTAGTGGAGAGTACTGTTTTGGGAGGGATAGGCATGCCAGTTTGGTTATCGCTTGCTTTTGGTGATTTTTCGGTAAAAATTATTATGAGCCTGTTTATGTTGATTCCTTATGGAACAATTCTTAATATTGTAAAGCTTCCTCTTTATCAAAGTCCTTCAAAGGATGATTCTTCTTTTGTTTGTAACAAATAATGGTCTTTGTTCTTTTGTTTTGCTAAAGAAGAGGGGAGGGGAGTTCTGTCCTCTAAGGGCAGAATTTAAGCGGATTTATAAGAGGTATTTTGATTCTTTTCTCAAGTTGTATTTATCCATACATCATCTATGCTTACGATGTGTAAGGAAATGGTTTTGACTGATTCAGTATGGGATAAGAGCATCTTATCAGCATTAAAAACAGATAATAAAGCTCTTATAAAGGATCAAAAATGTTTTGTTAAGAGTTGTGATGTCTTACTTATGATTATTTGAGCTATAAGAAACTTGGTTCTTATAAAGGAAAAAACATTTCGATATACATTTGGGTAGTATATAAATAGAAAAATAAATACCAATGGTATCAAGTATTTTTTGACAGTTTTAAAATTTGGTTATACTGATATTTATCATTATTTTAGTAACAAATGTTTGTGCAGATATGTTAATGAATTTACAATTTGTTATAATTGCGATCTCTGTAGAATTTGGCAAACGCTTCGAGTGTTTATTTTAGATAATTGTAGGTTAGAAATGCGATACTTGGAGCTGATAGTATGAATAAAATGATAAATCAAACAGATCATACAGAGGCTTTATTTGATAATTTTGTATTAACTTCCTTGAAAAAACAGAGAGAGACTAGGGAGTTGCCTATTGTAAAATCACTTCTTCGTTATCCGGGAGGGAAAAGTCGTGCTGTTCCTATGATTATTAATAACTATATAAGGAAACAGAAAACTTTATGTTCTCCTTTTGTAGGAGGCGGTTCAATTGAATTAACCTTAGCAAAAAGAGGAACAAGGGTTTATGCTTATGATGCTTTTAAGCCGCTTGTTATTTTTTGGCAGATGCTTTTGAAAGATGCTTCAGCTCTTGCAGAAAAAGTGAGAGAATATGAAGATATGACTCCCGTAATGTTTTATAATCTCCAAAAAACTTTTGGGAATATTAAAAATCAATTAGAGATTGCTGCCGTTTTTTTGTTCTTAATCGTTCTTCTTTTTCCGGAACGACACTTTCTGGTGGTATGTCTCCAGGACACCCCCGATTCAATTATCGTTCTATTGAACGGCTTAAAGATTTTAAGATTGAAAACTTCATAGTGGAACACAGAGATTTTACAGAAAGTATTCCTAAACACTCTAACGATTTTCTTTATTGTGATCCTCCGTACCTTATTAATCAAAAACTTTACGGTCACAAAGGCGATAAACATAATTCTTTTGATCATCAAGCTCTTGCTGAACTTTTGAGAAAGCGTCAAGGATGGGTTTTATCTTATAATGATTGTGTGGAAGTTAGAGAACTTTATAAAGGACATACAATACTTAATCCTGAATGGACTTACGGTATGGGAAACAATAAAAAATCAAATGAACTCGTAATTTTGAGTAAGGATCTTTAGGAAATTGCATGAATCAGGTAGAAAATGGAAAAGCCTTTGAATATGCTTTGGCTATGGGTTTTAAAAAAGCAACAAAGGCTTCTATAGAGTTTAATTCGTCTTTTCAAATAGCGGAGTCTTTTTATAATTTATTTAATGATACTGAAAAAAGGCTTTTAAATCTTGCTTCTATTGAAGCAGCCATTTTTTACAGTTACATGATAAAAATATTAGAAACACGAAAACTATTGTTCTTCAGGAAGATTTTGTTGGGATCAAAGGAGATGTCCGTGATATTATTTTAAAAGTTCCTGAAAATCCTATTGGTATTTCTGCAAAACATAATCATAGCGCTATCAAACATCCTCGCCTTTCCAGTAAAATAGATTTTGGTAAAGAATGGACAGGTTATTCTTGTAGCAGCGTTTATTTCAATGAAGTTAGTCCTATTTTTGATTATTTAGCAGAGCTTAGAGATAAGAAGATGTTCTTTAGAGATATAGAGGATAAAGACAGCAGAGTTTATCTTCCAATCCTAGAAGCTTTTTCTAAAGAACTTCAAAGGCTTTGTTTAGATTATCAAGATAAATTTGTGAAGCTATTGTTTCAGTATGTTATAGGTTCTTATGATTTTTATAAGATTATGATAGATACAAGATCTAAACAAAAACGGGTTATTATTCAGTCTTTTAATTTGAATGGCACTCTAGGATATGGTCGTAAATGGAAAATTCCAAGCAAAATTTTATCCGTTGCACTAAAACCAGAAAGTAAAAACAAACTCATTATAATTTTGAAGATGGTTGGAGCATTTCTTTTAGGATTCATAATGCATCCAGTAAAGTAGAAGCTTCCTTAAAGTTCGATATTCAATTTGTGGGATTATCTTCTCAGGTTGTTAGTCATCAAATTCCGATGGTTTAATGATAGAGATAATTTTTTAAAATGTAATCGTTGCTGATTCAAGGCAGGTTTATTTCTTATGAATATGAGTTCTTTTATCACTAAAAAGTATTTCTAATTGTTTTGTTATGGCGTCGGCGAGTTCTTCAGCATTCATAATTGTTACAGCACGTTGATAATAACGTGTGACGTCATGACCAATTCCAATGGCAATGAGTTCGATAGGGGAGTGTGTTTGGATTTCTTGAATCACTGCGCGTAAGTGTTTTTCTAAATAATTGCTGGAGTTGACCGATAGTGTCGAATCGTCAACAGGAGCACCATCAGAAATGACCATGAGGATGCGACGTTGTTCACGCCGTGATAAAAGGCGTTGATGAGCCCAAATCAAAGCTTCTCCGTCGATATTTTCTTTTAATAATCCTTCTTGCATCATCAAACCTAAATTGCGTTGCGCGCGACGCCATGGGGTATCAGCACTTTTATAGATGATATGGCATAAATCATTGAGGCGTCCAGGATTATGGAGTTTGTTTTGGGTAAGCCATTGTTCGCGCGATTTGCCCCCTTTCCAAGTTTTGGTGGTAAAACCTAAAATTTCAACTTTGACACCACAACGTTCAAGAGTTTGTGCCAAAATATCAGCACAACTTGCAGCAACGCTAATGGGGCGTCCACGCATTGAGCCAGAATTATCAATGAGGAGTGAAACAACTGTGTCCCGAAATTGGGTGTTGCTTTCCATTTTAAAAGAAAGGGGTTGCATGGGGTCAATAATTAGACGTGGAAGCCGTGTTGTATCAAGATATCCTTCTTCAAGGTCAAAGTTCCAGTTGCGATTTTGTTGCGCCATCAAGCGGCGCTGGAGACGGTTTGCTAAACGTCCAACGATGTTTTGCAGATGATTGATTTGCTTATCAAGATAACGGCGTAAGTGATCTAACTCGTTTTCAGAACAAAAATCTGTTGCTTCCAAAATTTCATCAAATTGACGGGTGAATATTTTATAATTGCCAAGTCTTTGCATTTGTTCCGAATCAGAAAAAAGGTGTTTGGGTTTGCTCGGCTTTTCTTGCCAAGGTCCATTTTTTTGCTCGCCGTCAGCTTGATCATTGTTGTTTGATTGTGTCGCTTGTGTTTTTCCATCATCTTGCACATCACTTTCTTGTTCAGTGCTGGTTTGTTCTTCACTTTGAGCGTGTTTTTTGTTTTTACTCTCTTCTTCTCTTTGGTCTTGAGGTTCACACGCATTTTTTAATTTTTTATTGTTTTCACTGTTAGAAGCTTCAGCTTGTTGCACTGTCATTTTGAGTGTAACAAGCATTTGGCGAACAATCTGTGCAAAAGCTTGTTGGTTGTAAATATGATGTGGGAGTTCATTGAGTTGTGATGCTGCTTTTTGTTCGAGTTCTTTACGCCACAATTCTAAGACAGAACCCGCTTCTCTTGGAGCTGCGCGCTTTGTTATTTTTTCACGCAATAAAAGTGCAATCGCTTCTTGGATGGGGGCTTCACTTTGGTTGCTAATTTTATGATAATGGGCTCTTTTGTATTTATCGGCGAGCATGACATCAAGATTTTTTGCAAGTCCCTCCATGGCTAAAGTACCAATTGCTTCAACACGTGTTTGTTCGAGGGCATCAAAGACAGCACGTGCTTCTGATTCTAGTGGAGAAAATTGCATGTGAATGCGGTTGTCATGCCATGCTTTGCGCAGAGCCATGGAATCACCTAGTCCGCGGGTAATAGTGATGTCTTTATTCGTTGCGTATTGAGGTAATTCTGGTAAACGCGCGCAACTTTCGCTTAAAGATGGTCGGTTATGACTAAAGGAAACTTCAAGGTTGTTTGTGCCTGCAATCGCACGCATACAGGCGGAAAGTGCTTTTTTAAAAGCTTCAGCATTAAGAGTGTTGTTGGAAGAATCTTTTGCCGGATTTTTGTTGTCGCCAATATCGGTAGCCATGAGTGACAGATTCCTTAAGGCGAAACACCATGAATGAGTGATTCGGGAAGCTCTTGTCCAAAGGCGCGTTGATAAAATTCTGCAACAGTGGCACGTTCGAGTTCATCACATTTATTGAGAAAGGTTAATCGGAAGGCAAAGCCGACATCTTGAAAAATTGTTGTATTTTCTGCCCAAGTAATGACGGTACGTGGACTCATGACAGTTGAAAGATCTCCATTGATAAAAGATTGGCGTACCATATCAGCAACATGAACCATTTGTGAAATTGTCTTTTTTCCCTCAGCCGTTTGAAAAGATTTGACCTTTGAACAAATGATATTAACCTCTTTATCATGGGGTAAATAATTGAGTATCGTAACAATAGACCAGCGGTCCATTTGAGCTTGATTGATCTGTTGGGTACCATGATAGAGACCGGTTGTATCACCAAGACCAATGGTGTTTGCCGTTGCAAAAAGACGAAATGCTGGGTGTGGAGAGATGACACGGCTTTGATCAAGTAAGCTTAGTTTTCCAGAGGTTTCAAGAACGCGTTGGATGACAAACATAACATCGGGACGCCCCGCATCATATTCGTCGAAAACAAGAGCAATATTATTTTGATAAGCCCATGGCAAAATGCCCTCTTTAAATTCAGTGATTTGTAAGCCATCTTTTAAAACGATAGCATCTTTTCCTACAAGATCGATACGACTTACATGACTATCGAGATTAATGCGAAGACAAGGCCAGTTAAGACGTGCAGCAACTTGTTCAATATGCGTTGATTTCCCTGTACCGTGATAGCCAGAAACCATTACACGGCGGTTAAAGGTAAAACCTGCGAGAATCGCTAAAGTTGTTTGCTGATCAAAAAGATAATCAGGATCGATATCAGGAACATGGGGACTTTTTGTGCTAAAAGCAGGGACTTTCAGATCTGTTTCAATATGAAATAGATCGCGAGCACAAAGTGTAATATCGGGCAAATTTTCAACGGTAAGATTTGTCATTATGTTTCTGGAAGGGAGAGGACGCTATTTATTCATTAGAAACGATACAAGAGTTAAAGTATTTATGCAATGCTCTATAATGAGAGCCTTAGATATTGAAGAAAGATTTTTTTACGTATTCTATAATGTTTTGCAAAAAAAGTAACATTTTGCGCAAATAATGATGGTCTAAATGAAAATAGACTCATATAAGCGCATGTTTTCAGCACAAACCAGACTTTTTTAGCAAATTGTAAGCATGTAAAACATCACGAAAGCGCTCTTCTGAAGCACGATTACCACCATTGGAATCAGGATGGTGCTTTTTTACCAACTCTTTATATTTCATTTTGATGTCTTCTGCTGAAGCGTTTGCCTGTAGTCCCAGTGTATCAAAAGCTTTTGCTTCTAAGGGCTTTAATTTTCGTGAGAACTTATTGTTTGAATGCTGCCCAGTAAAAAGCGTGAAGGGATCGCGCATGCGATTTTGATAGGCAGCTGTTCCAGAGCGAATCTTTGCATAATTCGCGGCTGTTTTTTTCGATGTACCATTGCTCAGATCTGTAGGCCATGTCGGACGATGTCCTGTGAGAGCATCCTTTTGAAATTTTGCGATATCTTTATTGCTAAGACCAGAGAAGTAATTAAAATTTTTATTATAGGCGCGTACGTGTTCAATACAAAAATATAAATATTGTCCTTCGTGATTTCGACCTGCTGGTGCTTTATGGGACCCTGTTTTTTCACAACCTTCCCACTGACACTGTTGTGCTTCTGGCTCAGCTTTTTGTTTTTTATTTGAGCTTATGCGAATTGAATCGAATAATTTAGATGTTATTGTCATATTATTGGTTTATGCAAAATTGATTAATTTTACAAGAATTGACTTTTGAAAAATTTGTTTTCACACTTATTCTATTATGAAAAAGGTGTATTTTTGCACGTTCATTTTGTTTGAGGAATGAAAAATGTTTATAGAAACAATAATTCAGAGAAAGCTTCAGGATGCTTTTCATCCGCAAAAGCTTGAAGTGATTAACGAAAGTCATCTTCATGAGGGGCATCCTCATAATGAACATGCTTTTGATGGTAAAGGAGAAACACATTTTCGAGTGAAAATTTTATCTTCTTCTTTTTCTAATATGACACGCGTAGAAATACATCGAGCGATTTATAAAGTTTTACAAGAAGAGTTAGCTACTTGTGTTCATGCTTTGGCACTTGAGGTTGAAACACTCTAATTTTTTGATGAGACGTTTTTAGGAACGGGGATGGGCCTTTTGATAGATTTTTAACAAATGGTCTGTATCGACGTGGGTATAGATTTGTGTGGTGGAAAGACTAGCGTGCCCAAGAAGTTCTTGAATCGTGCGCAAATCTCCCCCCCGTGATAAAAGATGGGTGGCAAAAGAATGGCGCAGTGTATGAGGCGTTGCAGTTTCTGGTAAACCAAGGCTTGCACGTAAATTACGGACAGCTTTTTGAATAATGGCAGGCTGTAGGGGACCGCCTCGCGCCCCACGAAATATGGGTTGGTTATCCAATAAAGGATATGGGCAACATTTGAGATAATTTTGTACAGCTTCGTAAACAATTTTGATGAGAGGAACAAGGCGTGTTTTGCCGCCTTTTCCTGTTATAAATAAACTTGTTTTTTTAGGATCAGAAAATTGTTCTGGTGTGAGGCTTAAGGCTTCTGATATTCGCATTCCACAGCCATAAAGAAGCATGAGGACAGCAGCATTACGAGCGCTAATCCAAGGTTCATTTTCCAGTTGATTTTCTTGTTTGACTATGTGAAGTGCTGATTTTATCGCTAAAGGTTTTGGGAGCAATTTGGGGTGTTTGGGGCTTCGGATAAGTTGAGCCGCGGGAACATTGACGATTCCTTCACGTGATAAGTATTTGAAAAAAGAACGGATGCCTGCCACCCCTCGGCTTAAAGAACGCGCACTTATATTGTTTGTACGCCGATAAGCAAGATAAGCACGCAAGTCACTGATGCGTAAATGAGCAAGATCTGTAAGGGTTGGTGTATGATTTAAGTGTTGACAGAGAAAAGACAAAAATTGCCGCGTATCACGTTCATAGGCTTGCACTGTTTGTGCTGACATACGACGTGTTTGGGTAAGACACTCTAACCAATTTTTCCTTGCGTTTAAAATTGCATGGTCTGCTGGAATGAGAGGAATATTTTCATCTTTTCTCTTGTCGTTTTTGATGGGCATTATCTAGTTGAGAGTTTCTTTCTTTTTAGATTTTTCATCGTTAGAATGACCATTCTTGTTTTGGGGTTGCTCTTCACGATTGATAAGTTGCTTTTCACCTTTGAGAGAGAGTATTTTCACAAGATTGTGTGTTGACATCAAATGCGCAAAAATTAATCCTAAAAAGCCATTTTTATGAAGTTTGGCAAGTTGGCTTGCTGATAATTTATTCAATTTTTCTTCATCAACAACCCAAAAATGTTCCAATTGCGCTGAGAGACCTTTATCGTTTTTCACATTGATGGATTTTTGGCTTAGAAGATCCATTTCTACAAGAGCATCAATAAACTCAGAGGTTTTCTCCATAGCGATTTTAAAACTTTCAAGAAAGCGAATACGTTCTTCCATAAAAGGAGAAATAGAGCCATCGGAATTAAAAAGTTCTGTTCCTGCAACTTCATTAAACATACCGGACTGTTGATCAAAGCAGACAGAAAGTTCTTTTTCATTGCTAATTTGTGCCAAAACAAAAGGATAGCGACGGACAAAAGCTGGAACATAAGTATTGTTTTTCCAACTTTTATCAGAAGCGATATAGTCATTTTCGTCATTAGAAAGACCGACAAGAGCTGCGGATGTGTAGTGCCGTTTTTTTTGTTCATCTTCGGCGCACATAAATAAAATAGGATAGTCTAGCGCTGCTTGAAAATATTCAGTACTTGCTAAAGGAACCCAATGAGTATCCTTGGCAAAAGACATATCAGTTGGAGGAGCAAATTTTAGATTTTTATGGGAAATTTTGTTGATTGGTGTGATATCTTTGTAAAATAGCATAATATTTGCCATAAGACTTTCTCCTTTATTAATTTGTTTTTTGTTACCAAGAAAGGTCTTTTAGAAGATTGTCTCATATGGCAACAAGATTGAATAGAAAACTATAAGATTGAAGGGTTCATTTTTGAGAGATAATATTTTTGCATGAAGTATAATAAAGAAAAGCTTAAAAATAAAGTCTATCTTGCCATTATTGGTATGCCTCATGGTATAAAAGGAGATGTTTTTGTTAAAATTCTAAGTGCTGAGCCACAGCGTTTCAAGTTTTACAGCACTCTTTATGATGATATGGGGCGTTCTTATGAAATTGTAACTCTTCGCATACAAAAAAATAAGGCGATTGTACGTTTTAAAGGGGTAGAAAATCGTAATGCGGCTGAGTCTTTAAAAGGGATTCGCCTTTATGTGACGCGTGATCAATTAATTGATGATTTGATGGAGGATGAGTTTTATCAAGTCGATTTAATAGGCTTGTGTGTCCAAGATTGTGGGGGGAAAATCTTAGGTGAAGTGTGTGGTTTTTTTAATTTCGGGGCTGGTGATTTGCTTGAAATACGTTTGAATACAGGTAAAAGAGTTCTTATTCCCTTTAGTAAGGCGGCGGTACCAGAAATTTGTATGGATTCTGGTTTTCTTGTTGTTGATCCCATGGCCGCTGGTTTAATTGATGGGGGAGACAATGATAAAAAGGAAATAGCTTGAATCTAAAAATAAAGATGAAGGTAAAAAACAACAGATGAATTTCGTCAATAAAAAGTGGAATGTGTGAAAATATTAAAAATGCTCTTTTGAGCAGATATTGTAAGCACTTTATCTCGAAATAGTCCTGAATTTTTAGAGTCTTTTTTAGTGCAAGTATTTAGAAGGATCGTATTGAATATGGCGCAGATCAAGAAGACTCAGATTAACGCTATAGCGTTAAAAGTCTTGTTTGTGCTATTTTTGCTATTAAGAGTCTGTTTAAGAAAATAAGGATAAGAAATAAAATGAAATTTCAGGCGCGCGTTTTAACCCTTTATCCTGAAATGTTTCCTGGTTTTTTAGGGTATTCTTTAGCAGGGCAAGCTTTAGAGCGTGGAATTTGGTCACTGGAGACGGTACAGATTAGGGATTTTGCTTTAGACAAACACCATAGCGTTGATGATAAACCTGCTGGTGGGGGAGCTGGTATGGTAATGCGGGCGGATGTATTGGCGGCTGCTCTTGACTGCTGTCCACAGGATTCGCCAAGATTGTTGATGAGTCCACGTGGGCGTCCTTTTGACCAAGCTTACGCGCATAGCTTGGCTCGTGATACGGGTGTAACGTTAGTTTGTGGACGTTTTGAAGGGGTTGATGAGCGAGTCATAGAGGCACGAGAACTAGAAGAAGTCTCTATTGGTGATTATATTCTTTCAGGGGGTGAAACAGCTGCATTGGTTATCTTAGATGCTATTATACGTCTTCTGCCTGGAGTGATGGGGAATGCAGCTTCTGCAAGGTGTGAAAGTTTTGAAAATGACTTGCTGGAACATCCGCAATATACCCGCCCTTCTCTTTTCGAAGGGCGGGGTATTCCGCCTGTATTGCTCTCAGGTCATCACAAAGCGATCGCAGATTGGCGTCAAAGCCAAGCCGAATTGTTAACACGTCAACGTCGCCCTGATCTTTATGCGCGTTATAATAAAAATCATCAGAAAACTTGATTCATATGATAAGGTGGTGTATTGCATGGCTCTCTTTTTAGAGAGTTTTTATAAAAGGTTTTCTGTAGTTCCAAAATTAAAATGAAGGAATGGTGTATTCGCTCCTGTGTAAGACATAGCCTAAAGAGCTCCTTATTCTTAATAAAGGCTTTTTTGGTAAGAGTTGAGCGCTCTGACTGTTCGATAAAGAACATGAAGGATAAAAGAAATGAATATTATCGCACAGCTTGAAGCTGAACAATGTGCAAAAATTGAAGAAAAGCGCCAATTTCCAGCATTTCAGCCAGGAGATACAGTCCGTGTTATGGTGCGTGTGACAGAAGGTACACGGACGCGTGTTCAGGCTTATGAAGGTGTCTGTATTGCGCGTTCAGGCGGTGGGTTGAATGAGACCTTTACAGTACGCAAGATTTCTTATGGTGAAGGGGTGGAGAGGGTATTTCCTGTTTATTCTCCTTTGATTGAAGGTGTTCAGCTGGTGCGCCGTGGTAAAGTGCGCCGTGCAAAACTCTATTATCTACGTGGCTTGAGAGGTAAAGCTGCACGTATAGCTGAAAAGAGAGATTATCGGAAAAAAGCTGAAAAGGTTGTTGAGAAAGTAGAAGCAGCATCTGTCAGCACAGATGTTGAAAAGCAAGTTTCTGAGTAAAGATTATATCGGTTAAACTTTATGCAAAAGCGGCTTTTATGCCGCTTATTTGTGTCTTTCTTGATTCGTTTTGCCTTTTAAAAGGCTTGGAGTGGACATAAAAATGTTCAATCTATCAATTTTTCCTCTTTTTATTCTTAATTATGGGTGCAGTTTAAGAGACTATTGCGTATATCGTGAATACTCAAAAGGATAAGTTTAATCTGAAAAAATGTCTGTTTATATTTGGAAAAGATTTTAGACCTTTGACGTGAAGATAAAAGTGTATTAGATTAAGGCGAGTTTTGCGGATCATATCCAGGGAGTAATCGGTTTTTTTATGCGTGACCTTTAATCCGTTATTTGAGACAACCGACCTGTAATATCGGTATCTTGAGATGCCAAACAAGTAAAAACGAGAGAGTATGTTTAGTCGTTTTGCGCGAACTTTCTCGTTCATTGCGGTTGCAAAAACCAGGTCAGGATATTTTATGATAAACCAGGTCAGGATATTTTATGATAGAGACAACTAGGATAAAAGAGCGCCCTCGTTCCCCTCATATAAGTATTTATCGTTGGACAATTACTATGGCCATGTCCATTGCACACCGCATTACGGGTATGGCACTTTATGTTGGAACGGTTTTTCTTGCTGTTTGGTTAATTGCTATTGCGTGTGGCGAGGAGACATTTAGAACAGTTTACGAAATTTATAGTTCTTGGTTTGGATTGTGTATTTTGTTTCTTTATACTTTGGCAGGGGTTCATCACATGGTTGGTGGTGTTCGCCACATTGTTTGGGATCTGAAGCCTTGCCTTTTGGCAAAAGAAAAGGCAACAGTCACTGCTTGGGCGACAGTGTTTATTTCTCTTATTGTTACTTTTGCGATTTGGATTATTGGATATACCGTTGTTTAGCTGGGGGTGAAAAGAGACATGAAAAAAGATTTTCGAACGGAACTTGGAAAAGTACGGGGGCGTGGCAGTGCTCATGAAGGAACAGAGCATTTTTGGCTAGAACGTTTGACGGGGTTTATCAATCTACCACTTTTGATATTTTTTATTGTTCTTATTCTTTCGCTTGTGGGAAAGGATTATAGTATTGTGCGTGCAAGACTTGCACATCCTATTGTTGCTATTTTGATGGGATTGATGACTTTTTCGGTCCTTTATCATATGAAACTTGGTATGCAGGTAGTGATTGAAGATTATATTCCACGTGAAGGTTTTCGGATATTCTTTTTGACGTTAAATATTTTATTTTGTTTTCTCATAGGTGGTATCATTATTTTTTCTCTTTTGAAAATTGCATTAGGGGGTTAAACAAGTATGGCGGGTACAGGATCATCTCTGGGTGCTAAAGCAGGTAACGCCCCTTATCGCACTGTAGATCATAAATTTGATGTTGTTGTTGTTGGAGCAGGTGGTGCAGGATTACGTGCGACACTGGGTATGGCAGAACAAGGATTAAAGACAGCTTGTATTACGAAGGTTTTTCCAACGCGCTCACATACGGTTGCAGCACAAGGGGGAATTGCTGCATCGCTTTCAAATATGGGACCTGACAATTGGCAGTGGCATTTATATGATACCGTGAAAGGTTCTGATTGGTTGGGCGATACCGATGCAATGGAATATTTGGTGCGTAATGCTCCTGCTGCTGTGTATGAATTAGAACATTATGGCGTTCCTTTTTCGCGAACGCAAGAAGGCAAAATTTATCAGCGTCCTTTTGGTGGACATACGACACAATTTGGTGAAGGTCCGCCTGTTCAGCGTACTTGCGCAGCAGCTGACCGTACAGGCCATGCCATTTTGCATACGCTTTATGGACAAAGCTTAAAGCATAATGCGCAATTTTTTATTGAATATTTTGCACTCGATCTCATCATGACGGATGGGGTTTGTACGGGGGTTGTGGCATGGAATCTCGATGATGGTACAATACATCGTTTTTCTGCCAAAATGGTTGTTCTTGCAACCGGTGGTTATGGACGCGCTTATTTTTCTGCGACATCGGCGCATACCTGTACGGGTGATGGTGGTGGAATGATCGCACGTGCTGGATTGCCACTTCAGGATATGGAGTTTGTGCAATTCCATCCGACAGGGATTTACGGTTCTGGCTGCTTAATTACAGAAGGAGCTCGTGGTGAAGGAGGCTATTTAATCAATTCTGAAGGTGAACGCTTTATGGAGCGTTATGCACCTTCCTTTAAGGATTTGGCTTCACGTGACTTGGTTTCGCGTTGTATCACACTTGAAATTCGTGAAGGGCGTGGCGTTGGACCTAAGAAGGATCATATTCATTTGGTTCTCAATCATATTGATCCTGCAATCTTGCATGAGCGTTTACCAGGGATTTCAGAATCAGCACGGATATTTGCAGGGGTGGATGTAACAAAAGAGCCTATCCCCATCTTGCCAACGGTTCATTATAATATGGGTGGGATTCCTACCAATTACTACGGGGAAGTTCTCAATCCAACGGCTGATTCGCCTGATCGTATTCAACCAGGGCTGATGGCGGTAGGAGAAGCAGGATGTGCTTCTGTTCATGGAGCTAACCGCTTGGGGTCAAATTCATTAATTGATCTTGTGGTGTTTGGTCGTGCTGCTGCCATTCGCGCGGGTGAAGTTATTGATCGGAATGCAGAAATTCCACCCATCAATGAAGAAGCTGTTGACGAAATTATAGCGCGTTTTGATCGTTTACGTTTTGCACAAGGGGCAATACCAACAGCTGTATTGCGTGAAAAAATGCAACGCACGATGCAAGAAGACGCAGCAGTCTTCCGTACAGAAGATTCTTTGAAACAGGGATGTCAACGGATGAATAAAATCTGGGGGGAATTGTCGGATCTCAAAGTCACAGATCGTTCTCTGATATGGAATTCTGATTTGGTTGAAACATTAGAGCTTGAAAATCTTATGGCGAATGCAATCATGACTGTTCATTCTGCCGAAGCACGTTCAGAAAGCCGTGGCGCTCACGCTCGTGAAGATTATCCAGAGCGTGATGATAAAAACTGGCGTAAACATACGATTTCACATTTGTCAAAAGAGGGTAAGGTGACATTATCATATCGACCTGTCCATGTGGACCCGTTAACATCTGAAGCTGATGGTGGGATCGATTTAAAGCGCATTGCACCTAAAAAACGGGTTTATTAAGGGGAGAATGAAATATGGTACAAATTAAGCTTCCCAAAAATTCTCAAGTAAAACCGGGAAAGGTTTGGCCTAAACCTGAAGGTGCTACAAAGCTGACGGAATTTCACGTGTATCGTTGGTCGCCTGATGATGAGGAAAATCCTCATTTAGATACTTATTATGTGGATCGTTCTGCTTGTGGTCCTATGATTCTTGATGGGCTTTTGTTTATTAAAAACCATATTGATCCAACTTTGACACTTCGTCGATCATGCCGTGAAGGCATCTGTGGTTCATGTGCGATGAATATTGATGGAACCAATACATTAGCTTGTACCAAAGGGATGGATGATGTAAAACATCCCATTAAGGTCTATCCGTTGCCTTCCATGCCGGTTGTTAAAGATTTGGTTCCTGATTTAAAGCGTTTTTATGCACAACACCGAGTCATTGAGCCTTGGTTGCAAACAGTTTCTCCTGAACCTGCAAAAGAATGGTTACAAAGTCACTCCGATCGCCAAAAAATCGATGGCCTTTATGAATGTATTTTGTGTGCGTGTTGTCAGACTTCATGTCCAAGTTATTGGTGGAACGGTGATCGTTATTTGGGGCCCGCTGTTTTGCTTCAAGCTTATCGCTGGATTGCGGATTCACGTGATGAGATGTGTGGTGAACGTCTTGATAATTTAGAAGATCCTTTCCGCCTTTATCGTTGCCATACGATTATGAATTGTGCGCAAACTTGTCCAAAGGGATTAAATCCAGCGAAAGCGATTGCTGAAATTAAAAAACTCATGGTTGAACGCCGCCTTTGAAAATTTACTGATTGATCAAAATAAAGCGCAAGGTGGGAAATTGTATCTCCTTTTAGCAATTAAATCTCTAAAAGAAGATCGGCTGCTTATGGGGGCGCAGTAGCTATCATCATTCTAAAAGTGAAGTAATCCCTAAAAATTTAAGCAATTCTTGCAATGGCTGAGCAGAAAACTCATAGTTGAATATTATCTTTGAAAATTAACCGATTAATGAACAGTAAAAAGAAAAATAGAAAATTGTGCGTGTTTTTTGTGCCTCTTTGAGGCTTAATCTCTAAAAATTTATTGGCTTCTATAAGGCGGTTAGTATAGTTATTATTGCCTTTAAAAAGGCATTAGTCTTTCGAGTAAACTATACTTTAAATAGCGTTCTATGTAAAAACAATAAAATCAATATGCCATGTGTTTTTATTTTTATTAAATTCGCATCATAATTTATACTTTGACGCAGATTCAATTGATCATTTTTTATAAAAAAGATCACTCTGTATAAATATAGCACAAAAAATAAATGCTGATACAAATATTATAACGCATGTAAATTATTCATATGAAATACAAAGAAGTGATCATTATGACAGTTTGTCATTTTACGATACGTTTATTATAATATCGAAAACATTGCGAATATTCAGGATTAGGAATTTTTGATAACATCATTTATATATTTAAAGGTCATATTTTTTATTTTAAAGATTGGATTGTTAATAGCATTAAAAAACAAAATTTATAGTTCTTAAAAAATGGAGAACGTAAAATCCCTATCTATTGTAGAGATAGATCATACAGTTCAGGGGGAAGTAATTTAAAATTATTGTAACGTCATAGATTTAAATTCATTAAAGAGCAGATAAGACGTTTGAAAAATAGCAAATTTATAGGTTTCTCTAAAAATTTAGAAAACGATAGTAAGAATTCTAAGAACACATGTTGCGAATGTGGAATAAGCGGTGTTTGTAGGTTCGTTTGAGTTGAATAAATTCAATAATCAAAGAAAATATGTTGTATTTTGACGAGTTTCGGAGGTTTTGATTTTATATGTTTTTATCTATAAAAAAATAGAGATTTCTAGGTTTAGATCTTATTTATTATGTTAGGGTATTTCATTGTTCTTGTATGTATGCCTAAGAAAGTTGTTTAAGCAGTAAAAGTGTTTTTTATTTTTCAGCATAAAAGATATTTCTTAACATGAAAAAGAGGTGTCCAAGTATTAACGGTATAATCAGTCATTGTTTTGGTATTTATTCTGTTGTGCCATAAAACACTATCGTATTTAGGATGTGGTAATTAGAGTGGTTAGAAGGTGAAATCTGCTAGGCGAGGGGGCGGATTGTTTGCAGATTAGTTTGCGTGTTAAGAGGCTTCGTCCTTTGAGGTGTGATAGGTGGAGTCTGTTAGCCAATTACGTAAATGAGAGCGAAATCTACGTGGACAGGTTTTTAGTCTAATCTCTCTTATATACTGTGATAGGAAATTCACATTAATAAGGACTACGACCGGTTACAGAAAACAGAAATCATTGCGAAAAAACAAGCGTGCTTATTTTAAAATTTTTAATATTTGTGATCATAATGGCATGCGAAATCTCCTGTAGTATCACGCAAACCGTTCGTATTCTCGAGCCAAGAATTGTTCATATATCCTCTTCAATCTGATCTTCACGAATTGATGCAAGAGATGGGTACGAACACCTGTAAGAATAAGCAGATGCAAAGCCAGTTGTATCATTATTGTTGCTTTGCAGAGTGTTTGATAAAAATCTGGAACATTTCTCCAATTCATTGTCGGTTTATTAATGACTTTATGGCGTTGTTTTTCTAAAAGAGCTTTTGCTGTTGCAGCTTTCACTTATCAGATGGGAGTTAAGAGTATTATGTATCTCTGTTGGCGTAATCTTTGAAAGTCGCTATACAGCCTCCTAATTTGAGGAGAATATGAAGCTGTAAAGGTGCAAACCAGTTTCCATTTTTAGCATCATTTTTAAATTCTGCTTTACGACTTTTAAAAGCATCTAGAGTAATGTCTTTTAAATAATAGAGATTACGCATTGCTTCACGCTTTTGTTTCTCTCGTTCTTTAATAAGATCAAAACCTTTATGTAAAACAGAACGCCCCGAACCAAATACACTTTGCTTGTCAATTTACACGCTTGTTTTTAAGAAACCTTTCTTTAAGGTGCCTAAGCTTATTTCACTACAGAGCTCGTGGATGGTATAATGGTAAAGCTCCGATGAATAATATAAAATTTATAGAGCATCTCCATTTTTACACTTCATAAAAGAGCAAGTTGGACGCCATTAGACACTTTGCAAACTCCCAATATTGTGACAATTTTGGGCATTTTGGATGGTTTATAAAAGGCATTTTTAGTGCTTTTTGTACAGTTTCATTCTATACGGCTTTATTTACTTATAATGTGCAAGAGACATGGTTTTGGTTAATAAACAGCTTTGAAATGAGAGAATCCTACGGTATTAAGATCTTTTATCCAACACGCAAAATAATGAACACTCTTTATAAGACAATGTGATGCATCTTAAGAAGAGTGATTGTAGATCTGTGCTTTTAGGAATTTTTTCTTTTTGAGGTGCAGAGAAGAGAGCAGGAATATTCAGAGTAGAGCTTACCTTATGTAATCTATGGATATCGTCTTTAGGAGAGGGACATAAGCCACGTGATATGGTTAGCAAAGCTTGCTTAAGAGAAATTTGGTTGTTTACGAACAACTGGAGGTTAAGAATCTTTCTTCGTCCGAAGAAGACGTTGATATGCCACTATACTTTTTATTACCAAATAGAATGTGGTTTATGGATGCTAAATTGAAATGATAATTTATTTCGTATGAGGTTTTCCGTATTTGGAGATTGTTTGGTTAAAAAACACATTTATTAATCACTTGAAGATAGCACTTAGAATTTTTAAACGATAAGTTTTGGTCTTGATGACGATAATTGTTTGTGATGATCGAAAGTATCTATTTTACGAAGCTTTCATTGATAGGCGAATCAAAATTTATTCTTTTCTTTTGTTTAAATATTTATTTTGCAGCTATTTTTTCTTTTTTGCATCAAAGATACTTTTTCAAAAGGTAAATGGAAAGAATGATCAAAGGCAAGAGAATAGAGAGAGCCTTATGTATAATTTGGTTTTCTCGTAGAGTTGTTGTCTATTAACTTTTTTCTTTTTTTCTTCATGAAGAGTGTAGAAAATCCATTGGAGAAGCAAAGAGAATAGGAAAAGTTAAATAAATAGCCGTAACAATTAGTTACGGCTATTTTTGTTTGCTTCATATTACCGAGAGAGGAAGCTCCCCTTAAGCGATTTTTGATTTAGCAAAAATCGGGTCGTAAAAGACTTCAGAGAGTTTTCTATCTTTAAAGAACAACACTACGTCAACTGTTGTATAGAGAACGATTTTTATCATTTCTAACTCGAGTTGCCGGCCAATTTCTGATCTTTTAATCAAGGTGGAACATCGCTCAAATGTCTGCAAAGCGCTGTTGGCATGCGTTGTTGTAATCGATCCGGGATGACCAGTGTTGAGCGAATTGAGATATTCCCATGCTTCATTGCCTCGCAATTCAGCGAGAAAAATTCTGTCAGGCGACTGACGCATACACGCATCTAGGCATTCTTCAGCTGAAACACGACCTACATTGTTACCATAAATCATATGTACATGATTGGGATGATTGGGTAGAAAAAGCTCATGAACATCTTCAATTGTGATAATACGCTCCTCTACAGGGACCTTTTCAATTAAAGAGCGAGCAAATGTTGTTTTACCAGATCCTGTTTTGCCTGCGATAATAATGTTGCGTTTGTGAAGGACGCATTTTTCCAAAAATTCAAGAATTTTTCCCTCACGTTTACTTTGTAAGAGTTGAACTTCAAATGGTTCCAACCGTGTGAAGTCCTGCCTCGATAACAAGTTATTGGCTTCTTTTGCTGAAGGCTTATTAAAACTTACATCAGAAAAATCGTCAAAAGCCCCTTCTTCTTTGAGTTCTTCTAACGTCTTAACTATGAGAGAATGTTTACGAATTACAAAGGAAAGAGCACCATCAACAACAGCTGGTGTTTGTATAATTGTACCACGTTGCCCACCAGGCAAGAGCACATAATTAATACTTCTGGGAGCCATACCGTTATAAACGATAATAGCTGTAATAAGCGTTTGCAAAAAAGTGGTTGTTAACTCTGGTACGCTATGTACTTGCCAACCCTTAAAGCTTTTCGTCCATACTTCACAGGGGCGGCAAATCGATAATTCAGTGATCGTGGGATCTTCTAAAAAACAATCAAGCGGTTGCAGAAGCTGAAAAACTGCTTGATCTTTTTGTATCGGGTTAACGTGTGACGAGACTGTAGACATCGCTGAAATCCAGATCACGAGCAACAAAAATATTTACTCGTTCGCCTTGGTTTTTGTAAAGTGTTGGTGTGATATTGATGGAATTCTGAAGAACATCGATTGCTATAGATTCAGCATTCTGAGCTCCTTTATTTTGTGAGTTATCTTTATTTTCTTTGCTGCTTTTACCAACTTTTCCTCTTACCCATTCTCCTAAATCACCGATAATGCTTACCATAATTGCACTACCAAATCGTTCCCAAAAATGTCTGTCAACCCAGCCACCAATACCCGCTTCACCCAGAGGACCTGTGCCTGGTGAGTCAAGATTGACAACAACACCAGAAGGCGTTTCAATGCGTAACCATTGCACAAACACGCGCGTTTGTCCTTGTTGTATGCCACTTTGGTAAAAACCAACGACTTTAGAACCACGGTCAAGCAAAACAACACGTCCACTCGTGGAATAAATATCGCGTGTTAAATGACACGTCGTCATTCCGGGTTGTGATGTAATGATTTTTGTTTCTAACGTACAATCTATTTGCGTTCCTTGTGTAATCAAAAAGTCACGGTTACGAAGTTGCATCGCATGTGATTGACCTAAACGCACGGGCTGAAGGTTATCAAATAATACGCCATTACCTCTATCATTATTCGATGCTTTATTATTTGTATCTGTAGATCCTTCGCTACCACCGTTGTTAAGGCTAGAACTGAGCATACGCTTGCGTGCTAATTCTTCAGAATCTTGGAGCATATGTGGAGGAATGGCTGTTTGAAGAAGTTTACTCAAGGCCGGTGGAATATCCAAGTTTGAATCTTCTATTTGTGTTGATTTTTCTGCTTCTTCTACAATCTTTGGCTCTTCTATAATCCGAGGGACATAGTTTGGTATAATTTGCTGTACTATTTGTTGTGGTTTTTCTTCCTCAACCTCCACGGTATTACGCATTTTAAAAGCTTTCCAAGTCAAGGCAATCGGTATCGCTACTATGACAATAAGTCCTACCATTAACAATGCACGGGTACCTGGAATTGTCGGACGACGTTCAGAACCTAGTTCGGATCCTCCATAGGCACCTTCAATATGTTTTTGCTCGACGTTGTCCAGTTTTGTACCTTTTCCCTCTCCTTCCTTATTGTCAAACATCATTTTCCTCCTTTATTGATACGATAAACCACCGAAGATACTGTCCCTGTTGTGTTTGGTACGCCATTGGGGTCATAGGCTTCATTAAAAACAGCTAGAGCGCGTTTACCAAGCCGTATGAGCCATTTAGGATTGACCTTATGAACGGCGATAATATCATTAGAACTGCCGATAACGGTGCGTGGTATTAAGCTTTCATTGCCTTCAGCATCTACGACATAAATCGATGGCATATCCATGTTAGCGGGAAATTTGAAGTAAGTAATACGCCCATTGTCCCAAGCATTTATCGGAGCAATATCTTGGTGACCGCTCATGGTATAACTGAGATTATAGCCGTTGACGCTTTGGTGAAAACCACGTTCAATCGCAAGGCGTCGATTGTTTTCTTCTGACTTTTCATCGTTTGAATCGGGATAATGGAAAGCCAATTCATATGTTGATCCCGCACGGTCATTCCGAAATTGTAGTCGGAATTTATAACTCCGTTTGTCGGTTACAACGATGAGATTGGTATTGGCAAGTTCTGCTTTTGGTTTAATAAAAATATGCCGCCCTTTATGAGCAAAGGCATAGGCTTCAGAATCGCCAAAGGCATGAGTTATGTACTGTTCACCTTCTTCAAGAATAATATGTGTTGCCACACCAAGAACTGTTTCGATTTGAACCACATCGGCTTCGTTATATGTTATATAGCGAATGCGGTGATCATATTGTGAATTTGATGGACTTTTGAGCGCCTGCACAGGTACCGTATAAAGAGAAGAAAACGAAGACAATAGAACAACGAACGCAAGTTTTTTCATAACAATCAATTCCTTAATCATTCAACAGTATTTCTGGGTCAGAACGGTAACTTGTTACTTGAAAACCAAGGGGGTTAAGCAATCGATCAGATGATTTCATGGGTGCACCAACATAGGTGTAACCAATTGTTGCAATTTGGTGCTGTTTTGGTCCAGTAGCAGCACCGTTGCTGTCAAGTTGCTGAGTCGTAAAACGTACAGTTGCTTGACCGAGTCCATTAGGCTGGATTGATCGTACTTTAACTGTGATACGTGCTTTGTTGGAAAGCACTTTGTCCCGTGCATTTTCTCCATCATAGATTTTATAATATTCTTGTTGAACAGATGCCGCACTTAAAAGTGCTGTTGTGTCATAGTTCAGTTGAATAGTATCGTAGTCGTAAGTTTCGCGGTTAAGCACATATTGATTTAGCCAATATCTATCTACAACTTCACCATAGCTTTCTTCGTGTTCACGCATGATTGAGATAACATCAACTGCACCTGTCGTATTATCAACGCGCAATACTAAGGGAGTTGGAGCTGGTTGAGAAAATCCAACAACTCCACATATCATACCGAATAAGCCAAAAAGACCCACAGTACTCGCAACACGCCATGCCGTTCTGCGCGACCTTATAAATTCATTGATAAGATCACGTTCTAAGCCACGGCTTTCTTCATAATAACTTCTAAGTTGTTCGGCTTTCACTGGTTTTGCTTGTTTTGNGTTTGTGTTACCTGGTTAATTTTATCGAAAAGTTGCGTGAACATAGTAAAGTTCATGGCATTCCTCTTTAACGAATTTTCAATTTTTCATCATCTTAGAATATAAATACATGCTAAACACTTCATTTGCATTTATACAGTCCCTAAGTATTTTCACCACGATATCTTGGCTTTGATAAAATCTCTGTGTCTCTTTGAATTATTGGGATAGTACTGAACCCTGTAAATTAGCTTTTGTGTTCATCGTATGATCGGTATCTGTTTTTTTTCATTGTTAAAAAACATCATATCAAGTTCGCGTCTTTTCCTTTTGATAAGTGATTGCTCAGCATCATGTAAATACGCTACCATTTCCATTTTTATAAATTCATTTTGGATCATAGCTAATGTACCATCGATATGTGCTTGAAGATCTGCAATGTCTTTCAGTTTTTCTTTTGTTTGAAGCTCATCGAGTAGTCCTCTGAGGTATTGAAAACGACTTTCTATGTTTTCAAAACTTTCCAAACTCACAGCTTTATCTTGAACAGATACAGATTGTAAACGCCCAGAAATAGCTTTGCTGATTTGATCAAAGTTCCCAGAAACTTTGTTTTCTTCCTCCAAGACCTCTTGATATGATTGCCTTGAAAGCTTACTGTCTGTATAAAGAAATTCTGGCTCTTTAAGAAAAAAACTAGAAAAGTCTATTTGCTTTGGGTTTGTTTTCTGATCCTTTGTTATAGCCTGATAAGCTTTTTCTACTTGTGAAAGTTGTTGTCTTTTCGAATCAAGCTGCTTTTTTAAGAGCTCAATAATTTCTCCTTTTTTTAAAAGCTGAAGGATTTCCGAATATTCTGCTGATAGAGCAGGTTGTGGCGGTGAAGCAGGTTGTGGCGGTGAAGCAGGTTGTGGCGATGGAGCAGGTTGTGGCGATGGAGCAGGTTGTGGCGATGGAGCAGGTTGTGGCGATGGAGCAGGTGAATTCTGTTTAGTATGTGATTCCGAAAGAATCTGTGCCCTTAAAAGATTTAGCCGCACGCTACTACCTAAATGATTTCCATCAAAATTGCTTGCATGTGCCAAATTTATCNTATCTTGGCTTTGATAAAATCTCTGTGTCTCTTTGAATTATTGGGATAGTACTGAACCCTGTAAATTAGCTTTTGTGTTCATGAAAAAAGCAAATGTTGTAAAGAGCTTTATTGGCTAAATTCTTACACTGGGCATATCTGTGTACTGAAAGTTCACTATTTTTCCATACAATTTACGTTTTTGTATTTCGATAAGGAGCTCTTCATTATCGCGTAAATTTCTGACCATTTGTAATTTTGCATATTCATTTTGGAGCATGGATGACATGTTCCTGATGCGTGTTTGTAGCTCGAAAACTTCCGCTAGATTCGTTGTTCTATTTATCTCATCTAAGAAATCGATGATTTGCGTAAAGCGCTTCTCTACGTCTTTGAAAGTTTGCAAGCTTACAGCTTTTTCGACAATTCCACTATATTTAAGACGCTTATCAATTATTTGTCGCATCATCTTTGGCGGAAGGCTCCAAAAGTTTGCCCTTTTCTCTTCGGCATAAATAGAAAATGAAATGTCTTTGAGATTGGGATACTCAGTCACAAATAGGTTATGGTAGTTTTGGTTTAGTTTTGCGTAGATAGGCATATCGTGTAAGAAAAAATTCCCCTCCTCTTTTATTCTTAGTTCTGTTATTCTACTTCCTGTTATAGATTGATAGACTTTTTTCGCGTTATTGATCTGCTCTTCAGTTACTTTAATTTTTTCTGTTAACAACTGAATAATTTTCAGATATTCTGTTGAGGAGGAGATTTGGATAGTTGAAGTTTGAGCGTCAGAACCCCAACTAAAGTTAGACCTTAGAGTTAAATCTATCATTGCCAAAAGACTAATCATTCCTATTGTAATAAATCGTTTTTTCACCTTAACACTCCTCTTTTTGACGATTAAAAAAGCCCAACATTTTTTATCATTATTATAATTTTAATAATAAAGTAAAGCATATAATNTTTTCATCTGTCTCCTCGCTTGATTTCGGCAGGGATTGTTTTATTAATAGGCACGCGGTTCCTATCATTGGGCTGTTTTAGCTTTGGTGCTAATGCACAAGCCGATAAAAGGTTTGCAATCAAAATTACAAGAATGATATTTTTCATTTTAATATGACTCTTTTTACTGTTATATACATTCTGATATTTGTTGTCATTATTATAATTTTGACACTAAAGTAAAGTGTATAGTTTACGATAATTTATCTTTTCTTAATTTCATTTTTTAATTTATGAAAATAGCTCAATTTCAGTGCGAATATTTTTTACTTT